>NZ_JBJPHT010000010.1:0-159974 GCF_052939475.1 Phormidesmis sp. 146-20
GACCGATTTCCCCTCTAACTTTTCACCTTTGACACAAAACTATTGACATACCCTTTCTCCAGCATTGCAGTCATACTCTCTCGAAGCAACCTCAACAAGTTTGGTGATGACTTGCTGCGTTTTTTGCAGCCCGATCGTCTCCAATACTTGCTCATCGTCGAGCATTTGAATAATGTCGTTGAGCATATAGCTGCCGCTGTGATTGGACATCTACTTTCCTCCAGTCTGAACACTTCTAGGAATCGCAAATGCCGCTATTATATAGTACAAAAGTACGGTTTGATAATAGAGTTTTATCAGGCATCAATCTAGCGTCGGAACCTCCACTTCTATAGTCATTCCAGCACGTTGTAACCGATGTGCCAGAACCTCGCCCAATCCAGTCGCTGGAGTCAGAATGCCTCCCCGCGTCTGACCTCCGGGTAGCTCAACGATTTGAAGTGCCAAACTCAAGGCTGATTCACACATGAATTTGACAGTTGCTCGATTGCCAGGATCACCTTGATCTCGAATCAGTCCTTGTACCTTATGTCCATTGCCCGCAGTCCCAATCAGGTCACAGGAGAACCACCCCTCATTCATCGTTTGCTCTGAGGGTCCGCTTCCCGGTTGAGGCAAGATCGGTTGCAACAGCGATCGCACTTGAGGCTGTTGCAATGCTCCCATAAACAAAGCAAGTCCTGATGTCATACCTACTGCTTTCAGCCCTGCGAGTGGCTCCTCAAACTTGAGATATTCCTGGTAGGTAAAATCGGCTCCATAAGGTTCCTGCCAGTCTTCATACAAGGCAGCACTCCGCCGCACAATTCGAGTATTGACGGCTCCCATAAAGAAGGGTGCAATCCAGGTGTTGAGATCTGGATCGAACACTGGCAGGTGTGGATCGCGATTACGATCGAGTTCAGCTTGAGTATGGTTTCTGTATGGATTCAGCAGGAAGGGTTCATTCATCTGTACTAACCCCTGTGAATCGTAGAGATTAAACGCGGATGCCAGAGTCCCACCATTGAAGCCCCCTGCTGCTTGGAAATAAGCCTTGACTTGTTTGCAAGGCATCCCCAATTCTTGTAGGCGACGAACGATCAAGTAAGTGCCGAGGTCAGACGGAACAGAATCAAAGCCACAGCAAGGAATGATGCGCGTACCGTCGATCGCGGCTTGCTCATGATAGCGATCGATCAACGTTCTGACCCAGGGCGTTTCTCCGGTGATGTCCACGTAATGTGTTTTGAAGCGAACACAGGCATCGACGAGAGCATTGCCATAGAGCGCAAACGGTCCAGCAGTGGTAAGAATGACTCGCGTTTGAGACACGATCGCATCGATCGCCTGCTGATCCTGACTATCGGCAACTAGCACATCCACCGTTACACCCACTTCATCCCGAACAGCCTCTAATTTCTGGCGGCTTCGTCCAGCGATCGCCCAGCGCAATTGCTCAGGAGCAACATGGTTGGCAAAATATTGCACCGTTTGTTTGCCAACGAACCCACTCGCACCATAAAGGACAACATCATAAAGGCGATCAGACATCGTGAAGGACTCCCAAATTAGGCGATTTTTGAGGTTTGTCGGAGCAATTGCAACCGCACTTTTTTAGGATTGCGATCGCGCTCATAAAGTAAGGATAGAATCAGCTAAAGGAGAAAAGCGGGTGGATTACGAGTGTTGAGCAAGATGTGATCGAAACACTGAAGGTTCTGCCTCTTGACAAGCAGCGAGAGGTCTTACGCTTCGTGCAATCCTTACAGCCGTCTAGCCTAACCGCTCAGAAAGATCTACGAATTAGTTTTGCTGAAAAAATTCTGCCAGATTTGCGGCGAATTCGCCGCGATCGCGACGAACCGCCTTCTCCGGTTTATGCAGATAGCCTGATTCGGACGATGCGAGAAATGCGCGATCCTTCATCTGAAGATCCGTTCACACAGATTGTCATGGCGTTACACAATGCAATGGCGTTTGAGAATCATTGGATTACTTACACCGCAGATCAATATTTAGGAGCTTACACCCTGCTTAAGAGTCTGGTCGATCAAGACAATTTGCAACCTGAAGAGGTGCAGCAAGCAATTCTTGGGTTGAATCGGCTGGGTTTTGAGACGATACCGTTTGACTTCAATCCCTCAGTTTCTAGAGACTCCAATCCTCAATCTTCAGCCTTGGCACTTGTTCAAAGTCTCGGCGATTACGAGTGACAACTGTAGCATTTTGAGAAAGAGCAATTGCAGCAATCCTCATATCTTTACTGAATCCGATTTTTCCGCAAGTTGGGTGAGTCAGTTAGCATTTGGCGAAAACAGAGATCGGCGACATCATCTAGCTCTAAAACCTTAACCTCTTGCAAATACGCCACGATTCTCGCCAATTTTGCATAAAGTCGAACTTGATGATTTGCCTGAGCAGGGTCATTGAGGCGACCCACCCAACCATTAAACAGTTCTTGAACAGTCACGATCGTAATTGCAAGATCTGCCTCAAATTCGGCTGCTTTGCTCCTAACGGTTGGATGATCCTCTAGCCAAAGCGAGACATGATCAGTATCGAGAATGTACAAGTTCTGTCCTCAACCTTCTAACGAATAAATGGAAGGATCAACTTCTGTATCGTCCTCAACTTCCCGCTCTGCTCGAATCGCCGCCGCAATCTCTGCAAAGTCTGGATCATCTTTGAACATCCCAGCGTACTTAATCCACGGGCTTTCCATTATCCGTTCAGAACCATTCAAATTTTCATTTGGCAAAGGCACATCCCACGAAATTGTCTCACTCCGGGCAAGTTGCTCTAAGAAAGCAGCTTGAACTTTCGCGATCGCTGCCTCCCGCGTTGCTGCCTCTACTCGACAGTCAGGAAATTCAACCACGGAAGCCGCAACTCTGCCGGAAGCCTGCGCTTCTAACCGAAGCGTTACTCTGAGCGTGTTTGATGAGCGTTGATTCATAGGGTTTCCTTGAACAACATCTCTCATTATAGTCGAGGCATAACTCGAACCTTACGCTTCATTCTCCAGCCACGCACCTCATTGCGTTGTGTCAAATGCAATGCCAATGCTGTAGTAGATCTTGCGATCGCGCTATTTCAACCGAATTGTAAAGAGCGGCTGTGCGATTACCTCGACTCAGGCAGTTTTAGAGCTTTGAATGAACTCGTCCCAATGGTTTTGAATGGCTTGCGTTGCAGCTTGTCCGATCTCACTCCAATCTGAAGGTGAGAGTAATGAATGGACAATCGACTTCAGTTGGGCACGAAGCGGCTTGTCTGAGGACTGAAGCTGATCTTCACCAACCAAAGCATCGAAATAGGCTTGCTGTTCGTCCGTGAGATGAGCTAATTGCTGACGAATGCGTCGTCTCCCCTCTGTGATTGCCGCTTCAGTACCCGCGCCCAAATTGACAGATTGAATCAGTTCTGCGAAATCGCTCAACACCATTGACTGTAATCGCACCTTTCGCATCATCGCCTTCGCTTGGGCAGGTGTTATCGGCTTCGGATTTTTGGAGTAAGCAGGAAACCCTGCTCCAATCTCACTACATTCTGATTCGATGCGACCTAGTAGACTGTCAATCTTTAATTGAGGGATAAATTTTCTCAAAATCTGCTTTCATTCGAGGGTTACAGCCCCTAGCTGTCTCTCATTTTAATCTTGACAGACCACTAGGTCTTCTTTATCTGAGTCTTGTCCATAATCCGTTACATGACCCTAACTTTTTGACGAGCAAGAAGAAACATGATCATACCAAAATGCTCTGTTTATAGATAAATGGAATTAAATTCCAATGGAAGCTTAAAAATGCGATCGCCCTCTCACTAAATGTAAAGAATTATTAAGACACCTCGCGATCAATTTTGACTATGGAATGACTATCGTACCGATCGCAAAAATCAAAACCCTTGCATGTCAGTACTTTTAGCCTCTCAGTCGCAGCACTGGAAATGCTGTTTAGGGGTAACTTTAACGAGGGTTCGAATCCCTCTCTCTCCGTTCCAAACTTCAGACATAGTAAGGATTTCAGAAAACCCTCAAACTTTCGGGGCTTCCTTTTTGGGCGATCGATTGGGTATTTTTGGAGGTCTTTGGACACCTTTTGACTGCGCCATTCGACTGACACAGCTTTTAGACACACCGCAGGATATTCCGTTTCTCGCACCGATGATCATTCGCGAAATGTATTATCGTCTTCTGATGGGCGAACAAGGCGAAGCCGTGCGTCAAATTGCGACTTCTGGCAGTAGTATGCAGCGCATTGCTGAAGTCCTCAAACGGATTAAAGCTGACTTTATCAAGCCTCTGCGGGTTGATGAACTAGCTGAACAAGCAAATATGTCTCCTGCATCGTTCCATCGCCACTTCAAAGCAGTCACTTCGATGAGTCCGCTACAGTATCAAAAACAATTGAGACTATTAGCTGCGCGTCAGATGCTGCTGACCGAGAATGTTGATGCAACTCAGGCGGCTCATCGGGTTGGGTACGAGAGTCCTTCGCAGTTCAGCCGTGAATATTCCCGCATGTTTGGGGCTTCCCCGATTCGAGATGTTGCGCGGTTACGCATCGCTTCTTGATCAAAACTCAGATGGATTTAACAGACGACCCTAAAGCCAATGTCTTTGGCGCAGACGACGCGGCTAGTTGTATCATCTAGAAGGCGGTATCCAGAGCGGCAGTCAGCAGAATGTGCGAACCACGAACCGCCCCGCAGCACTGAGCGATCCCACCACTCCGCTTCACCTTCATCTGGGTATAAGGGTTGATATGCAGAGGGGCAATCAACTGGATAAACGAACCATATCCCATTCCGCTGCTCTGCTCTGTAAGGTTTTCGAGACGGATTCGTATTATCGCCATCAACCCAAGCACTGCCATCTGTAGGTGTACCTTCATAGCCACTGTGCCAATCATCCAGGCACCACTCCCAGACATTGCCGTGCATATCGTATAGCCCAAAGGCATTGGCAACACCAAAGCTACCTACAGGTGTGGTTGACCCACGGCTTTCTCTGCCTAGCCCGATACTATAGCTGTAGTCAGCCTTATAAGTTTGTATCGCACTTGTCTTGTAGTTTGCCAGTTCTGGTGACAATTTCTCACCGAAGTGAAAGGGGGTCGTAGTTCCTGCACGACACGCATATTCCCATTCGGCTTCAGTCGGGAGGCGATAGGCTCGTTGGGTCTGTTGAGTTAAGCGATCGCAATATTCAGCCGCATCGTGCCAAGTCACGCCTTCGACTGGAAGACTATCCCCTTTGAACGTAGACGGGTCAGGGTCGAGGTCACAGTTGACAGGAGGGAGAGCAGCAACGGCTCGCCATTGGGCTTGGGTGACAGGGTACTTACCCATACAAAACGGCTGAATGGTGACGATATGCTGAGGACTTTCGCTGTCAGGAAGGAAAGTGAGAACTTGTTCATGCGGTGGCAATCCCATCAGGAAACTCCCGCCTGAGATTTGAACCAATTCTAATTCGATTCCCCCTGCTAAACCTTCAATCAGGCTGATTGCCTGCTTTGAGTAGCGATTGATCACCCAACGATCGCCAATGCCTAAAAATTGGCTTTCCCGTTCTAAGGTTGCAACATCAAACTCAAAGGTGCGAGTTTCTTCAAAGGGCATGGCTACTCCATTCTGCTCAGAATTTCGAAATGCTCTCCTCTTGTTTCGGTGGGTTCTGCTGTGGGCAGTTTATGCAGTCGAATCATCAAATACAAAGCGAAGAGCATCCGAGCTACATCAGACCCTTTGCCCGAAGAAGTTCTGACTTTTTTAACCGTTTTTATGCTCAATCTAAACTCAGCTTCTAACTTTTATATAACTTTTCAGAAAATTCCTCATTCTCTCAGTGATGCCTGCATAAATATTCAATTAATCGTCCCACTGGAATCATGGGAGAAGATTGATCGGTCTCAATTTCATCCCTAGAGAGTTGGTCAGAGCAATAAAGGATTCCTGCTACAACTCCATGTTCATTCAAAGAGGTAAAAGTGATGAAACGTCTTTGCTACCGAGGAGTATTCTATGACTATCCTCAACTCTCCGTGTCTAACGCGCCTCCCATCATTCACTGCACAACCTTGAGGGCAGGACAAAACGATGAGGCTGTGCATAACGAGGCGCGATTCAACGTGAACAATATCAGTGATTGGAGTCAGAGTATGCAGTGTGAGCGGATGGGAACGTTGTATCGGCTTTATTGTGTGGGTTGGAGAAACGGCTCAACGCAGCATTTCTCGCCTTTGCTACATTACTTGTTGAGCGTGTTTCTCTACTACCGTCGAGGTTTTGCAGAAGGAGTAGATTGGCAGAAAGAACAGATGCAAAGTAGAACATTTTGAACCAAGAACCACATCCAATTAGGAGAATTCTGCTAACAATGCTACTTCTATGCAAACCATTCTGACGATGAATGCGTTTGAACTGCTACTTTGGATGCTATGCCCTTATTGGGCAATTTTGATTCTGAAGTACGAAAATTCTGAACTATGGCTGATTGCAGGCATCGTTGTCGGTATCGGACTAATGAACAAGTTTTCGATGGCGCTATTTGCGTTCAGTTCATTCTGATGAACCCTGTGGCATTTCCAGCCTGGCTAGCAGGCGTTTACTACTACTTATTTGCGCGAGGAGGCAGAAAATATCAAGCTTTTGGCTAGACGTTTGTTGTCATCTTAGGATTGTTTTTACTATTTGAGGCGCGGTATTACTATCTACTGCCAATTTACCCTCTGTCTCTTGCAGCAGGCGGCCGCATTATTCCCGGTGCAACATCCTCTACGATGTCAGTTGCCACCCGACCAGGATGTAGTTGGAGTTGAGGACAGCATGGCAGTGTGCCAACGACGTTACAGCCAAGAGGAGTTGATCCGAAAGTTTGCCAGAATTGGCAGCTTGGGGGGCGGAAGACTTAAGTAACGAAGCAAAAGAACTTCATCGAATTCACGTTAATCCAGGTAGCGATCGAACTCAAAAAACCGCAGCAGTTCCTCTAGTGAAGTTTGATTATCTGTGGGCGTAGTGGATTCCAGCGTTTGGATTGTGGCGGGTGTTAAGTGCTGAAAGACCTCGTGACGAAGCGGTGCGATCGCTGCCGTTGGAAATCCAGCGAGTTCTTGATCAATGCGTTTTACCCGACTTTTTGCAAAGTTGATTTGAAAATGACAGCGTTTGAGTAAGCGTTGCTGAATGTTTTTTGCCAGGGCTGGATCAGTCGTTTCTAGTTGGTAAATCGTGCCGTCTAACAACAGTGGAATCACGTCTGGATTTTCTTCTAAAAACAATAGGCTTCCTTCCTGGTTGTACATTGCAATTCCGTCGATTCCCAATGCACCCAAATCGGCCAATGCTAGAATTCGTGCCACGATCGGCAAATCCATTTGATCTAAAGCAGGCTGATAGATTGCTTGCTCGGCAGTGTCATAGGCGCAAACTGTGGCAGCAATCGCCGATCGCAGTATGGCTTGATCTAATTCGGTGAGTTGTTCGCAATGGTGAGCATGAATGTACTCCAGTAAGCGATCGATGGTCGCGGTTTCACTCACCCCTGCCGTTCTTTGCCGAGAAGTATGCTGCGGCTGTACTTCAAAGATTTGCACCATATCATGAACAATCACACACAGATCCAACAGGCGCTGCATTTGAGACTGTTCTACCTCAGATTGATGCAAGCCAGGGCTGATAGTTTGAAAGATTAGCTGCGATCGCCGTTGGACTTGAGCCAGATGATCGCGGGTGTGGTAGTAGAGTTGGTGATGTTGAATTTGGCGATCGAATTCCCCCAGCGCGAATGCTTTAATCGCCTCGATACAGTCCGCAGTAGAAAATAGATCAGGTAGTTGAGCGTCACGATTCATAGCTCTCAAACTTAACAGAAGGCTGAGTAGACTGCTGTTGCAATCATAGCTTGCAGATCTGTTGATCGATCGTTCACTAGACTCGCTACTACGGACTATCAGCCCTCCAACCGCTCAATTAAGTGGTCGCCTACCCGCAACGCATTCGCAATGATCGTCAGCGCCGGACTGACACTCGCACTAGACGGAAAGAAACTCCCATCCACCACATAAAGATTGTCAACCTCATGGGAACGACAGTTGAGATCCAACACCGAAGTCGTCAAGTCTGACCCAAACCGACAAGTCCCACACTGATGCGCCACCACCTGAATGGGCATATCGCTACGCGGATGAATCGCCCCTCGATTAAACAATGTCGGACTGTCCGCTTCGATCGCCTTCAACACATCAATCCAGCGATAAACTAAGCGATCGTGGGCCTCAACATTCTTAGGCTGATAATCTAGATGCAAGCGATCGCCCGCTAATCGGACTCGGTTGTTGGGGTCGGGCAAGTCTTCAGTTTGGAGCCACCAGCCGATCGAGCGAGTCGCCAACTGTCGTAGCCCAAATTCTGGCATGAGTCGAGTCAAGACTGAGAGGATCGGAGGCGCTTCTGAAAAGATCACGTCTTGTAGAATGCCACCAGAGTTTTGTACATGCCCCATCGGATACGGATAGTCGCCGTTTCCCCAATAGAAATCGTTGAGACTGAGCGATCGCTGAAACAATCCCGAATTAGCCGAAGAAGTTAACTGCACGACGACAGACAACTGTTGTTTCATCAAGTGACGACCAACTAGATCAGACCCGTTCGCAATGCCGTTGGGGTGTTTTTCGTTGGCAGACCGCAGCAGTAGAGCCGCCGAATTGATTGCTCCGCAAGACAGCACAATGATGTGTCCCAAAAACAGATAGGACTGTTCGCCTATTTTGGCTTGGACAGCTTTGACTTCAGAGCCAGAAGGATTGGTGTGCAGACAAACGACTTGAGCAGAGGTTTTGAGGGTGACGTTGGCGTGTTGAAGGGCAGGCGTGATGCCACTGTCTTCTGAATCAGTTCTGCCCTGATCGCCCAATCCTAGAGGCAAGTAGGTCGGGTGAAGTCCCTGTTTTGAGAGAATGTCGCTGATGGTTTGAATGTGGGATTCGTGAGCGATCGCCGAGTGGGGATAAGGTTCACTATGGGGTGGCTCAGTCGGGTCGTCGTCAGATTTGCCGTGGACTTGATAAAGTTTCTCAGCCTCGGTGTAGTAGGGTTCAAAATCCTGGTAGGTGAGGGGCCAGGCAGGAGAAAGGCCGTCTTGATGTTGAACGTCGGCAAAGTCTCGATCGCGCATCCGCATCAACACGCCACTATAAAGTTTGGTGTTGCCGCCCACTGCATATTGAGCTTGTGGAGTAAACGGCTCTCCCTGGGAGTCGTACCATTGCTCAGGCGCGTGAAACTGCTCCTTTTTGAATACTTCTGTATCGATTAGCTCCGAACTCTCTTTGACCAAAAAGTCGCCTCGCTCCAGCACCAAAATCTTTTTGCCTGTGGGAGCCAACTTACGCGCCAAAGTGCCGCCGCCTGCCCCAGTGCCAATGATAATAACATCGTAGTACTGATCATCAATGATCATGGTTCTTCCTCACGGTGCTAATAGAGAAGCTAATAGAGAAACACTCACTGCCAAACATAGATGAGAATGTACAAAACAATCCAGATTACATCAACAAAATGCCAGAATAGCGAAGTTGCTTCAACCCCAAAGAAACCATTGTCGTAGTTGCCCGGATAAAACGATCGCCCCAACATCAACACTTGAAGCAAAATACCCGTAAGAACGTGCAGACCGTGAAATCCAGTGAGTAAGTAGAACGTTCCGCCAAACAAGCCAGACGTAAAGCCAAAGGTCAAACTGCGCCACTCGATCGCTTGTCCATATAGGAAGTAGCCCCCCATGACCATTGTCGCCAGCAAAAACAGCCGAAATCCCCACAGTTTTTTGTCATGCAAATAGCGCTCGGCCACATAGATCACAAAGCTACTGGAGACTAAAACGATCGTATTAATTCTCGGTGCCTCAACCTCTAGACCTGTGACTCCGGGCGGATACCAGTCAGCGGTCGTTGTTTTGTAGACAATGTAGCCAACAAAAAAGCTGAGGAAGATCACGCTCTCCGACAGCAAAAATACAATAAAGCCAAACTTACTGTTGCCTGCTTCGTCATGTTCTTGAGTCTGCCGAACGTCGGCTTCAACTTCTTGGGCGATCGCTCTTTCTGCGGTCATGATTGGCTCCTAGGTAGTAGGGATGTCAGGCGATTGTGGGAGGTCTGGATTGGGGCTAGTTGCGACCAGGGGTTCATTGCTGCCGTAGCCATAGGGAGGCGAGATCACGACTGGAATTTCTTCAAAGTTCTCGACCGGAGGTGGTGAGGTGGTCAGCCACTCTAGCCCGATCGCTCGCCAGGGATTGTTGCCCACTTTTTCACCCCGAATCCAGGAACTCACCATGTTGAGAATAAAAGGCAATGTTGAGATTCCTAGTAAGAACCCACCCAAACTAGCCAACACATTCCAAAAAGCAAACTCTGGATCATAGGAAGCGACTCGTCTGGGCATTCCCATTAGTCCGGCTGCGTGCATCGGTAGAAAAGTGAGCGCTGTTCCAATAAAGGTGAGGATAAAGTGAACCTTCCCTAGACCTTCGTAGTACATGCGGCCGGTGATTTTGGGAAACCAGTGATACAACCCGGCGTAAATGCCAAAGACGATCGCACCATAAATTACATAGTGAAAGTGACCGACGACAAAGTAGGTATTGTTGACGTGAATGTCGATCGGAACGGATGCCAACATGATGCCAGTCACACCCGCAAACACAAAATTAACAATGCCCCCCAACGCAAACAACATCGGAGTCGTCAATCGAATCTTACCGCCCCAAATCGTCGCCACCCAGCCAAAGACCTTAATCCCAGTGGGGACTCCAACCAGCATCGAGGTAAACATAAAGCCGATCCGCATCCAACCCGGTGTCGCGCTGGCAAACATATGATGTACCCAGACCGTGGCACTAATCACCGTAATCAAAACCGATGAAACGGCAATGACTCGATACCCAAACAGCGGCTTACGCGCATGGACAGGCAGCACTTCTGAAAAAATCCCAAACACAGGCAAGATCATCACATAGACCGCCGGGTGAGAATAGAACCAGAAAAAATGCTGATACAACACCGGATTGCCGCCCCGCTCAGGGGTAAAGAAGCTCGTTCCCACGGTTAAATCGAGCAGCAGCATGACCGCCCCCGCCGTCAAAGCGGGCAGTCCGTAGAGTTGAATTAACTGCGCCGCCAATACTGACCAGACAAAAGCAGGCGTTCTAAACCAGGTCATTCCCGGTGCCCGCATTCTAAAAATGGTCGTGACAAAATTCACTGCGCCCATAATCGACGACACACCAGAAATCGCCACCGCCAAAATCCACAACACCTGACCATTGATCAAGTTGCCCGTTGGATTTTGCAAACTGACAGGAGGATAGGCCCACCACCCCGATTGAGACGGGCCACCGGGCACCAAAAAACTGCCAATCATCAATACGCCAACCACGGGGATCATCCAAAACGAAACCGCATTCAGCCGAGGAAAGGCCATGTCTCGCGCCCCAATCATCAAGGGCACCAGATAGTTTGACAATCCCACCAAAACAGGGAACGTCCAGAGAAACAGCATGATCGAGCCGTGCATCGTGAATAGCGCATTGTAGACGGTACGATCGACCAGATCGGTATCAGGACTAATCAACTCGCCGCGCATGACCATTGAGAACAGTCCACCGACGAGAAAAAAGAAAAACGACGTGAAAATATACTGAATGCCAATGACTTTGTGATCGGTGCTGAAGGTGAAAAATCGTTTCCAGTTGTCGGGTGCGCCGGGATAGGGTTGGGCGCGAGTGACACCAATTGCTTCAACGGGGATGTTGGCCATTAGGGGGAAGGGATGAGGGATGAGGGATGAGGGATGAGAGAATTAATTCTGTTGGTTCAGGGAGGGCAATCTTTCCCTTAATTGAGGATTTTGAACCAGAGATCTTGTCTTAAAGTCCCCCAAAATTGGGGGGTTGGGGGGCAGAAGGCCAGAATAACGAAGCAAAAAGACTTTATCGAATTCACTCCTACAGGCTTAAGCAGAAGGACTGGTGGCTTCGTGTTTGGGGGCGTAGTTGACGATCGGAGGTGAGGCAGGCGCGACTGATTTCCAGCCGCCGATGTTGCCGCTTTTGGTGCCCTTATCATATTCAAAGGCCGCTTGATTGTAGGCGGGAGACGGCGTTTGGGAAGCGGCATCTGACAACCACTGCTCATAGTCACTGGGGGACTGCACCACAATATCTGCCTGATTTGCTGCAAAATAAGTGCCGCTATACATCGAGTCTCTCAGACGATATTTACCAGGACGAATCGGCGTAAACTCAAAGTCGATCGTTCGATTGGGCACCACATCCTGCTTGAGTCGAAAGGCTGGCACATAGAAACCATGCAGCACATCTTCTGAATGCAGTGCTAAATGAATGCGACGATCGACGGGTAGATGTAGCTCGGTACTGGTGACATTTTGATCGGGATAGCGAAAGATCCAGGCCCACTGTTTGGCCGTCACCTCGATCGTTTCTACGGGGGCTTTTTCCTGGGCGCTCTGAATTTCTTTTTGGGGCGTGTCGTCAAACGGGGCGGCATTGGCAGTTTGTACCATTTGCGGCATGTGGAGATGTACCAACTCCATCGGGCCCCGCACTGACATCTTATCGTAGGTGCGATAGCTGGCAAAAGATAGCCCTAAGACAAGCGCGATCGGCACCCCTGTCCAAATAATTTCGAGTAGGGTGTTGCCCTCGATCGGCGGGCCGTCGCTAAAGTCATACTTCCCGGCTCGATGAAAGACTAGAGAATACACAATGGGAATCGTCACGCCAAAGAAGACGAAGGTTCCCAGTCCGACAAAGATGCTAAACAAATCGTCTGACAGTTTGGCTTCAGCGGCCGCCTCCGGTGGAAACCAGCCGTAAGATTGCTGTCCCATCCAGATGCTAAAGAATCCCAGAAGTACCGCTAAAACGGCAAGTGTCACAATCGCACGAAGTTTCATAGTCACAGCCGCAAAGAGTAGGAATCGATCGAGTTTAGTAGAACAGCCCTGAGATAAGATTGACTACCAAAAGCTCTGAGAACTCGTAGCACCGTTCACCGTTTTTGAGTCAGTAACACGCTTTAATCAAAGTTTGACGAATACCAGACCTACAACTGTTGATTTGGATTTTCGCCCATTTTGAGCAGTTGGTCAGCCGTGGTGTGAATGCCAAACTCACCGCCCAGATGCGATCCCAGCGTCCCCTGTAAAAACATCAGCAAAAAGATAGCCAGCCCTGCTGCCAGATAGCCCCACTGTACCTGTCTGGCCATATCCTTACGCCAAAGGTAGCGCTGAAAGCCTCGCCAGACGGTCATACCGACCATGAGAGCCAGCAGCAACACACCTCCAACGCCATGCCAGAGCATCGTTTCCATCGCTTGCAGCCCCCAGGCGCTTTTGACATCGGTTAGCGGATCGGCCAGCAAGATTTCAAAAAACCCAGTCGCGACGGTCAAGAATGTAATCACCGCAGCCGCCAACACGTTGTACCAGCCCACATCAAAGAGGCCCGATCGCGTCACCGGAATCGCCAGATACTTAAAGACCGCTTTCTCAACCGGAAAAAGCACGCCCACAATGTCGAAGGCGATCGCTGCGATAAATAGTCCCAGCGTCAAATGCACCAAGTTGGGATGAATTGGAATCACATAAGGCAAGTCATTAGCACCGAGGCGATCGCCCAATTGGTTAACTAAATCCGAGTTCATCACAGTTCCCCTCTTCTGGTCGCTTCAACCACCGGAACGTTGTGCAATCCATAAACCCACACCAGCAAATCGCCGAGATAGGTTTGAAAAATTACCAGCCCGACGAGTAGCACACTCACGACTAGATAAGGAATGGGCAACTGCGGCTTATTTTGCGATCGAATCACATAGCGCCACCCCGTCACACCCGCCAAAATGCCTGATAACGACCAGCCCAAAATGGTGTGTAGATCCAACGTTGAGGTCGCAGCGTCATAGGGTTCGGCGAGTCCTGCTTCTACTTGTCCAAAGATCACCGCGATGAAGATCGACACGGTGGCAAATGCCAGATTCCACCAACTCACTTCATAGAGTCGAGGATTTTTGGTAAAGTAGCCGATTCCATCGCAGAATACTGCAAATAGCACCATCGCAATCACAAAGTGAACGACGATCGGATGGATGGTGTCTGGGTAAGGTAAGTTGTGCTCGTTGAGCGGTGGAAGGTAGTTAAACATAAGTTTTGAGCGGCATTAAGAGGGAGCAAAGCGGTAATAACTCAGTGAACTAACAACCGTCCGAATGATGCCACAAAATGTTTGATTTCTACCCTTCAGGATAGTGTTTTAGACCCTGACTTTCCTCTTTCTTTCAATTAATCTGTTTAACAATCTACCTAAAGAGAGATCTTTGTGTTGTGCTTATGGCTACAAGCGGCTTGAGTGCAACTTTGACATGGGATGACCAGCCCGATCGCTCACACTACAGAAGTCTTTCTGCAATGCTGAAGAGAATCCCGGAATGTGACTAAAAATTCAGAACTTAATCCCCTGTATTTTGGCTTGCCTTCGTTGACTAAGAAAAGGTTAATCAAAATGGGTAGAACTCAAGCCACAACTCTTTCTGAAGTTTTATAGAATGGGGAACAGAATCGCTCAACAAAGCCGCGAAAGAACTTGATCAAATTGACGTTAAATCACCTTCACTCCTGGGAGAACTTTGATGACCTCAATCCAACAAACCACCGCAAGATCTAGAGTTAATTCTGCTTTCAAACAGTTGATGTCGGTGCATTGGTGGATGGCTGCTTGTTATCTGGTGCTGTTTGTCGTGGGCACATTTATGGCTCAACTGCCGAGAGAAGTTTCCTTTCGGGGAGCGCTTTATGACTTTCATAAGTCGATCGGGGTGTTGACGATGGCGCTGCTCACCTGGAGAATTTTGGTATTGCTGCGGGTGTGGTGGCGCAAGTACACTAAGCGTTTTCCTAAGTTTACACCGGACTGGTTTAAGACAGTAGCGCTGCATTCCAGTCTGTATTTATTTATGTGGGCAGTTCCGATCGCGGGGTTTTTGCTCTCCAATTCATTTAGGAGCGGTAACGTTAAGTTCTTTGGGATTGTGCTTCCCGATTTATTTCCTAAGAATCCAGCGATGGTCGAGGTGGGAAGAAGTCTTCATTTCTGGTTGTCTTATACATTTCTGACGTTTGTTGTGATGCATTCGATCGCTCAGTGGAAAGTGGTCAAAGCAAACTGGCGGCGAATTACAAAATTTGTAAAATCAAAGACCACCAGTTCTGCCGAGATGAAATAGAGACCAAGTGATCGAGTTATCGAGAAAAAGCTTGATTCACTTCCTTGGGAGAGATCGAAAGGGTGCTCATCTCTCCGGTGTCTTTGAGAATCTTTTTGGCGATGATCTCATTGATTGGGGCAAGCGTGGCGAAATGGTCAACGTCTTTGACCTCAATAAACTGGACTTTGGGATTTGTTGAAGCTTCTGACATGGCTCGCAGCGAATCTACATTGCCCTCAGTTCCTTCAAAAACCCAGACGGGCGATCGGATAGAAGACAACCAATGGAGGGGCGATCGTACCTCGACTTCCTTCTGATTTGAAATATCAAATGGCAGAAACCCAGAGTCGGCTCCATATCGGGAGACATCCTCTACTGGCCCAAAAGAGAAGACCCCACGAAACAGATTGGAGGTCTGTGCAACCAGCAAAACCAGGGTGCCGCCTGTACTGTGACCGCCCAAATAAATCCGTTTGGGATCGATGTAATCCTGCTTTGCTAAATAGTTTGCGGCGGCGATCACGTCATCTACCTCGCCCAAAAAGCCCTCTTTGGTGCCTGGATTGTCGTTGCCCCCTCGCAATGAAGGGAACATCATCACAATGCCTGCTTTGCGAAACGCTGCCGCCGTTTGATCGTTGTCACGCGGAGCCGGAGACCAGATATCGCCGATCGTGTTGGAGTCGCCGCCTGTGATCCAAATCATTGCGGGATGTTTTTTGCCGTCGCCAGGATTGGGAGAAAGATAAGCCGCCAGTTTGCCGCTTGGAGCCGGATATTTGATCGTTTGAAAGATCGAAGTTGGGGCGGCTTCGACGGGCTGAATCGG
Source organism: Phormidesmis sp. 146-20 (assembly GCF_052939475.1). Classification (NCBI taxonomy): domain Bacteria; kingdom Bacillati; phylum Cyanobacteriota; class Cyanophyceae; order Leptolyngbyales; family Leptolyngbyaceae; genus Phormidesmis; species Phormidesmis sp. 146-20. The sequence goes on from NZ_JBJPHT010000010.1 coordinate 16,105, forward strand.
GGCTTTTTGAGGCTGCACAACTGTCTTAAAATCTTGCCGGGCCTCATTCAAGGAGGCCGCGTGAGATCGTATGGTTGGAGCGCAACCTGTGAGCAAGAGCAGTGAAAGCAGAGTCGGGTAGGTAAGTTTCATCGTCAAGAAGCTGTGAAGCAATAGGTCTGATCACACAGAATGCCCCACAAGTTCTGTCACCGTCCACCCAACGTCAATCTAATTCAAAGTTTCCCACTCATAGGGGATTAGGGGAAATTCAATTGATGTCTCCAATTTGCCCAGTTCTCCTTACCAAGGGTTGCCAATTAGCGTGAATCCTGACCAGTAGTAGGGATGAGATAAATCAACAAATTTGGGCAACTTGGCGGGTAGAGGCTGTTTGCCACCTGTCCAGGACAATTGACCGTCTTGAATTTTGACCTGCTGACGGATCATTGCAATTTGGGCTTGTTGTATTGCTTCTGCTTTGGTGGATGACTTTGCTAACTGCTGATAAAATTCGGCGATCAGTCCCAATGTTCCCGTGTCGCTGACATACCACAAGCTGGCGAGAACTGATTTTACACCCGACTGGAGCGCAAGTCCGGCAAATCCCAAGGTGGTCGTACGATCGCCCACTGCCGTCCGACAAGCACTCAGAACCAACAGTTCAACCGGGGGATTGTCTAGCTTTAGGTCGCGAAGTTGATTGAGGCGCAGTTGTGTATCCCATAGCTGAATGTAGGAAGCATTCGAGGTTTGTAGAGACAGCTTTAAATCTTCTTTGGCAGCATTGGGGCGCTGATCTCCAGACTTAAATTCTCCGTGGGTGGCCAGATGCAGAATGCCAAAGGATTGAGGTCGCTGTTGTTTTAAGTTATTGAGCGTGAACTGCTCATTGAGAAAAGCTTTGCCCGACCAGAGGGTTTGAGTGATCAGCGCAAGTTCGATCGGGACAGCAGGTAAAGGAGACTGTCTAGGATCGGTGAAGGTTGAGCGACCCATTGCTAACACTTGCAGTTTGCGAATATCTCGATAGCGCGTGTCGGTGAGGCTCAGACTGGGCATCAAGCTAAGGCTGTACTTCTCAATAAGAAACTGCTGAGTGGTACGATCGTAGAGGGCTGCTAAAGGCAGTGTGCTAAGGTCTGGCTCCAAAATTAAGGTGATGTGCTGGATGCGTTGGGCTTTGAGTTCTGACTCGATCGGGGCGATGAGAAGTTGGTAGAGTTGGTGTGCCGATCGACGATAGCTTGTTGTACCGACTTTACTCGGATCAGAAATCTCACTGCGGAACTGATTCGTTAATTGTCGAATTGTTTGGCGAGTAGCGGCCGCAATGCGTTTGCGAATCGGAGGTCGTGAGTGAGCAACGATTACTAATTCGAGTTGGGCCTGTTCTGGATCAGTGTTGAGCGAGGCAGGTACAAAGGTGCCATACAGTAAGGCATTTTTAACCCCTGTTGCGGTTTGGATCGAGTCAAGAACAAGGCAAGCATTGGTCGAAGTCGGATGGCTCGATTTGAATCTGAAGTAGTTGGAGTAGGTTTGAGTCAGGGTAGCTTCTATATTACTAACGCCTGCATCTAGACAGGTTGCATCCATCAATGAGGGAGGGGGTGAGGCGCTGGCAGGTTGTGCGATGTCAGGACGTTTCTCAGAGCGGGTTGGCTCCACGGTAGCACTGCTCAGTCCAGAACCAACTAGCTGAATCGTGCCGTTTTGATCAATGGCTGTCGTTGCATTGTCGCCTGTGCCTCCGGTTAGCTGTCGAGGAAGCGCGATCGAGGGAATAGTCGCCGGAAACTTCAACAAACTGTCAGGTGAATTGAATTGGATCAGTGATCGTCCCCGAAAGACTGAAGGTGCCGGATTCTGTACAAGTGGAAGAGACGGTTTAATCGTAGGTTGTGAGAAGGTGAGCGAATTGGGTAATGGATTTTGGAGAAGATTGAACGTGATGGAACTACTAAAGCTAGATGATGAGAATGAAGACGAAAACGACGATGAAAACGACGATGAAAACGACGAAGCCGATGATGAGAATGACGACGACACTGATGATGAAAACGACGACACTGAGGACGATCGCAAGATATCTGAAGAACCTGGAAGTAGAGGGTCAGGAACAAAGGCAGCAGGCACATTGAGACTGGCATTGGCTCCAATAATTACGCCTGCCGGATTCAACAAAAACAAATTGGAGTTGCCGCCTGTTACTTGAATCAAGCCATTAATAACCGACGTTTCGCCTCCATTAACTCTGGCTAAAATGTTTTGAATGTTGGGATTCGACAAAAACGTAGCCACTTCGCCAGGGCTAAGTCCAAACCTTTGAAAGCTATGAAACAGATTGGCATTGATCGGGGTGCCTCCCGTAATCGTGTAGGTACTACCCGTTTGATTGATCACAGTGCCCGTTCCATCGATTCCCGGAGTGATGGACTGTGCCAACGTTGGATGGGCAGCGATCGCTCCCAGAATGACGGTTAGCAGCCCGATATGAAGACTCTGCACGGTGGCACCTCTTGATGTGAGGGATGAGGGAGAACTTTGTTCTGGTTCACGAGGAGGCTCAGGGGGTTTTGACGATCGCTTTGAGGGCGACTCGATTTAAGCCGCTGTCGGTGAGTAGGGTTGTCCAATCGTCCAGCGTGCGGGGGTCTTGGGGGCGATCGTGTAGCGTTTTGCCTAGCTGGGTGATTGCGTCATACCACAGTCCAGCTTCTGCATAGAGGGCAGCTTTTCGTCCCGGTGCTGATAAGTTGACTAGCTGGGGAGCAATGCGCTGGATGGCTGCTTTGACAAATTGGTTAGCCGAAGCATCATTTGAATCACAAAGTACCACAAAACTCCAGTAGTAGAGCTGATTGGTGGCTAATGTTTTATTGGCGGGCAGGCGAATGCCCATCACACCGGGAGCGGCGTTGGTAATGCGAACAATGGTCTGATTGCGGCTGTTTCCTTCGGGGTCTTGCTCTTTGAGTCGTAGTTCACCTGGTAGTTGAGGAGTCAGCCGATAGGGAACATACACCCAGAAAGTAGGCCGCGCTTCTAGTGTGCGACCCCAGACAAAATCGCTCTCAGTCGAAGTCGGCACCAATGCGGTGAGGGGAATGTCTACAGCAGGGCATTTACCAGTCTGTCCTCGGCTTCCTGCGCCACTGGTTTGAGTAGGATTGCCCGTCGGCGGCGGTAGCGCGATTTTGTAACGAATGCGAGTCCGTTTGGGGCGTGGTGCAGGTGCAGAGAAAGCTACCCTGATGTCATTCAGTAGCAGTGCCGCGATCGTTGCGGCTAAGACGGTGTATCGGAGAATTTGATTGACTCTGTACATTGGGAGTGTCCTTTGTCATTCGTCATTGGCTGGTCGTTTGATGGATGAACAAACTTGTTTTTATTTCTGGCTGCATTCTACAATGCTCGATCGCTAGTGTAATCATAAAGGACTGCTGTCTAGATCTGTTTTTGAAGTCTCTTTTTAGTTAAAAAGGTGTTGTAAATCACCAAACTACCACTGCTTGCCGAGAATGCGATCGCAGACGGGACTAACGGAATCCAACCGCCTTGCTTAAGCCATCCAAAACAAATGCCGCCTAAGAGGATTAGCACTCCTGCACTTGTGATGCTCCAATAGAGCAATCCAGTTCGCCCTGTCCACACTGACATTCCTGCAACCCACACACCCGCGATCGACCAGCCCCAGATCCAGAGTCCTTCTACGCCAGGAGACCATACCCAAAGTAAAGGACGCTGATCCAAAACAGCACTCAGTAGTTGGCTCACCATTTGGGCATGAATTACAACACCGGGGAGCGTCTGACTATTATCTCGGCTGTAAGGTGTCGCAAAGCGATCGATGTCTTCGATATCGACTCCAATCAGGACAATGCGATCGCGAATGTAGTCCGGGTCAGGGTCATTTAATACCTGGGTGACTGTAACTTGTTGGGCGACTTCGATCGGCGCTCGGTAGTTGAGCAAAATTTGAGAACCATTGGTCTCGATCATAGAGTAGCCCCCTGTTGGCACCTGCAATCGAGGTAGTAAAACTTTGCCAAGCTGCCAATTGTTGTTTGTTACAGTATTCGGCTTTCCCTTGTCTGCTAAGTAGCGAGCTGCTAATAAAAAACTCAGTGCATAGCCAGTCGAACAGGACACACCTGGTTTTGGACTTACGGATAATACCTGACGACGAATCACTCGATCGGGATCAACCACAACATCCGTAAAGCCCAAAGAATCAGGAGGAATATCAGGGGGTGGAGCAATTCCTTGACTTCGCTGATCGGGCAGTTTGCAGGGAACAATGACGCGATCGCTCGTTTGCAGGTGTTGTAGGAGTGCGGCGCGTCCGGTGCCCTGGGGAATATCACGATATAAATCTAAGCCGATCGCTTGAGCCTCATAGCGTTCTAGCTTTTGTAATAGTTGGGTAACTGTGCGATCGCTGAGGGGATATTCCTGAAGTTGTTGAAAGTCTTTTTCGGTCGCTTTGACAACCAACAACCGCTGGTCTAACCCTTCACTCGGTCGGAGGCGCATCAGACGATCGAAGGCTGCAAGTTCCAGCGATTGTAGTCCGCCTAGCCAGCGAATTCCTAGTATCAGAGCAGTTATTAGCCCACTGGTGAACAGTCGCAATCGCAGAGAAGACCGAGGGACGGAAACTTCTTTTTGTCTGGACAGCGTGTGCCAGCGAGGTGGCGGATCAGGAGAATGTTGACAGAGAACAGGAAGCCAACTAGCGCAGGGAAAGTCGTGTTCGAGTCCTTGTAATTGTTCTCGCGATCGACGGCTCGCCAAGTAGAGTGATTCGCCTTGCGTAAATTCAGATAGAAACACTTTGAGGAATGCTTGGGCAACCGGATCAGGAACAGGTTCTCGCATCACAATCATCTGAGGAAGATGAAGTTGAGCAAACTCTTGAGCAAACCCCAATCCATCACAGGAATTAAAAATGGCTAACTGTAAGCCTTGAGCGATCGCTTGTCGCAGTCCATACTTGAGTTCTTCCAGGGTGAGGCTTTCTTGTGGGTTGAGGTAGATTCGTCCGTGGTTGCCTTCGGTTTGGCTGTGTCCGGCAAAAAACAGAATGTCCCAGGGCTGGTTCCAAAGCTGTTGGGTAATCTGTTGGCGAGGTGGCTCGACGAGAAAGGTCACTTCAGCGGGCAACTGTTCCAAAATTCTGCGATCGGCTTCGACATCAATACCGGACTGATTACCTAGAATTGCCAAAATCCGAACGGGACGATCGGGCGATCGATCAACCTGAATGCGTTCTAAAGTCGGCACTGATAGAGCAATTTCTGCTTTTGGGTAGCGCTCTAGTAGATTCCAACTCTGCCAGGGTAACCGCTGGATCTGTTCGTCCTGACTTCGCACCAAAATCCGAATCACTTCTTCTGGACTCAACGCTTCTCTGAGCCGACGGTCAATGCCTCGAAAGGCGGGTGAATCTAACCAGGTGTTGAGACGATCGTGTAGTTCGCGGGCAAAGCTGCGACAGTCATCCAACTGATTGACCGAGCCACCATAGATGATCTCTTGCGGAACAATGCGAGTGTGATGTCCCAAACTACGATAAGCTTGCTGCCATCGGTGTAGAACCATGACCAACTCTGAGTTAGCCGGAAGAAACCCAACCATCTCGATCGCAGGTCGATCGCCATCGATACCGACTTCTAAGGCGACTCGAAACCCTTGCTCAAAGTCACCATCTAGCTTGAGGACAACCAGTTTCTCAACGTTTAGCACGATCGGGTTCTCATGAGAAGGGATGAGGGATGAAGCAGTGAGTTGTATTCTCGGATGAAGTGACTTAAGCTGTCAACTTGCTTGATTCTTCACCTCTGATTAAGCTGTGAATTCGATTAGGTTTTTGGTGACTTTAAAAACGGCATTGCTGAATCTAATCTGAATCGTTGATGAAAGTCCGAAAGTCCCCAAAAGTGGGGGGTTGGGGGCACAAGCTTCAAGCAGCGCAGCGAAAAAACTTGTCGAACTGATGTCTTCTTAGATTACAAACGCTTTGATAACGCTTTGTCGTCCTAATGCAATTTTGATGCTAAAGGTTTCGCCGATCGTGCCAGTAAACCTTAGTTGAATCATATCAGTATGGCGAGATTGGGCCTGCATCGCTGCACAGTCTTCTGCATCCAATACAATCACTTCTAGCCCAGCGGGTAAGTAGGTTTGACGATCAAGGGGACACACTCTAATCCAGACTTCCATCCATTCAGTGTCTGTAGGAATCACACCGACTAAAAGTGCGACGAATATTTCTTCTAGTCCAATTCCCAGGTTCAGCATCTTACTACGAATTACAGGCGACTCGACTGCTTGAAGCTGACTGGTCCCTCGAAAATTGAGAATAGGTTGTTGTCCAAAACATTCCTCTAGTGTTTGCCAACCTGCTTCGATCGTGCCCTCTAGCCAGCGACTTAGATGTGTGGGCGTTTCGGGTTCTGACTGCTTTAAGCGATCGAGTAACTCATCCAGCGATCGTAGCTGTGCGATCGACACGGTTTCAGTGGTCACCTGAGCAGTAAACCCTAGCAAAACTGCTTCTGTCAAAGCTTGATCAAACTGTACGGCAACATAGCCAATCCGGTCACCCCAAACTTCGGCGGGGATTTGACAAGTCACTTCGTTGGGCAAGACCGATCGACACTCTAATCGACCTACTCCCGTAACCATCAGGTCTGCAACATTCGATAACGCTTGCATCACCGGATTCCAGCTATAACTTTCTGATAGCTCCGTCGCAATCCCAAACCAACTTAAGTAAGCCTGCACTACTTGAACTGCCAAAGTATTCAAATAGATCTGCTTTGCCTTGTGAGGATGCTCTTGACGAAAGCGATCGGCTATTTCACGCGCTCTCAGCGTTATAGGAATCGTCACTGTTGCCTGATCGACTGTAGTAGAAAGATTCATGTTGAAATTAGCTCCGTTATAGGAATGAAGGTGTTGAAATGGATTGGGCTAGTTAACTGACAAAACTTTTTGCTTGACGGCTCAAGCCATAGTTACTAGAACTTCGTAGCTCAACTGATCTTGAAGCCCCCGGAATTGGGGGTTTGGGGAGGCAGAAGCTTGACATCGAAGCGAAAAAACTTCATCAAATTCGCAGTGGTATAAATTCACAGTGGTATGGTATCTAGCTTGCATAATCCGGTCGATAGATTCTCACGCCTCAAGACAAGTAGGCTCTTAACTGAGGCGCAAACTTTGTCAGACATCGTTGATAAAAGCTGCTGAGAGTCGGAATGCTAATGCCTAGTTCTAAAGACAGATCTTGCCAGGAATAGCCCGCAAGTCGTCTCAGTGCGAGAACTTGAAAATTGGCTGCTGGCCTACGATCGATAAACGTAGCGCGAAATTTACCATCTGGGTCTTCTTCTAAACACTGTTGGACTTGTTGGGACGGCAAAGGTACTAATTGGGGATTGACTTCGCTGGGGTTGCTGTGGTCGAGATCTTCCAAGGTCAAACAAATGACCCGACGCGGATCAATTCCTTTGGGTAAAGTTGGCAAAATGTCTCGGCTGGCTTCGATAAAAAACTGGCGATCGAGCAAAAAATTCACCCATTGCAGCACTTCTCCCCGGTGGGGTTGGTAAGCATCAATCTTTTCGCACAAATGGACAAACAATCGCTGTACCGCTTCGGCATAGATTTCGTCGTAGAATCCTTGAAACTGCGATCGACGGGGACGTACTAGCTTTTTTGACTGCTGGAGCGCCCGAATTAACTGAGATAGTGCGCGCTGACGGAGGCGACTTTTGGGCGGATGGTGTTGAGCGGCGATCGCCATCTGCTTTAACTGGTGGTCAAGCAAGGATGGGTCAAGCAATTGACTCGATGATGTCTGTGTTCCAGTCATATCGGCAAGATGCGTGCAGGGGCTTGAGGCGATCGAGCTTCCTCGTTTGTGAGGAATTCTGTCACCCTACATCACTCTTAGAAATTTTAGGCAGTTTTTATGCAAGATCGATAATTTTTTTCTAAATTCACGCGAGTTCGATGAAGTCTTTCGCTTCGTTTCACTCGGCTTCAGCCCCCTAAATCCCCCACAAGTGAGGGACTTTGAACGAGAAATATTGTCTCAAAGTCCCCCAAAATTGGGGGGTTGGGGGGCAGAAGTGCTGAATAACGAAGCGAGAAAATTCCATCGAATTCACGTTAAATTCACGCGAGATCGATGAAGTCTTTCGCTACTATCCATCCGAAAACGCCCCCCAAATCGCCGACGAGTGAGGGACTTTGAATCAAAACGCTTGTCTAAAAGTCCTTCAAAATTGGCAGACTGGCAGGCAAAAGCTCTAAGCAACGAGGCCAGAAAACTCTACTGAATTCACGTCTACTCAATCAAATCTTGAAAGTCCCCTAGAATTGAGGAATTTAGGGGGCGAGGGTCGGTAGCAAGTAACCGCTTGTGCCCACAACGTGGGGCAAGTCGGCGGTAAACCCCCAGATCTGCTCTGACTATTACCCACAAGTTCGGCTTTCACTAGACGGGAGCAGGACTCGCTTATTTCGAGCAATCACATAGACGGTGGCATAGGCAAAGAAAGAAGTCGTGCCCGATTTGGCGTGAGAACGGTAGATATAGGGCAACTCTGTCGCGGTGGGGGTGCCATAGTACGGAATCCAGATGCAGGTCGATTGCCAATCGCTGCTTGCCTCCGCGAATCCGAGATGGGACTCGGCTTTGCAACGCTTGATTCAGTTGCGCTTCCAACGCTTCCATATCGTTGAGTTTGTCGAGATGATAGCGAATCGTATTGCCCGTGGGAACACCTGTTAACTGTTGGGTTGTATGCTCAATGCTGTCTTGTTTACTAGAACTCGATTTCAAGAATTTTATTGAATGGAGGCTAAGGGGATCGACTCTATGCAGCTTCCTAAAGAATTGGTATTAGACAGTATTCTCTGTACTTACGGTGTCGCGATCGCTTCATCTGCCACCGTCTCTAGCTCGATCGCTTTCAACAATTCCGCCCAGGTAGAATCTCTCGAATTGGTACGACGCAGTTCAGCCGCAGTCGCCAAAGCATCAAACCAAAAACCATTGGTCGCATACAGCCTGACTTGTTGTTGAAGCGTTGCCGTTTTGAGTTTCTGAGTCACATCAGACGGAAGCGTTTCGCGTTGAATCCAACCATCGACAAAGGAATCTGGTGGCGAAACCGATCGACAGTACAGCTTAAAAAACCAGTGGTAGCGCTTGCCAGCTTGTAGCGGAGTCACCGTTGCGGGTAGTTTCAAACTCAAGACCCCTGCGGTTTTGGGCAGCGCTACATTTGATTGGTAAATCGAGTTGCCGTCTTGATCTTGCAAAACAAACGTTGCAGTTGATAAGGAACGGTATGGCACATAAAACCAAAACGTGGGATGTTCTGCCGCAGTTTTGCCAAACACCATTCTCAAACTCGCCGTCTTCTGGATTGGCACCAAAGCTATTAGCGGTTTAGATTCCTTAGAGGACTCCTCGACTCCACAGCCTCGGCTCCCTGCATCCGATCGCCGTCCGGGAACTCCTGTACTAGGTGGCGGATCAGCATTAAAGATAATCGAATCCTTGAGAACGGATGGCACCGACTGCGCCTGTCCCTGATGACTAGAGGAGGCAACTAGGAATGCGATCGCGAATAGAGTTGTTTGTTTGAGTCGAGTCATGGTTTTGTTGATGTATTAATGTGATTTCTGTGATTTCGGTCTTGAGTTGCGACAATAAGGACACCGCTGGCAATCATGAACACAAACACAGTCGGAACGAGCGGCACCCACTGGCCTTGTGTCAGCCCATAAAAACAGAGAACGCCTAAAACTCCCAGTGCCGTGACTTCTAGCCCAATCAGCCAGGGAACTGAGCGACATCGCCAGACCAAAACGCTACCCAGGACAGCCCAAGTCCAGACCCAAAGAATTTCTACTCGCCAGCCCCAACCCTCGATCGGTGCGCGTCCGTTCTCAACCGCACTAATCAACTGGCTCACCATCTGCGCCTGAATAAACACGCCCGGTATTCTCTCACCCTCTGGCGTTGTTAGATAGTCTTTGCTGCTCGGTGCAGTGACCCCAATTAAAACAATGCGATCGCTCACATCTTCTCGCTTTAGTCGCCCTGCCAAGACCTCTTTGAGCGTGACAGTAGGAGCCGGACTGCGGGAGGATTGAGAAAACCGATAGTTTAGTAGAATCTGATAGCCTGCGGTGTCTGCTTGTTGATAACCCCCAGTGTGCTTGTGTAATCGCCGAAAAACCTGGTTGCCCAATTGCAAATCTCCCTGGGATGTATAGCGAGGAACAATCCCCTCAGCTTTGAGGTACTGAAATGCTAATCGAGTACTCAGCGCATAGGGGGTACTACAAGCGGCTCCTGGAATCCGATCCATAAATAGCAGATGGCGACGAAGTACAGTATCTGCATCGGTGATGACATCGCTAAACCCCTGACGATCGCTCGGTAGATTGGGCATCGGAGCAATTTCGGGGTAGTTCGCTTCTGGGTCGGCAACTTTGCAAATCGCGAAAAAATTGGGCTGATTCAGGTTGGCGGCTAGTTGGGTTGATAGTGGATCAAGGGGAAAATCACGATAGACATCCAAGCCGATCGCGCGAGGTTTGAGCAGGGTCAGGGTGTGCAAAAGCTTTGTCAGCGCCAGGTCTGAGAGTGATCCTTTGCGTTGTGCTTGTTCCGGTAGTTTCAAATCATCCTCAGTGATGGCGACAATGAGAATACGCTGGTCGGGCGGTTCTGAGGGGCGCAGTCGCAGAAGTTGATCAAAAGCTTGTAGTTCCCAGGACTGTAATCCTCCCAGGTGGCGAATTCCGAGTACGAAAGCGGTGGCGATCAGGCTCGTGAACACGATCGCTTGCCAGGAATGGTAAACCTTATTGGGATGTACTTGATTAGGATGTACTTGATTGGGATGTACTTTCTGAGTTCCACACCAGTCCTGCCAGGTAGATGGTTCTACGGCTGGATTTTGACACAAGACGGGCAACCATGAGGCACCCGGAAACTCATCTTCTAACCCCTGTAACTGCCGACGAGCCTGCCGCACCGCTAAGTAGAGGGATAAGTGCTGTTTGGCGAATGCTTCTAAAAAATGCTTAAAAAATTCCTGAGCGACTTGATTGGCAACAGGCTCTCGCATCACAATCACTTGAGGAATCTGTAATCTACTCAAGGCAGCCGCTAACCCCAACCCATCACAGGAATTAAAAATTGCCAGCTTTAGGCCATTGCTGACTGCCCCCTCGATCGCAGCCTCAAACTGTTCGATCGTCAGACTGTTGTGCTGCAAATTCTCATTGATATAAATGCGTCCCGTCTGGCTCTCTTTTTGACCTTCTGTTTGGCTGTGCCCTGCAAAAAAGAGCATATCCCACCCTGGTTTAGCCCAAAGCTGCTGGTTAAATTCTTGACGAGACGGATTCACCAAAAACTGAGTTTCTGCATCGTTTAGCGCCTTGAGAAATTGCCCGTCGCGCTCTAAGTTAATGCCCTGACTGTTGCCCAAAACGGCTAACACTCTGGCTTTTTTGCGAGGGGTGGGCGGAGTCGCGTGATGAAACTGATATTGTGAGCAACTCAACGCCATTTCTGCTTGGGGATAGTCTCTAAAGAAATCCCAGCGCTGCCAGGGTAGTCGTCGCAACAGTTCATCATCAGTCTCAATTACAATTCGGGCTTCCTCCAAGGGCGTGAGTTGCGATCGCAATTGTCGCTCGATCGGCAGAAAGGTTTCTGACTGTAGCCAGGTATTTAGGGCATCCTGTAAGCTTTGGCAGAGTTGCTCAAAACTGACCTGAGAGACGTTGGTAATGCCAATTTCATCAATTTCTAGCTCATCGTCAAGGTCATGGCTGGCTCCCGTGATCGAACGTAAGGGGCGGCGATCGCACAGACTTTGATAGAGTAACCGCCAGTCTCGGTACAGGTTTATGACGGCAGGGGCGGCGGGTAAACTGCCTACAAACTGCTCTGGTCGAGAGCGTCCTGCCCACACTTGAGCCGTGACTCTCGGCAAGCCACTATACAAGTCTCCAGCTCCTAAATGGATCACAACCGACTTGGGCATTTGCTAATCTCAGTCAGAGTATAGGTCTTCTCAAGGTCAGATTTGTTGAGCGAAGCAACTTTAGTATGGAGCAAAGCGTGAGTATGGAGCAAAGCATGGCTACAAATGTCCATCCAGGGAGTGTTTGTCCGTTTTTCCTGACAAGACTTTATATCAGCCCTCTCAGAATAAGCTCAGATTCAACTCCTTTACTCACCCAGAGCAGTGATTGTTCACATCATAATCTGATTTAAAGCTCAAAGTTTTCCTCAATCGTTTCGCCATCTAGATGAATGACAACACTAAAACGAGTTCCTGGTCTACCTTTGACTGGTTTTAGTTGAATGTAGTTGTCCTGACTCCTTGAAGTTACTTCTTGCAATGTTTTACCTGTGGGCGATCGCAAGCTCAATTTGAGATCTGGGATCAAGTATCGAGCTTCTCCTGTGGGATGCAGTTGTACTAACACCCCCAACTTTCCTTCTGCTTCTGAAGTAACATTCACCAGGAGCGCAACGCCTTGTTGTCCAAGCTGTACACCCAGGTTGATTAACTTTCCTCGTTTTGCTCCTGACTCGGTGCTGCGGGTCGTTAAGGCTAAATAAGCTTCGGGGTTGATTAATTGGTCGATCGTTTGCCAATTTTGATCAAAAGCATCCTGAAGCCATTGAATCAATTTTGTAGTTGTCTGGGTGAGCGTGACTAAAGATGGGTCTGGGGCTGCCCGAACTGGTAAAGGAATCGCCGCAGGTTGTAAAGAACGACAGTAAAACAGCAAATGATTAGGTTCAGCATCGAGTAACGAAAGGGGTAGCTGGTAGAAATCGCTTTGTACCCGATCGCGCGCGCGGTAGTTCATCAGTTCATCAAAACGCAGAAAGCCTCGCACCATAACCAATGCTTGCTCTTCTGACACCTCATGCACAACATAGAAATGTGCGGCTAGTTCAGGGTGCTCGATCAGAGCTTGAGGAATTTGCACGCTCTCATCTAGCACATGTTCGACGGCAATCAGACAGAATTTGAATCCGTTCACCTCAAGGTGACATGACCGAATCGAGCTATTGGGTGGAGTTTGCGCTAATCGGTTAATCGCGTGTTCGGGTAGTCGATCGCTCAACCATTGCTCAAAACTTAGCAGCGCTAGTGCATTCAAATAGCTTTGCCATTGTTGCTCCTCAGAAGCGGCACTGCCCATCAGTTTTGCTTGTTCAATTTGTTCAGGCTCCAGCCAGATTACCTCCGGCGGCAATTGTCTAGAACTCATCGGGAAACTAGATAAGTTAGTCATGGGGTTGTTCTCTTTAGTCTCAATGTATTTAGATGAACGCGAAGCTGTTGTGCGTAGACGCTATTGAATGAGCGACTTTTACCCGCTCTCATTTCTTCTACGGCCTCTTGAAAGATTTCCTGATCGGCAACGGCTTCTACTTGCTCTGCCAAAGTTCTCAAGTAGTTCGGTTCGGGAGGGGTTTGGGCAAATCCCTTTTGCTGCGCCTGTTTTAACAAACGATCGAGTACCTGTTGTACCGTCAGCGCCCGCACCTTACTGAGCAAGTCTCCAGGATTTAGAATGCGTCTGGCTTGATCCCAACTGCTCATTCCCAACCTTGGGGCAATCTCTCTGAGAGATAAGCCCTGATCATAGTAGAGTTGCAAGCCGGGAATAAACTGAGCCGCCAGAGGTGCGTACTTTTTGCTGTGTTCTAAAGCGGTGGTGCGATCGCTGACTTCCTGAACAATTCCGTCAATCAGTGCCCGGTTGAGTTGTTGATGAAAAAACGTCAGTAGCTCTTGCTGCTCTAGATCTAACTCGTCCACATCGCTGCTTGGTAGATCTGACCGCATGGTGTCACGCCCAGTTTCAGAATCGTGGACTTCTAGCGGGACGCGATGCGACCAAATATCGTACTGCCTGAGTTGTACTGCCACCCGTTTTAAGGTCTGCATCAACTCACTAGTTGTAAAAATCACTACAGACTGCAACATTGCTATCATTTCTTGCAGTTGCTCAATCGAGGGGTCGGGGCACCGCTTAACACCCGTAGCTTGCTTGCGACGATCGCGCCGATAAACTTGATGAAACACCTCAACTAGAGAACGATCGTGCTCTGATAATCGCTCTAGCTGGTGGGGTCTGGCTCGATTTAATAGCGCCCAATCACTGAGATGCTGAAATCCAAATTCTGCTAAAAACTGTTTGAGTTCTGTGTTCTGTTTGGTGCGTAGAAAGGCCCAATTGTCTAAACTCAAGCTGGACTGACCGTCAGAATTAAACGTCCGCAACACATCAACCGAAAAAAACTGATACGCCGTCGGCTGGGGAGGTTCGTCGCCCATTACCAGTAATTGAGCTTTGCGATCGCCATCCAGAATCACGAATGTTTTTCCATCATCATTCAACACAAAGGGCAGTAAGTCGCGGTATGTGAACGATTTCTCGCTGCCAAATAGACGGTCGATCGTGTGGCAAGCTTTGAGAATTGAGGCAGACACATAACATCTGAGACAAAGCCCAGCTTGAGCCTGAGTCTTGGTCGTCCCAGTGGCGTTGGGATAAAAATAGGACAGTAAAGCAGATTGAATGCCTCCATCTTGAGAACTAGAGAGATTTTGGACAAACTCTTGTGCTGAGGGAATCAAACAGTTTTTATACCCCAACTTTTCACTAGCAGGACTAACACACCAAATGCTTTCGTATCTCGATGAAGCAGTCATAGATTTTACGCCCCCTAAGAATTCCGAAAGTTTTTGCCTGTCCACGTTGGTCAATAGATGCCAACCCGATCAACTGATGCAGATCTAGCAGTATTTTAATCTGAATTGACAGAGGACTATTGATAAAACGTTCACAGTAGAAAAAGGCGGCACGAGTAAGTTAACGATCGAGTCCGAAGAGTTTTTGACGGACAATGCTAACAGTCGATACATGAACATTGAGTCATTTCAGCCTTAACCTCCTCAAAAGCAACTGTTGTCTGAACAACAATCCATTCATAGAAAAGTTCTATTAACTTCATGAATCTTTGAAGTGGCTATTTCCGCCTGTCATGTTCACCGCTTAATTGCATCAGTTCACATTGACATCTACTAACTCAATGTAGCGGAGCAAGTCCGATTTGGAATCAACCAATTCAATTATTCAACCATTCAACTCACCAGGAGCCTTCATTATGAGACTTACCTATCGCGGTAATGCTTGCAACGTACCTGCCACTATCAAAGCCCTCGTGCAACTAGCTGTCGCTATCAAAACTCAGCGGAGGCCTAAATGTGAGGTGACTCAAACACTCTGAAACCATTCATTTCCACGCAGTACAGCCCAACTCACCAAGCTACTATTGCCCGATCGAAAGCACCAAACTACAGTTCTGCAACGGCGCATTCAACGTCTGAATCGAATCTGGCAGCTAGATTCCAGCAAAAATCTATCTTAATTCACGACGTAACTACTCAGGGTGGAATATTGAGAGAATAAGATTTTGAATAAAGCACTTGGCAGCGCGTCTAGAACCTTGAGAGCCTAACCCTAACAATCTACATCGTTCAAGAGATCACGAGAAACTTAATTAATGGGAACTGCGATCGCGCTTTGTCCTTCTAGTCCCAGTTTAAGGAGGCATCTACAATTCAGTCACGAGGTCTGCTCTCTATAGATTGTCTAGCTAGTAAAACGATCGATTGCTGCTTATAGTCCACAAATCCATAGATCGGGGTCAGCGCCTGGGGATTTTTGCTGCTTGTTTCCCAGCGTTTTTGGTAGTCTTGAGGATCTAACTTCAACACTGTAAACTCCCCTACTTGTGGCTTGTCGATCGCGGTTTGTGCAATGTCACAGGGCAATGGCAAAACGGCAATTCCAGCACTCGTCGGAAACTTCTGCGGAAGGTCTAAAAACGCTTGTAGCTCTTTGTCCGCATTGGATAGGGAAGGGTCTACCGTCTGAGCCGCCTTGAGTCGCGCATCCCTGGCAATCTCGGCTTTTGAGCTTGTAGCAATCTCCCCTATCACTAGTTCAGAAACGGGTCTGGAGGCTCGATCGGAGAAGCGTTGATTGTTAGTTGCAGAAGA
This sequence comes from Phormidesmis sp. 146-20, assembly GCF_052939475.1. Classification (NCBI taxonomy): domain Bacteria; kingdom Bacillati; phylum Cyanobacteriota; class Cyanophyceae; order Leptolyngbyales; family Leptolyngbyaceae; genus Phormidesmis; species Phormidesmis sp. 146-20. Next base: position 32,223 of record NZ_JBJPHT010000010.1, read on the forward strand.
GGGATCAGCCTTGACTTGGGGACTCACACAACGAGCATCGGTAGTCGGTTGGCTTGAAGATGCGGCGATCGCAGAAGTAGGCGCAAACGTCTCATTAGAAAGAGTTGGAGGCAGCGAAGGAGTTGGCAGGCTCGCAGAGGGCGTGAGCGGCGAAGCCGTCAGAGCGGGGAGCGCTGGAGAAGACTTGGGAAGCAATCCCTTCAAGTTATCCGCCAGGGGTCGTTTCGAGTTAGTCGCGAGGGGTTGCTTTGAGTCACCCGTCAAGGGTTGCCTAATCACCGGAACTGTGGGAACTGGTAAAGGATCAGATAATGAAAGGGACTGCTGGACAAGTAGCTCCGAAGAAGACTGAACTGGAGCCGCAGAGGATTTTTGGGGGGGTGCGTCTTTAGGTTTTTGGCGAGATTTTGCTGGAGTCGATCGTGATTGGGGAATAACTTCGGGTGGAGCAACTTGGGGCGGGGTCTTTCTGGGCTTGGGGGTCTTTTTGACTTCGGGTTGAGTTGTATTTTGTGGAGACTGAGATTTAGAATTGTTGGCTAAGCTAGCAATCACAATGCCAGAAATCAAGGTTGCTCCTAAAACACTACCGCCCGCTAGATAAAAGGGTAAAAGATTTCTTGAAGTAGGGGCTTCCGCAGTGTCTGGGGTGAAGTAAGCAGGCTGTTCTACATCTTCGTAGTAGTAGCGAAAATAGGTGATTGGCCCCTGCTGTATTGTCTCATAGGGAGCTTTTGTGGTTTCGGACACTGTGTCATCGTTCGTCGGAGTCGCTGTTTCGCTAGAAGATTCTTTTTTGAATGCTGTTTTTTGAGCGATCGTATTCATCACAGGGTCTTGAGGACTAGTGACTTGTTCAAGGCTGCTATCCTGCGGTTCTTTGGACTGATCAAACTCAGTCATCGTGGGCAAGCTCCTGAAATTACGGCGATCTTCTAGTCCAGACAGAGCGATCTTTGTTGGTCTTTGGGTAATTCGAGCGAGGCGGCAATCGTGCCACATGGAGCTAATTGCTCTCTTTGAGATCGAGTTCATATCAGTCCAACGCTTCTCCACCACAGGGATATATTCAACGCTATTTTCACTGACCAGATGAGTCCGATGCTATCCGTTTATTGTTACAGACCTTGTACGGAGAATCAGGAAGATTTATAGAAGGGGAAAGCAATGCTATCTATCCGAGTTTGGTAGCTTGCAACTAAGATTTTTAGTTGTAGCTACTCTCCTGTCTATGGATGAATTTGATTGTCTCAAGATGCTCCATGAAAGTGATATGTGCTGCTAGTCAGTGTGGCTGGTTTTGCAGTATCAAAGAAAGCAGTAGAAAAAAAACTCAATCTCAATTCTCAAGATTTGCCAGGTAGAAAACACGACCTTGAGTGGTGTATTTCTTCTTACGGTGAATGCTGCCCTAAATCTTGCTAACTTGGCTTAGTCGATCCCCCTGGTAGAATAATAGCTATGACAGTACCAGCCAGTACAATTTCGGAAAAGGCTTTATCGAAATTACACAAAGATGTACAATGCCACTCAATCAATAAAAGTGAGACAAGTTGGTAAATTCACTTTAATCAGGTTTCTTCATCAGGACTAAAGTCACCACCTTATATAAGGAGGAAGTTGACTTGAACAGGGACGCGCCTTAAGTAACCGAGAACACAGTCACGCTGAGAAATAAATAGAGGCGATCGAGATACCTCCATAGATCCTAAAAAACTTCTGGATTAGTGTTACAGGCTACTTTAAATAAACTCGATCGCAAGCTTGCACTTAAAACGACTCCTTTAACTGAAGCTCTCCAGCCTATCTGTGAGGACTGTTTACAAGCAGTTTGCGCGGTTTTCAAGTCCTTATTTCTTTTGGTCGTAGGAGTATACAGCTTTTTGACGCTTAATCTCTTAGCCCCTAAGTATAAAGCCGTAAAACTTCGGTACTTTAGCTAATTTATTCTTATTTATAGAAAAGCTCCGGAATACACGCAGTGGCTCAGTAACTAGTTGTGGGAAGACGACTATGTGCCAGTTTTCCTGCAACTTTGTTTTGATGGCGATATGGTTTGCGATCGAGACAAAGTGCTCGTCATACCCATTATTCAACACTTAGGGATTCTCCAAACGTTCAGTTGGCTCTGGTTGCGATTATGACCTTAGTGACCTGGTTACGGTTACAACGCTGAAACTTTCTAGCCTTAAACTGTCTCATGAAGGATTTACGCCCCATTCGACCTGTTTGCAGAAGCACCCTTGTTGTAAGTCAGCGAGATAATCTGTGTTGGCACTGGCTGATCGCGATGAGTCAACCTTTGCTCTTGACATTGTTACTAAGTGCAGTTTTGTTTCCTGCCACGATCGCGCATGGTACCAAGCCGATGCCTCCCTCTCAACCTGCTTCTACCTTGGAGTCGGATGGCTATGTGTTAGGAGCGGGCGATCGGGTTCGAGTTGAGTTCTTTAGTGTGCCGGAGTTTAGCGGAGAATATTTAGTGTTGCCCAATGGCACAATTAACTTTCCTCAGGCTGGGGCGATTGTTGTTCAGGGTAAAACATTAAGACAGGCATCTGATGAGATTGTGGCGCGGTTTACGCCTTATTTAACACGCCCGATCGTCACCCTCAGTTTGACCGTCTCACGCCCAATTACGGTAGTTCTTGCAGGAGAAATCAACCGTCCTGGCTCTTATACGATCGGCAATGAGACCGTCCCAAATCTGACGCGCACCTTGCAGCTTGCCGAAGGGGTGACTCAAGCAGCAGACTTACGACGGGTACAGGTGCGACGGCGATCGACGACACCTGATCAAGATGAAGTCTTAACCGTGGACTTGTGGCAGCTTTTGCAGGCGGGCAACACTCGTCAAGACCTGCGACTACGGGATGGTGATAGTGTTTACATTCCCACTGCTACTAACGTCAATTTGGCAGAAGCTCGTCAACTCGCCAATGCTAACTTTGCTACGCGCAGCACTCGTCCACTCAAAATTGCGATTGTTGGTGAGGTCAGCCGTCCTGGCCCCTATACCATTAGTGATGCTGGAGGTGGGGGCAGTCAAGGGGCTAACCAATCTCAAGCAACCAGCGTGACAAAGGCAATTCAGATTGCAGGGGGCATTACTCAATCAGCAGATATTCGTAATATCCAGGTGCGTCGGCTGTCTGCTGGAGGCGTAGAGCAGCGAATCAAAATCGATTTTTGGCAACTGCTGTCGGCGGGGGATGTGCTGCAAGACTTACCTTTACAGGATGGCGACACGATCGAGATTCCCACCGCTACCGCAATGAATGATCAGGAAGTCACTCGAATTGCTGTGGCAAGTTTTTCACCCGATCGCGTTGCGGTCAACATTGTGGGTGAAGTAGAACGTGCCGGAACAGTCACCGTTGCGCCCAACACACCTTTAAATCAAGCACTACTAGCTGCAGGAGGCTTTAACAGTCGCGCTAGAAAACGATCAGTGACGTTAGTTCGCTTAAATCCCAATGGCACCGTGACTAAGCGTGATGTCTCCATCAATTTTGATCAGGGAGTCAACGAGCAAAATAACCCAGCGTTACGCAACAATGACACGATTATTGTTCGCAAATCGCCTTTGGCAGGCGTTACAGAAACGTTGGGTGCAATCACAGCCCCGTTTTCAGGCATCTTTAGTTTCTTCCGCTTGTTTGGCTTGTAATACCAATTGGCGTTGCTGAATCATGGGATGAATTGCCCAAATGCAAAGGGGAACTAACTATTCAAAGTCCCCCATTTAGGGAGATTTAGGGGGCGAAAAGATTAACAACTCCCACGCATTCATCCCTTCAATCAGCAACGCCTACCAATTTACTCAAGTCCTTTTGATTCGCTGTTTCGTCTTTCTAAGAAGTTGGACTATTTGTTAATTTTTTGACAACAGTTCTTAGTCATGAGGTCACATTTTGAAGTGAGTTTATGGTTAATGCTTCTTATAAAACAACAGCGAGATGTAATCTATAAACGAAGTCTTTAAAGGCGTAGATTACGCTGATAATCAGGCTTTGTGGTGCCAGTCTAGTAAACGAATCGACTGCTTTTGTATCGTCTCAGTGGAATTGCTGGTCGTGCTTTTACAGCAGGTTTGCTTAGATCGTGGAAGAATGTTCTAAAAGTATAAAACGCACTTTTGGATTATTAAGTTTACGTAAAAATAAGTAAAAACCGATGTGTCACTTCCCAAACTGGGTGATAATGCTCTGTAAGAATACCACTTAGTTAACGCTCCGAGCAATTACAGATTCATGCAGACCACCGCATCACCGATCGTGAATCTACATACAAGCCGTCTAAACTTTCTAACTTCAGTTCAGGGGCAGTCTTAACTCTCAGTTTAATTTTACTTAGTGAGTCTGCGGTGATGAAAATTGCTCTGGTTCATGACTACCTAACCCAACGAGGTGGAGCAGAGCGAGTGTTTGAGCTACTCTGCAAACGATATCCTCAAGCCGATATTTTTACCTCTCTCTATGACCCCGATCGCACGATTGATTTAGGCACTCGATCAGTTAATACAACGCTACTCCAACAGATTCCAGGTGCAGCCCAACACTTCCGCATGTTAGCCCCGCTCTATTACCCAGCATTTCGCGCCCTTGATTTGAGTGACTACGACTTGATTATTAGTAGCAGTACCAGCTTTGCCAAATCAGTACGAAAGCGACCCAGTGCCTACCACATTTGCTTTTGCCACAATGTCACGCGGTTTTTGTGGGATACTCGCACCTATCTGCGGGAGTACTACAACTATCAACGCTTCTATCCGCTATTGCAAAAAATCTTTCACGTAATGCGGGATTTTGACCGCAAGTATGCTCAAGAGCCTGACCTCTACATTGCTAACTCCACCATTGTTGCTCAACGGATTCGACAGATCTACGGCAAAGCTGCGATCGTGATTAACTACCCGATCGATACTAACTGCTTCCGATTTTGCGCTCACAAAGCAGACTTCTACCTCGCCTCGGCCCGTCTAATTAGCTACAAGCGTCTCGATGTAATTGTTGAAGCCTTTAACTGGTTAGAGCTACCTTTGCTGATCACGGGGGAAGGGCCCGAACGCGATCGCCTCCAGGCACGCGCTTCTAAAAACATTCAATTCCTCGGTCATGTCAGTGATGCAGAACGCCAAAACTTGATGGCAAATGCCCGCTCTGTTGTAGTAGCTGCGTTAGAAGACTATGGACTAGTTCCAGTAGAAGCCAATGCCAGTGGTACGCCTGTCGTTGCCTATGGTGCGGGTGGCGTGTTGGATACTCAAATTCCAGGGCAGACGGGCGTATTTTTTAACCGTCAAACTCCCGAATCGCTGCAAACGGCGATCGTCGAAGCCAGAGACATCTCCTGGAACTATCAACAGATTCGAGATCATGTGGTGCGTCATTTTTCGGAGCCTGCTTTTTTTAGTCAAGTCGATCGCGTGATCAATCAGGTCGTGCCTTCTATTTAAGCCGCCTTGCCTCCCCACCTCTTTTTGCGTCCGCCATGAATCCGACTTACCTCACAAAACCAACGGCTGAAACCGATCCGGGCTACGGGCAAATTCTGACTGTCTTATGGCGACGACGCTTTTTGTTTGCCAGCATCTTTACGATCGTGCTAGGAGTTTCAGCCTACTATGCCTCTCGTCAAACAACGAGCTACGCTAGCTCAATGCAGTTGTTAGTGGAGCCTTACTACAAGGGCAAAGCCGAAAAAACAACAGACTTTGCCGATTCTAATGTGGAGATCGACCCAGCTACTCAGATTAGTCTGCTGCAAAGTTCAGCCTTGTTGCAAAAAGCGATGAAATCGCTCCAGACGGACTATCCCGAACTGGATGCGAATAATCCGAGTAGTGTGCTGAGTTTGAAAAGCGGATTAACGATCGGACTGGGCGGAACAGATACCAAAGTCGGATCAGACAAAGGCACCACGAAAATTTTTCAAATTAGCTATACCGATACTGACCCCGCCAAAACACAACGAGTTCTCAAAGCCCTTAAGCAAGTTTATCTCGACTATAACCTCGAACAACAACGCCTACGATTAGGGCGAGGACTGTCTTTTATCAATGAGCAGCTACCCCAGATTCGCGACAAAATGAAGCGATCGGAGACTGCTTTAGAAGATTTTCGACGCGAACAAGAACTAATCGATCCCGAAGGAGAAGCCAAAACGCAGGCTGCACTACTTCAGCAAATTCAACAAGAGAAGCAATCCAGCCTCATCAAAATTCGAGAACTCCGCAGTCGTTACAGCACCTTACAGCAACAACTAGCGCTGGCTCCTCAAGAAGCAACCCTCTCAGCCCGGTTAAGTCAATCGTCTCGCTATCAAAATCTGCTTGTTGAGGTGCAGAAGAATGACTTAGCCCTCGTGCAGCAACGTCTGAGATTTAAGGACACTACGCCCTTTGTCCAACAGCTTGTGGATCAGCGTCAGCGGCTCTTGGGATTGTTGCGCGAGGAAGCAGGACGAATCCTGGGCACCGATTTGGTCAGCCGCACTGATGAAAGCCTCTTGACCAAAGGACAACTCAATACTCTGGACTTAGGTCTAGTAGGTCAACTCGCCACCGCCCAGGTAGAACTTCAGACCGCTGTTGCCCGCTATAGCAGCCTACTCAGTACAGAACAGCAAGTACGAGAAGCCCTAAAGCGATTTCCTAAGCTGCTCGCTGCCTACGGACGACTACAGCCAGAAGTCGAACTCAATCGTGAAACCTTGCGGGAACTGCTCAAAGCTCGTCAAGAACTTGGCTTAGAAATTGCGCGCGGAGGCTTTGACTGGCAAGTTGTCGAAGAACCTCAACTCGGCTTCCCGACGGGGTCTAATCTCTCTAGAAACGTGTTAGTGGGAGTCGTAGCGGGATTGTTTTTGGGTGGGATTGCAGCCTTTGCTCGTGATGCTGCTGACAGTGCTGTGCGAAGTTCGGATGAGCTAGAAAAGCAGTCTCCTGTGCCGCTGTTGGGTGTGATTCCCGAATTAGCGGCCCAGGAGGGTCTCAACCCTACGATGCTGAGTCTGCCTTTTCGCAAGACTAGAGAGTTGCCGCCTTCGCTCAATCAGATTCTTCAAGAGCGATCGATGCGAGAATCACTGGATTTGCTGTATCAAAACATTCAGCTTTTGACGAAGGGTCAGCCGTTAAACTCTTTGGTCGTCACGTCTGCGCTCGCGGGAGAAGGCAAATCAACGCTGATTATGGGGTTAGCAATTAGTGCAGCGCGACTTCACCAACGGGTGTTGTTGATTGATGCAGACTTACGTCGTCCCAGTTTGCACCAGATTCTAAATCTTCCCAACGATCAGGGACTCTCTACCCTCCTTACTAGCAATGCTCCACTGCCCCAAGACATTGATACTCAGCAGAATTCTAGTTTACGCGGCAACATTGCTGTGCTGACCTCTGGCCCCATTCCGAGTGATCCCGCAAAACTACTCAGTTCTCGACGGATGCGGGAAGTGGTGGCAAAGTTTGAGCAATCCTATGATCTAGTTCTGCTCGACGTGCCGCCTGTGTTGGGGATGGTCGATACCATACTGGCGGCTTCCTGCTGTGGAGGAGTGATTTTGGTGGGACGCATGGGACGAGTGACGCGCGATGAGGTGACTCAAGCGATCGCTGCCCTCAGTTCGTTAAATCTCGTTGGAGTGGTTGCCAATGGCTCTACTCAGGTTGCCACGATAGATACCCTTTATCAAGCTCAAGCTTCTTAGATCATGAATCCATCCCTCTCTATTCTGGACTACTGCCCGCTACCCACTGCCACTGAGTTTATTCCAACCACTCACTACGACCTTCGGTGGCGACGAAAGCAACTAATTGTTGAGTATGCGTCTCAAAATCGTGGAATGGTTTTTCCGCCGATTCGCGATTCGCAGTCCTTGGCTGACTGTTTGCAGCGATCGCCCATCAAACTGGTGAAGCTGGATGTCAAACTAGGTGAAGCCCGATTGCGACTCTGGGCACAGGCTTGTCAGCAGGCAGGCAAACTTGCTTATTTACGCATTCCAGTAACCCGACAACTTCCGCGCTGGCAAAATTCTATTGGCTGGTGGGTGAAGCGATCGCTCGATGTCTTTACAGCAGCCTTGTTGCTTGTGTTGTTGAGTCCTTTGATGATTGGCATTGTGGTCGCGATCGTCCTTACTTCGCCAGGCCCCCTGTTTTTTCGTCAATGGCGAGTCGGAGAACGTGGTCGGCTGTTTCAGATCATCAAGTTTCGCTCAATGGTTGTTAATGCAGAAGCCTTGCACCATCAAGTCATGACGGATCAACCAGGGCTACATAAGCGCAAAGATGATCCCCGCATTACGCCACTCGGCTATTGGCTGCGTCGCTATAGTCTGGATGAATTGCCGCAGTTGTTGAATGTGTTGCGTGGAGAGATGAGCCTGGTGGGCCCGCGTCCGTGGGCGTTGTATGACGCTGTGCGAATTGAACCTGCACTACAACATCGACTGAATGCACTACCAGGAATCACGGGGGCATGGCAGGTAGAGGGGCGATCGCACCAGTTGGATTTGGATGCGGTGAATCGACGGGATCTTCAGTATTTGGCGGATTGGTCACTGTGGCAAGACTTTAAGTTTTTGCTGCTGACGATTCCCAAAGTACTTTCGGGGTTTGGCGCTTACTAACTTCAGAAACGACGATCGACAACTCAATCGTTTTAGGATTCTTTCGGAGTGGACTTTGACGGTCTTTAAGATCTCAGTTCCTCCAACGTAGCCTTCCGTTAAAGCTTGTTTGCTAGTTAGGAAGGTGGGATGGTAGGGACAGTGTGACTAAAATTAGACATCTTTGCTGAGGATTTCCAGGGTAATTCCAGAATTTGGGGCTTATTAGTTCCTTCTGAAAAGATTCTAACTAAGTGCATAGAAGTTAATTGGGAGCTTATAGACAAGGCATGATTCTAATCCGCTCGCCTCTTTACAAACTGCTGAGGACAACCCGGTTTTGGCAAGATCACTATCTGATTTTGCGAGAGTTTAAGTATTTTCCTCGTGTGGCTATTCTAGCGATCGTCTTCTCTTTGCTGGCAGCCGCGTTGGAAGGTGTTGGAATTGGGCTGCTGATGTCTTTTTTGCAAAGTCTGACCACACCGGATGCTGCTGCTTTTCAAACTGGGATTCAGTGGTTGGATCAGTGGGTTTTGGGCAGTCAGGCATCGGCGACGAATCGGCTCTATCGTCTATCTGGGATTATTCTATTGACCACCTGGCTACGATCGACACTCGGTTATCTAGCATTCATCTACATGGAGACGGCTCAGTTCTTGTTGGTCGATCGGTTGCGAAAACAGATCTTCGAGCAGCTTCAGGCAGTCCAACTCAAGTTTTTCGTCACCACTCGCTCTGGTGAGCTAATTAACACCATTACGACGGAAATTGAGCGCTTTAAGACCGTATTTAGCGGGACTGCGTTTCTAATTACTCGATTGTTGACCTCGACGGTTTATTTTACAGCGCTATTTCTAATTTCCTGGCAGGTGACGATCGCTGCAATCCTCCTCTTTACCCTACTGATAGTCGGAATCTCTACTTTGAATGCGCGAGTGCGAGAAGCAGGTTTTGCGGTCTCTAGTGCCAGTGAAAACTTTACGTCAAGAGCGATCGAATTTATCAATGGGATTCGCACAGTCCATGCTTTCGCGGCTCAGGATTTTGAGCGTCAACGCTACTATCGGGCAAGTTCTGATCTAGTGAGTACCTCTAAGAGAGCTGTGGTCGCGATGGCGATCGTCAGACCTCTCGGAGAAAGCATTGCGACTACCATTCTAATTGTCCTGATTGTGATTGCGTTTACCTTTTTGGTGGCTCAAGGAACGCTTCAGGTGGCTTCATTGCTGACGTTTTTCTTTGTGCTGTTTCGGCTGGTTCCTATTTTGCAAGAAATCAATGGTACTAGAACTCAGCTTAATTTCGTCAAAGGGGCTGCCGATCGCTTAAAGAAGCTGCTTCAAACACAGGACAAGACCTACTTCGACAATGGTACACAGCAATTTTTGGGTTTGAGACGAGCGATCGAGTTTGTGGCAGTAGACTTTGGTTATGATCCCCTGAATCTAGTTCTACAAGATATTACTCTGACGATCGAACAAGGTAAAATGACTGCTCTAATTGGATCTTCGGGTGCAGGTAAATCGACTTTAGTAGACTTGATTCCGCGATTTTACGACCCGACTCAGGGACAAATCCGATTAGATGGTGTAGATTTGCGTCAATTTGAAGTTAATTCACTCCGACGCAAGCTGGCGGTGGTTAGTCAGGATACTTTCATCTTTAATGCCAGTGTTCGCGACAACATTGCGTATGGGAGTCCTGAAGCGTCAGAGGCAGAAGTTATCGAGGCGGCTCAGTGGGCAAATGCTCTCGATTTTATTCGCGATATGCCTGAAGGCTTTGATACATTGTTGGGCGATCGGGGTGTGCGCTTGTCTGGTGGTCAGCGTCAGCGCCTTGCGATTGCTCGTGCTCTACTACGAAACCCCGAAATTCTGATTTTGGATGAAGCGACCAGTGCATTGGATTCGATATCAGAACGGTTGATTCAAGACGCGATCGAGAAGCTGTCGGTAGGTCGGACGGTGATCGCGATCGCGCATCGTTTATCTACGATCGCTCAAGCGGATAAAGTGGTCGTACTAGAAAAGGGACGCATCGTGGAACAGGGTAACTATCGCGAGTTGCTGGCGTTACGCGGCAAACTTTGGAAATATCACCAGATGCAGCATGATGCAAAAGTTGCAGAATAGTAGCGAGTCAGCTTCCACTACAAGGTTTAGACCAAATTTCAGCTTACTCCAGTCAATTGACTCATAACAACACTAGTTGAAGGCAATCAAAATGCGAGTCTTATTTGTCTCAAATAGTTTCTATCCAGACTATAAAGGGGGCGGCTGTTACAATCGAATGTTGCTATTTGTCGAAGCACTGCGAACAGTGTCTCATCTTGATATGTTGTTTTATGTTTCCCCGGAGACTGATACTTCACCTGCGGAGGTAGCAAGACTCGAAGCATATCTTCGGCGCTCTTGGCATCCTAATCTCAATCTTTTTCTGTATGCACAGTCAACCCAACCCTCCAATCTATCCAATTGGAAACGGCAAGCCAAAGCAGTCTTCAATTTCTTCCATCACCCTTACATGGTGTCCACCAGTGGGGATCAGCAAGTTCAAGCTTTTGAAAAGTGCCTTGATTGCCAACCCGATGTCATTTTTGTCCATCGGCTGCACGCGATGCCGCCAGTAATGCTAACTCAGAGAGCTTTACCACCAACTTATCTGGATCTAGACGATGTTGAACACAAGAAGTTTTTCCGAGAGATCAGTCAGCCTCCCTATAGTTTCTTTACTAATCTGTACTATCTCCAGATGCCTGCGTTGTGGTGGGGTGAATCACGAGCACTTTGTATGGCTGATTCAACATTCGTTTGTTCAGACCTTGATCGATGCTATCTTTCTCATCGTCTAGGTTTGCCTGGTGTAATGACGCTTCCAAATGCTACAACAATCCCAGAATCTCAAGCTTTAACCTCTGAACCAACCTTGTTATTTTTGGGTGCATACGGCTATCAGCCAAATGTCAACGCAGCAAATTTTCTAATCGAGCAAGTTTGGCCACAAATCTATCGTGTGATGCCGAATGCTCGTTTAATTATTGCAGGTGCTTCACCTGAAAGAATTCAGAGTTACGATCGTGGAGTCCCAGGCGTTGATTTTACTGGATTTGTGGATGATTTGACAGTTCTCTATCAGCGAGTTCGAGTTGTTTGCTGTCCCATTTTTTCGGGTGGAGGAACACGAGTCAAAATGATCGAAGCCGCAGCCTATGGTAAACCGATTGTCGCTGCCGGGATTGGGGCTGAAGGTCTTCAAATGCAAAGCGGGCGCGAATATTTGCAGTGTGATTCTCCTAAAAAGTTTGCTGAAGCTTGTTTAGAACTTTTGAAGAACGATCGTCTGTGTGAACAACTTGGAATGGCTGCACGAGAGACGGCGATTCGACTCTACGATCGGGCAAACATTGTTAACCAGATACGGCAATACATGACTGCTGAAGACTCAGGTACTATATCCACCACCTGTAGAACAAGGCATTTATGAAAAGTGAGCGTTGCTGCAATTATGTATTATTAACCTAACAATGGTTGATAATAATTTCCCTAACTCAACAAATTGAGATTGAATCAAGTGAGTAGCAATCCTGATTACTTCATCAACCACCCTGGCTTGATGTACTTGCTATCGTGCTTTGTGTTAGCTGTCAATTGTAAGACAGGGGATTAAAGAAACAATGTACCAGACAAAGAAAATTGTAGTTACAGGCGGAGCTGGGTTTATTGGATCTGCTCTAGTATCCAAGCTTCAGACCCTAGGTCATGAGATTTATGTGATTGATAACTTATCGTCTGGCAATCGAAAATTTATTGATCTTCCAGACACCCACTTTCTCAAATTGGACATTTTGAACTCAGTGGCTTTAGAGGCAGCAATTCAGACGATTGCGCCCGAGTGGATTATCCATCTAGCTGCTATTCACTTCATTCCTTATTGTAATCAGAATCCTATAGAAGCTAGTCAGGTGAACATCCAGGGAACAATTAATGTACTAAAGGTGGCGAAGACACTGAATAATTTAGAGAAAGTGTTTTTTGCCTCTACTGCAGCTGTCTATCCGATTTATGATCAAGCAATTCCTGAAACACTACAACCTGAACCGAAAGATATTTATGGACTATCTAAGCTGGTAGGAGAACATTTACTAAACGAATTTCATTTACAAACAGCAATTCCAACAGTTGTTGGTCGCTTCTTTAACGCCTTTGGTTTGAATGAAACAAATCCACATGTCATCCCTGAAATTCAGCGGCAAGTAAATTCAGGAATGAGAACAATTCGATTAGGAAATCTTGAACCCAAACGAGATTTCATCCATACCTCAGATATGGCAATTGCAATTACTCGTTTACTAGAGCAGGTCACGACTGGACAGGAAGTGTTCAATATTGGTAGCGGAATAGAATACTCTGTCAAAGATATTGTTCAGTCGTTTGGATATGAATTAGGAGAAGAACTCGTGATTCACGTTGATCCTGATCGAGTCAGGAGAGTTGAACGAATGCATCTACTGGCAGACATTTCTAAATTGAAAGCTTTCATTAACTGGCAACCGCTCGTAAATCTCGATGATGGAATAAAAACATTAGTAGATGTTAGGACTCAACCCACTGCGCTGTTTGATGGGGTAAACCACTATGAATAATCAGAAAAAACGAATTTTATTTCACTTTCCAGTTCCGATTAAGCCTGAAGACTATGACGGAACACAGGGCAGAATACTCGCAATGTTGAAGTACTTTAACGATCGCAAAGATAGGTTTTCTATTGACGCAATTGTCGGCAATAAGTTTGGCAATCCAGAATGGACGTTGGAGCGTCAGCAGATGCTTTTAGACTATGTAGACAATGTTCTTGTCTACAAAGGAGAGAACAACTGGCTTGACTTCTTATATACACGCAGTCAAAGTCTCTACCATCAGCATCTCCTAAAACAGCAACTGCCCGTCGATTCTGACTATTTTGCACCACCTGGTTATGTACAGTTTCTACGTAAGATTGTTTCTCAAAACACTTATGACTTTGTGTGGATCAACAATCTTGACTACGCACATTTAGCCACAGGACTTAGAAAGCGTCACTCTGTTCCAATTTTAATGGACATTCATGACATCACATCTCAATTTCGACTGGTACGAAAGAATATCGACTATGCCAAGAACTTGCGCTTTGACTTTGAAGCGAATTTCAAGAAAGAGATCACTCTACTCAGCCAGTTCGACTTTGTTATCGTCGATTCTCAGCGTGAGCGAGATATTGTCAGCCGCCACTTACGTTCTCAAAAGCTTCATTTTATTCCAACGCCGCCAAATACGCTGCCTCTTAATGCTAGCTCCACGCCTTACGCTGATCGTAGCTTTGAGTATGATATTTTATTTGTTGGTGCCATCAATCAGCCTAACAAAGACGGACTTGAGTTTTTCCTAAACTCTATTTTTCCAGCTATCCTTCAAGCTAGACCCGAAACACGCTGTGCGATCGCTGGGAAAATTTCCTCTACTATCTCGATTGATAGCGCGCTAGGCGATTCGGTACAGCGATTAGGATATGTACCCGATCTACCGGAGCTTTATTTCAAATCGAGACTTGTGATCTGTCCTCTCATTAGCGGCGCAGGCACCAAGTTTAAATTGGTAGAAGCAATGGCCTACTCAATGCCTATTGTGACCACAGAGATTTGTGCGGCCGCCTTAAGTCTCGTAGATGGTGTAAATGCTTTTATTGCCGATGACCCTGCACTATTTGCTCAGAAGGTTCTCTATCTATTAGATCAGCCAGCATTATGTCAAGCTTTCTCTGAAAGTATATCTTCAGTATTTAAAAGTCAGCACTCTCCTGAATCTGTGTACCTCAACCTCGACAAGATCTTTGGTTTTGTCAGCGTAGACTCACCAAAGTTTCTTCCCCTAGATAGAGCGACATCAGTGTAAGAGCTACTCTGTATCTAATTTTAGAAGCCATTCTTTTGAGCTAACAGCCCTTTGATCTTCAGGCACACACTACTCGTTAATGCTCCGGTGCCCCATCGATTCTAATCTCTACTTACTTGTCGCCATTCCCAATTCAGAGGTTTCAATGATACCAAATCTATTCACTGATATTGGCTTAGCCACATTGCTCGAATCATTACCCAGAGGGCGAAGCACTACTGCAAAGTTTGCGCGATCGCTACGGCAAAAAGTGTATCAATGGGATCCTTGGATATTCAAGGATGGCGATGTGTATCGAATGTTTTACTTGGAAGCACCAAAGCCCAAACCTGAAGTAGACTTTTGGAGCCAAGGAACTATCTATGGAGCGATTTCCCCTGACTTAATTAATTGGCAGACTCTAGGTGTGATGTTGGCTCCAGAACCTAACAACTCATGGGAGTCAGGCAGAATGCTAGCAGGTAGTATCTATAAAGAAGATGGGATATATTACTTATTTTACTCGGCATCCGGCGGCGGGGTTGCTCTTAAAGATGAACGAATTGGTTTGGCAACTTCCATTGATGGAGTTAATTGGCGACGAACCTCATCTAATCATTTATTCCTAGAGTCCGAATGGGGTCAATGGTATGGTCGTCAAACCGATAGTGGTCATTTTCACTGGCGCGATCCGTATATTGTGAAGGATGAGGCGACGAGCAAATATTACATGTATATTTGTGCGTATTCGCAAACGAACCACTTGAAACAATTGACAACTGACGTTGCTAATAAGTATCAAGGATGTGTTGGTTTAGCGATCTCTGATCACATCGCTGGCCCATACAAACTATTACCTCCGGTAGCAGGGCCAACCATCTCCGGCATGGAGGATTGGCCGTTTGTAGAAATGGAACGTCCTCAGGTCATCTACCGTGACGGAATCTATCATTTATTTTTCTCCTGTTGGCCTTGGCAACTCAATCCGAACTGGCTAAGTCGAGTAAGACCAAAGCATCTACGAGAATCTTCTGTATATTGGCTGGTCTCGAACTCAATGACGGGCCCATTTCGACCTGTGTCTGAAATTCCTATGGTTAATGGAAGTCAGAAGACTGGATTATATGCGACAAACTTTCTCCAGATTCAAAACGAGCCAGAGGAGTGGATTGCTATGGGGTGGTATCACAGAATTTATGCGCTCCAAGTTGCCCCACGCTTTCAAGTTCAGTTCGGCGATCAGGAAATTAATATCACTATCAAAGATGCTGGTATAAAGCACAACCGCTTAAATGACCGCTTGAATGTAGGGAGAGCAAGTTAAATCTCTAACATCACATCCGGCTAATCTCCTCTCAAACAGGTCAAATTTTGTATTAGGAACCTTCATGCCTCGTCACCTCTCCCAGTTTTTCTGCCACCTATTGTTGTCTATCATCGATTTTAACTAAATATCGGCTTCTATTGAGTGATGGCTCTCCTGGCTCTACGGCAAATTGTGAAGCTACCACTATGTGCAATACGAATTAGGGACATTGAGTGAATAAATTTGGCGTAACTAGTTATCGGATGTTTAACAGCTACCTACCCAAGAAACTACCCATGAAAGTATCTGTGATTATTGCCAACTATAACTACGATCGCTATCTCTCCACAGCGATCTATTCGGTACTTGCTCAGACTTATACCGATTATGAAATTATAGTTGTGGATGACGGTTCAACGGATAACAGTCACCAACTACTTGCTGAGTTCCACTCCAAACTCCCTGCCGATAAATTCAAGGTGATTTTGCAGGAAAACCAGGGTCACGGTGGCGCAATTAATACAGGCTTTCAAAATTCTGTAGGTGAAATTCTTGCGTTTTTGGACTCTGACGACATCTGGCATCCCAGCAAACTAGAGCAAATTGTCCGAGCCTTCAAACAACCAGGCACTGCCGGGGTAGCTCATATGCTGGACGTGATTGATAGCGGTGGCATTGCAGTCAATCTTCAAACACCATTTCTCCAGATACCCGACGATAACTTGGCACGCATTATTCTCGACACGGGCGGCATATGGCACTTTCCTGCCACGACTGGACTCAGCTTTCACCGCAGCGTGCTGCAAAAAATTCTGCCGATAACCCCCCCAGAGTGGCGCTTTTGGCCGGACGGTTGTTTGCTTTATTGTGCGGCATTTCTAGGCAAGATTACTGCAATTAATGAAGTTCTGGGCAGTTACCGAACGCATGAAGCAAACACATTTTGGTCTGCCGAGAAACTAACTCCCGAACGCAAGGCTAAAGCGATCGCTGGAGTTGAAATGACCAATCAGTGGCTAAATCAATTTCTGGAACGAATTGGTCATCCAAATCGAGTTAACTTATCGAAGCATCTCGACCATCGTCGCGCTAAATATTATCTGCAAGGCAAATGGAACTTGTCTGAAATGCGCGAGATTTCACAGCTCATTCTGACCTGGCACTTCTATTCGTGGCATGAAAAGCTGAATTATCTAATGCGGTTTTGGGTGAAGAGTACAGGTTTTTTGATTTATCCGGCAACGGTTTTAGAAAAAACAACGCTTTGAGCAAGGAAAACGAAACGATGACGATCGCCAACCAACCCACTATTTCATTAGGTGCAAATGCCGAAGAATATAGTCAGGCTATGTCGCCAGAAGCAGAGCAGGTCGAGCTTCGTTGGGCATCCGAGAAGATTCGCTTGTTGATTAAAACACTGAAAGCATTACCGCAGCGGGAACGAGTCGCTGACATCGGCTGTCGCAGTGGTGGACAAGCTGCCTACTATCAAGAACAAGCTGGCATTCGGGAAATGCATGGTTTTGATATTGCGCCCGTTCCGTTGGCTGAGGCCCGCAAAAAAGGCATTGTTACCCATGAGTGGATTAGTGGCGTGTCTCCCTGCCCAGTAGAGGACAATTTTTTTGATGCCATTATCGCAGGTGATTTGATTGAGCATCTGGTGGATACCGACGTGTTTCTAGAAGAACTGCATCGTGTCCTGCGACCGGGAGGATATTTGCTCATTACAACGCCTAATCTTGCCTGGTGGTGGAGTCGAGTTCGATTATTACTGGGTAAGGTGCCAGGTGGCATTGGGTCTGTTTCCTTTCAACATGCAGATGATACAGCGGTCGATCGCAAGCATCTGCGCGTTAGCACTAACTCTGAATGGGTGTATTTATTCAAACAACACGGATTCAAGTGTGTATCAACCACGGGCTATTATTATCCGGGTTTACTCCGGGAACCTTTGAATACAGTGGATAGAGTGTTTACACAGAAGCCAACCTTAGCAAACAGTAACCTCTTCCTGCTTCACAAATCGGAGAGCTTAGGCACTCTTTCTGTAGAAACTTGGGGCAATGGAGCTTAGGCACCATCTTAGCTTTTCAGTCATGGTGGCTTACTCAGGCAACTTGAAAAGTCAGGAAAGTATGAATATTTTACTTACCATTCATCATGACCTTGATCCAAACGCAGGTGCCCCTGGTGTTACCTGGCAACTTGGTCAAGAATACCGCAGACTAGGGCATGATGTGCATTTCTACTCTTTCAGTGATCTACCACCCAAACTGCCTGGAATTGTTAAAGCGATCGTCTTTCCGATGTTTGCTGCCAGACACATTATTGGCTTAATGCAACAGCAGCCCTTGGATGTGATTGATGCATCCACTGGGGATGCCTGGATCTGGGCAAAAATTCGTCATTGCACCTCTAGCAAGAATCCCCTGTTAGTCACGCGAAGTCATGGACTAGAACATACCATGCACGTGGAGAATCTGACAGAAGCAAAACTCGGCAACTTGTCATTGAGTTGGAAATATCCTTTTTATCATGGTGGATTTCGGCTTTGGGAAGTATCCAATTCGCTGTGTGATGCTGACTTAGCCATTCTGTTAAATCGACTTGACCTGACGTATGCTGTGGAGAATTTAGGCGTTCGACTTGAGCGGGCCCAGATTTCTGCAAATGGCATTCCCCAAGAATTTATAGGCTTGCCCTATGAGCCAACCCCCAGAGAGCCAGTAGACTTCATTCGCATTGCTCAAATCGGCACTTATATTCCTCGCAAAGGCATTCACTACGGAACACCAGCTTTAAGCCAGATTCTGCTGCGGTATCCACAGGTCATGGTTAGCCTCTTGGGAACTGGTGTTTCGGAAGCACAGGTTCACGCCGATTTTGAGTCTAAGGTGCGCGATCGAGTCAAAGTTATCCCTCACTACAATCATGAGATGTTGCCTGCTCTTCTTCAGGGACATCACATTAAGTTCTTTCCAACTCTATCTGAAGGTTTTAGTTTAGTACTGCCAGAAGCAATGGCTTGCGGGCTGGCACCGATTACGACAAAAACACCAGGGCCAATGGAAATTGTGACAGACGGAGTAAATGGAGTTTTAGTTCAACCACGGGACAGCGAAGCAATTGTTCAGGCTCTGGAAGAGTTGATTAGCGATCGAGACTATCTTGAGCAGCTTCGTCGTAATGCTTATGCTACTGCACAAAACTACAGTTGGCAGGAGATTGCTACAACAACCCTTGCACTCTATGAAACAGCAAAGTATAGAAAAAAGAGAGCCATATGAATTTCTGTCAGCAATCCGATGCTCAAACGCAGCTAACATCAGCACTGAATTTGTCAGTCTGCGTAACAACTCGGAATCGTCCTCAAGCTTTGGCAGTCTGTTTAAGAGCACTTTGGAGTTCTCAGGTTAAACCTCTGTCTGTTGTCGTTTCTGATGATTCATTCGATCGGGAAGTTCAGCAAAAGAATCACCAGATTACAAAACAAAACCCTTCAACAACTTATGTGCTAGGCCCGCAAAGGGGAGTCTGTGCAAATCGGAATAACGCGCTTACTTTACTGCTGAAGTCTACGGCCGAATACATTGCCTTTATCGATGATGATATTTGTGTTGCATCAGATTTCATAGCTCAAGCTATAAGTGATTACGAGCAGATGTCTGAAAAGCGGCGCTGCCATACAATTCTGTCTGGTATTCACTGTACTGACGATGCAGAAAACGCACCAACCAAGCTCTCATTCCGAGGTTACTTTTGTGTTAGTAAGGTGCCTGAAACAGTAAACCTGCACGCAGCAGTCTTTCCTCGCTCACTGCTAGAAATTGAACAATGGGATGAGCAAATCTTTTTTGGCTATGAAGATGCAGAACTGTGTTTGCGGGCATTAAAGAACGGCTACTGTATTCTGCATTGCCCTAAACTAAAGGTATCAGATACTTGCGCCCAGACTAGCACACTGAACATAGTCACAAGTACAGTGCCAGTTCGCCCTTTGACCGAGTACGAACTCTACATCGAAGCAGCACGCCTCTATGTCGGGATTAAGCGTTATCAACAAATTTTTCCAAATAGATTAAAGCTAGTAGGTTTTCTGATTGTTTACTTTGTTCATATGGTGGTCTACCTGGTTAAGCGCGGTTATCTTCAGGGACTACCAGAAATTGTAAAACGCTCCCAAATTCAGCAACTATGGCAACAACCATCAAAAATGGCAAGAGGATAAGCTACCTATGAGATTTTGCATCGTAACGCCTAGCGTCATCAAAGGCGATGGACAGGGGCGCGCCAACTATGAAATTGTCTGGGAAGCAATTCGGCAGGGGCATCAGGTCACTCTGCTTGCAACAAACCTGGCATCAGACCTACAGCAGCATAGCCAAGTCAACTGGGTTAATATTCCTGTTAAGGGATATCCAACTCAACTTCTCAAAGAACTGGTTTTCGCCCAACGGAGTGCTCAATGGCTGCGAACCCATCGCCAACAGTTTGATATCGTGCAAGTTTATGGGGCTGTCACTTCGGCTTTCGGTGATATCAATACTGTTCAGTTTGTCCATAACGCCTGGTTGCAATCGCCTTCCCACACTTCCCGTCAGCGAAGGGGAATTTATGGTCTGTACCACTGGCTTTATACCGTTTTGAATGCTCATTGGGAAAAAACAGCATTTCAACAAGCAAAACTAGTAATTGCGGTTTCAGAAAAAATTCGTCAGGAATTAATTGACATTGGAGTTCCACCAGAACGTACCCATGTGATTCTAAATGGCGTTGACGTTCAAGAGTTCTTTCCAGATAACCGAGAACGTGAAGCATTAGGGCTGCCAGAGCAGGTTCCCCTCGCAATATTTGTGGGTGATATACGAACCAATCGTAAAAACTTGGATACGGTATTGCGTGCCTTAGTGGAAGTACCAGATCTGCATCTAGCAGTCGTAGGAGATACTAACCGCAGTCCCTATCCTGATATGGCAGTGCAACTACAGCTCAACGATCGCGTTCATTTTCTGGGTTATCGACAAGATATTGTTCTGCTGATGCAAACTGCTGACCTTTTTGTATTTCCTTCCCGATACGAGGCTTGTACCCTTGTTTTGCTAGAAGCTATGGCTTCTGGTTTACCTGTGATCACAGCAAATAGTGCCGGTGGAGCTGAAATTGTTACCCCTGAGTGTGGAGTTGTGCTACAAGATTCTGACGATGTAGAAACTCTCGCGAAAGCACTGCGAACACTCAGCCAGGATGCAAGGCTACGCCATCAAATGGGACAAGCTGCCTACGCCATCGCTCAACAGCATAGCTGGAGTAGCAAAGCAAAAAGCTACGTCAATCTCTTTGAGCAGGTGGGTCAGCGATGAAAATCAGTGTCGTTATCCCAACCTATCGCCGTCCTCAAGATTTACAGCGTTGCCTGGAAGCCCTGCAACAACAGACTCGTTTAGCCGATGAGGTCTTACTCATTGTTCGAGATACCGATGCAGATACTTGGTCATGGTTGAGGGACTTTAACTGCGATCGCCTGCCGCTCCAAATTGTTACAGTGCAGGTGCCAGGAGTTGTTGCCGCTATGAATCGGGGGCTGGAAGCTGCGACAGGGGATATTATTACCTTTACGGATGATGATGCTGGCCCCCATCCAACATGGTTAGCCAAGATTGAAGCCTGTTTTCAAGCCAGTGAGCAAATTGGGGGAGTAGGCGGTCGAGATTGGGTTTATCACGGTACAGAACTTGAAGCAGGTGCGCGTGAGATCGTGGGCAAGGTGCAGTGGTTTGGACGAGTGATTGGCAATCATCACATTGGCATTGGAGCCGCTCGCGAGGTAGATGTCCTCAAGGGAGTCAATATGAGCTTTCGCCGTACCGCAATTCAGGGGTTGTGGTTTGATTCACGAATGCGAGGAACAGGTGCCCAGGTGCATTTTGAGTTGGCATTTAGTCTGGCAGTCAGACAACGAGGTTGGCAGCTAATTTATGATCCGGCGATCGCAGTTGATCACTTTCGCGGACAGCGATTTGATGAAGATCAGCGAGATCAATTTAATGCCCTTGCATTCAGCAATGCTGTTCACAATGAGACTTTAGCGCTACTGGAGCATTTCTCTGTTCCTCAACGGCTCATATTTGTTATCTGGGCAGTCTTGATTGGGACAAGCAGCGCACCAGGCTTCTTACAGTATTTGCGATTTTTACCCAGAGGAGCTTACCTTGCTCAACAAAAACTTTTCGTATCTCTAGCAGCCCGCTGGCTTGCCTGCCAGACTTGGTGGAGTAGCTACCAACCACCTGATCTACTACATCTGCCAAAGAGTGGTTCACTATGAAAGGGATGGCCAGCACGACTCCAAATCATCGCCTCAGCACTCAAACAGCCTGGTTTGACTTTCAACCCGCCACTGCTTGGATGTCCATTCTGGTATTAATTGCATTTACTACAGTGCTTGTCCTGGTTGGTGCTGGAAGCATCCTTAATGCTGCTTTTCCGACTGGAGCTTTTGTCGTTGGCTTTGTGCTGTACTACCGCGCACCCCTACTTTATGTAGGCTTTAGCTGGTGGCTCTGGTTTCTGACTCCCCTAGTTCGGCGGCTGGCAGACTATCGAAGTAGTTTTACCGATCCCAGTCCCATTCTATTAGCACCATCACTCGTCGCGCTGCTCACGCTCATCACAGTCTGGCAACATCTCCCTCGTTTGTCCCGGCGAGGTGCACTCCCTTTTGTTCTGGCTGGTGCAGGGATAGGGTATGCGTTTTGCATTGGATTGCTTAGTCGTGAACCTGTACCAGCAACACTCTCTTTTTTAGGATGGATTTTACCCATTACCTTCGGCTTCCATCTATTTGCCCATTGGCGATACTATCCAGAGTATCGGCGCAATCTGGAGCGAGTTTTTGTGTGGGCAGTCTTGGTGATGGGGGCGTATGGGGTGTATCAGTACTTCGTTGCACCAGAATGGGATCGGTTTTGGTTAATTAGCACTAAGCTAACCACGATGGGCAACCCTGAACCAATGGGGATAAGAGTTTGGAGTACGCTAAATTCTGTTGAGCCTTTTGGGAGCGTAATGGCTGGGGGGCTAATTGTGCTATTTCACAGCAAAACTCCATTACAACTACCCGCCGCGATCGTGGGTTATTTAAGCTTCTTGTTATCCATCATGCGCTCTGCTTGGCTCGGATGGTTCGTCGGACTACTCTCTTTGATCGCTTTGCTACAGGGACGTGCCCAGGTTCGGATGCACGTAACTCTACTTATAATGGTGCTGTGTGTTGTACCACTTGCTGTAATCGAGCCGTTCGCTGGGCTACTCAACTCTCGATTGTCAACGTTCTCGGATTTAGAAAATGACGGCAGCGCTAATGCTAGAAGATGGTTTTATGCAACTCAACTAGACAGCGCTTTGGCGAATATTACGGGAGATGGTACTGGCAGCCCTCCGATCGATAGTTCACTATTTTCGATGCTGTTAGATTTAGGTTGGGTAGGAGGACTACCTTATCTGATTGGTTTATTGTTACTGTTGCTTAAAGTTTTTCAGTCCAACGTCACTCGCATTGATCCATTTATTCGAGTCATTCAGGCGGTTGTGTTAACTGTGTTAGCGCGTTTTTTGGTCAATACAGTTCTTGTTGGAGTCAGCGGCGTATTGCTGTGGGGATTCTTAGGATTGGGTCTGGCAGCCATTCAGTACTATCGCAACCCATTAACATCATCTGACGTGAATCGATCTGAGGAGTCAGTTTTATGACGATTACACCCATTTCTACTTCTGTGCAGGTTCACCAATCAACTCAAGCTCACTGCAAGCCGCGTGTCCTATTTGTACTAGGCGATTTGTGGGGTGAAAATGGGATTACAGTCCATCTGCTAACACTCTCAAAAAGTCTGATAGAGCAGGGCTGGGAGGTTGCTCTAGCTTGTAACTTGGCTGCTGGTTCCAGTGAAGCGCGAGATGAAGCATTACGAGCCATTTCTCGATTTGAGGCGCAGGGGATTCAACATTTCTTCATGCCCTTCTCAAGCCTAAAGCCTACGATTCAAAACGCGACACAGGCTGTTCGGGCGTTATTTCAACTTGCTTCTGCTATCCGTCAGTTCAGTCCTGACATTGTTCATGTACATTCTCTAACGCTTTGCCCCTATGTTTATCTTATGCGGCAACTGTATGGTATTCCCTATGTATCAACCTGTCATTTACTGCCTGCCGCTGAGAGAAGTGATGTTAAGTTGAGTAGAGTATTAAGCCGTTATGTTGGCTCTATTTTTGGCGATCGCATGATTGCTATCAGTAGCGAATTACAGCAGGCTTTTGAAATAGGACTGGAGATTCCCAAGGAGAAAATCCGATTAATCTGTCATGGGGTTGATCAAAATTACTTTCGTCCTCCCACCCCAACAGAGCGTCACCAAGCACGGGAGGCGTTTGGATTAAAGCCAGAAGATTGGGTCGTCTGTCATGTGGGGCGGTTGGCTCCAGAGAAAGGCCATGCTGTTCTGACGGAAGCGATCGCCCACTTGCGGTCAGCAGGCGTTGAGATCATTGGCTTGTACGCTGGAAAAGGATACGGCAATGAGAAAGCAGCGATCGCAGCAAAGGTTACTCAGTCAGGTGTTTCTGATCTAGTTCGCTTGCTCGGCATGACTGACACTCGCCAAGTACTTTGGGCTGCGGATGCTCTAGTTCTACCAAGCCACAGTCTTGCAGAAGGATTTCCCCTAGTTATTCCTGAAGCAATGCTATGTGGAGTAGTTCCAGTTCGTACTCCGGGGCCTGGGGCATTTGACCAGATCCAAGATGGAATGAACGGATTTATTGTACCCTTCAATCAATCTGAGGAATTAGCAGCACGATTAAAGCAACTTGTTGAAGATGGTCACTTAAGGAATCAGATGGCAGAAGCAGCCGTGAAAACTGCTAACCAACAGTTCACAATCCCTCACATGGTTCAGTCTACAGTTGCTCTCTACCAAGAGCTTTTGTTGAATCACATAGCTCCGAATTACTAGAAACTTATGCCTGCATCATTGGGCTTACTCTATTGCCTTAGTTGCGAATTCAAAGCTAGAGAGGGTGTGTTGTAGTATCTATTACTGTTCGATTTCGGTTTCTCGTAAAAATATGCTTTTAGAGAGAGGCTAGAGCTTTGTCTTGAAGCAGTTTTTGTACTGGCAAACACAGAAGCAAGCATTTCTCCGATTAACATTCCATTTCCCCGAAAAGCAGGAGAGTAACATACTCTCGACAATTGCCTGATTATTCTCTCACATCACCCTTCAGTACTTATCAATGAACGAACTTAGAGAGATTACAATCTTGCAGAAGGAGCAGATTGAGATCGAGTTTTGGAAGAACTCTCCGATCGAGAACCCTCAATCTGAAGCGATCGAGAACTTAGTCAGTAAGTTTTGTGAGGCTAAAATTCTCTTAGAGAAACTTGCCTATCACCAGTCGTATTTTCAGCAGGCTAGTACCATTTTGGAGATTGGTGCAGGACAAGGTTGGGCATCGTGTATTGTCAAACGCTTCTTTCCCAACAAGCAGGTGATTGCTTCAGATATTAGCGAATATGCGATCGCATCGGCTCACAAGTGGGAATACGCTCTCCAAACCAGTCTCGACAAGAAAGTTAGTTGCCGTGCTTACGAAATTCCTCTAGCTGACGCAAGTGTAGATCTCGTGTTTTGCTTTGAAGCCGCCCATCATTTTGTGAAACACCGCCGGACATTACAGGAAATTCATCGCGTTCTGCGATCGGGAGGGGCTTGTTTATATCTACATGAACCCGCCTGTAAACAATATCTCTACAAGATGGCTCATGCAAGAGTTAATCGCAAACGCCCGGAAGTTCCAGAAGATGTCTTGATCTATCGCGAAATTCAGCAAATTGCTGAGTCAATTGGATTAGAGGTTGAAGTTCGATTTGATCCCAGTACCTTAAATCGAGGTGCAGTCGAAACGATCTACTACTTCTTTCTTCAAAAGCTACCATTTCTGCAATTTTACTTACCTTGCAGCGTCGATTTCATCTTCAAAAAACCATGACTGTAGACACAACAACACTGGAAAGGGAAAACACGGTTAATGAAGCTGCGAGACTTCTTTTAGTAGCATTAGAGTGGTCTCCCAACATTGCAGGTGGGTTAAATCGCTATGTGTATGAGTTAGTTCAGCAACTTGCTGCCAAAAACGATCAGGTTGAGTTGTGTGGTTTAGAGTTGCCAGCCACGCTAACAAATTCATCGATTATGATGACTAATCTTGCTGTTTCCAAGCAGCCTCTACTACATCGGTTATGGTCTGCTCGGCAACAATTTTCTCAAAGATCGCTACGTCGCCCTCACGCCATTAACTTGCATTTTGCCCTCTACAGCTTTCCAATTCTGGAAAAACTGCCCAAAGATGTTCCAGTTACGTTTACTTTTCATGGGCCTTGGGCAATGGAGAGTGTATCCCAACAACAGAACTTGAAATACTACTTTCAATGCTGGTTAGAACAACAAGTTTATAACCGCAGCGATCGCTTCATTGTTTTGAGTAAAGCCTTTGGTCAATTGCTGCATGAAACCTATCGCGTTCCGTGGGAGAAGATTCACGTTATTCCAGGCGGCGTTAATACCACAACGTTTCAGCCCAATCTTTCTCGTCAGGCGGCCCGCGCTAAATTAAACTGGCATCCCGATCGCAAGATTTTGTTTACGCCTCGTCGTCTTGTACAACGGATGGGACTACCGCAACTACTAAAAGCAATGGTTCGCGTTAAACAAGCGGTGCCAGAAGTGTGGTTAGCGATCGCTGGAAAAGGACACCTGCGAGACCCCCTAGAACAACAAGTGCAGGCATTGGGATTAAGCAATCATGTTCAACTCTTGGGGTACATCCCGGATGATTTGTTACCTATTGCTTATCAGGCGGCGGATTTGACTGTAGTTCCTAGTCAGAGCTTAGAAGGGTTTGGGTTAATTCTCGTTGAGTCTCTAGCCTGTGGTACTCCAGCAATGTGTACGCCCGTGGGAGGAATGCCTGAAGTTTTAGCTCCTTTGAGTCCAGATCTAGTCACCCTAACGCCAGAAGCAGACGAAATTGCCGATCACATTATTGATCTACTAACAGGTGCCTTGTCATTGCCCACGCGGGAGGAGTGTCGGGAGTATGCTTGTAATCGGTTTGATTGGCAAACGATCGCGCCGCAAGTTCGCACTGTGTTACTAAATTAACGTGAATTCAATGCAATTCCTTGCTTCGGTTACAAGTCTGGTTGCTCCCTAAATCCCCTACCAATGAGAAACTTTGATACTAAAATTCTTGTCTTAAAGTCCCCAGAGTTGGGAGGTTGGGAGGCAGAAGCCCTGAACAACGAAGCGAAAAACTCTCATCGAATCCATGTTGAATTAAACAGTCATGAAGATTCTGTTTCTAGACCAAACGGGCAATTTGGGAGGTGCAGAGTTGTGTCTTCTCGACATTGCTAAATACTATGGGGATGCTTGTCTGGTGGGACTATTTACAGATGGTGTTTTTAGACAAAGACTGGAGCAGGCTAGTATCCCCGTACAGGTATTGTCTAACCAATCACTCAATGTTCGCAAAGACAGCAGTTTTTTTAACAGTCTGGGGAGTCTTTGGCGGCTTGTGCCTTTGATCCAGCAAGTCATTCACTTGAGCCAGAACTATGATGTAATCTATGCTAATACTCAGAAAGCGCTAGTCGTGGGAGCGATCGCTAGTTACTTCGGCTGTCGTCCTCTGGTGTATCACCTGCACGATATTCTGTCACAGGAACACTTTAGCCGATCGAATCTTCGTCTCGCGGTGACACTTGCCAATCAATTTGCTTCACGAATCATTGCCAACTCCCAAGCAACACAGCAGGCATTTATAGCAGCAGGGGGACGAGCAGAGTTAACCACCGTCGTGTACAACGGGTTTGCACTAGAATCCGATGTAGCGCCCTCCGTGAACTCTTCTGAGCAGATCAGTGTTGAGCGTCCCGCAGCATTGGAGAACTTAAAGCACGCAGGCAAGTTTGTTGTAGGCCATTTTAGTCGGCTCGCTCCTTGGAAAGGACAGCACATTCTGCTAACGGCGCTCACCCACTGTCCAGAGGAGGTGATGGCGATCTTTGTGGGGGATGCACTGTTTGGCGAAGAGGCATACGTTCAACAATTGCACCAACAAGTAAAACAGTTGGGACTACAACAGCGGGTACAATTTTTGGGATTTCAGACGAATATCTCTGCTCTGATGACGGCTTGTGATCTAATTACCCATACCTCAACAGCACCAGAACCATTTGGACGAGTGATTGTAGAGGCAATGTTGTGTAGGCGACCTGTTATAGCGGCAGCAGCAGGAGGCGCGATCGAGCTAATCACCCACAACCAAACAGGCTGGTTGACTCCACCAGGAGATTCCTTGCAGTTGGCAGCAGCGATTCAAAACTGTCGAGATCACCCAGATCACAGTCAGACGATCGCAGTTCACGCCCAACAAGTCGCTCGACAGCGCTTTTATCTAACCGTCACAAATCAACAAATTACTCAACTTCTACAACAGATCCCGCAGCGATCGGCTTCTCAAGTGACGATGGAGTGATTAGGGGATGTAAGGGC
Organism: Phormidesmis sp. 146-20; assembly: GCF_052939475.1. Classification (NCBI taxonomy): domain Bacteria; kingdom Bacillati; phylum Cyanobacteriota; class Cyanophyceae; order Leptolyngbyales; family Leptolyngbyaceae; genus Phormidesmis; species Phormidesmis sp. 146-20. The sequence continues at coordinate 60,668 of NZ_JBJPHT010000010.1, forward strand.
TTCACGTCAGTCTCAGCAAAATGTCTAATTCTAGTTCCATGAAGTGCTGATTATTAGTGATTGCTTTTTATACGATTGCTTTATTTTAGGAAGTTTCGCATAATACAAAGAGTTGGCAGGAATCTACTAGGGTTTCTTTCCTGATCAACTTCAAGGTAATGGCTAGGAGAAAGGGTGCAGGGTTACTTTTTCCAGTTTTTAAGCTTCTCAAAAATTCTTGAGAGGATATGGCTCTCAGAACGACCCTAGCGCGATGTGCTTTAGACTCATGCTTTCCTTTTCGAGGGAGCTAGGAACGGGAGCATCCCAATTGTGCAAACTCTCGGATTGCCCTCCTCACGAAGTGGGGCGAGAGCTTTGCCAGCCCGTCTCCCCAGGGAGAAGGGAGTCAGATCTCTTGTTCCCTCTGGGGCTGCCGTGTACACACAAGTTGATCGATCTGTCATTGCTGAGACCCTTCGCCCCCTAAATCCCCCAAAAATGGGGGACTTTGAGCCGTCGTCATGGCTTTGAACTTTGGAAATCTTTCCTTGGTCAAAGTCCCCCAGAATGGGGGATTTAGGGGGCTGAAGCCGCCTGAAACGAAGCGACAACGACTTACACGGTAGCTCCTTGGGGAGAGGGAGAGGGTGAGGGCAGAAAGACTGGGCTACACAATTGGGATGCTCCCGCCAGGAACTTCAACGGGAGGCTATCTACAAGTCGATTCCCCCAACCCCCAAAGGAGGCTTAAAGAAGTCGCACATCGGTGCATCGTCTCTATTGCATCTACGGAATTTCTGTACCAGATTTCCTTGGCTTTAAGATCAGGAGTTTTAGATGGAAGTAGAAATGCTCATTGAGTTGATACAGGCTGATATTGGCACAGTGGGTTGTTTACAACAGTCCGCTCCCCCTTGCAAATTTAGACCCTACTGGCGACCTGAAGTAGCCAACACCCTCTGCAAGCGATTGGGTTGTGTTAGTTCCGAGGAAGTCAAACTCGTAGACCGTCCCTTGATGCTACGTGGCGAAGCACTGAGCTACCACAATCTCTACCATTTTGAAGTTAGTTGTTTAGACCGCATTGTGATCAGCAATCAAAGGGTAAGCGGAATTCATGGATTTTATGCTTCTATGTTTTGTGATGCCCCGATCGAGGCTGAGTACGCAGGTGTTTTGGATGAGGCAAGAGTTGCAGTACATGAGTGGCTGACTCGACCTGCTTTCTACAACACCTTAAAGTTAATCAACTGGAGCATTTGGCTTGTTTGGCATGGGATCAATCCGATAGCGGTGATTTTGCGCCACGCTGAGAGCCTTGGTCGCTTTGCGCGAAAGTATGGCTGCTCGATCGTCGAAGTTGCGCCAAAACTTTGTTGTCTCTACAGCAACGGCAAGCGGACTGCAAAGCGTAAATAAAGCAATCTTGTACACGAAGGGCAGGTACGGTAATTATTGCAACAACGGTTATTTGTTAGATCGAGGCAAGCCACAGACTGGGGCGATCGCTATTCGATTTTTCTTGATTACACATTCAGACAGCCCAAGCATCCGTTTTATTGCAAATCTTCGTTACCAATGACGAATTTGCTGACCCTGGCAGAACAACTATCTGAGCGACAACGGCATTGTGTCTTTTGGCGCTGAATTGAAAGCCAGAGTAAACTTGCTAGGTTTTTCAGATCTTACACGAGCATTCAAAAAGTGACGCTCTCGAAACTGTCACTGTTATATTAATCTCTGGTAAAGATGCTAATCCCACTGAGAGATTCTCTGCAAGAGTACGTACAATTAGGCAGGGTTGAAGGAACATGACAGGTGTGCCTAGAAATTCTACGGAGACCTTCTGGGGTTTGACGAATTTACCAAAGGTGCATTGGTGGACTATCGCAAATTGGTGAGTCTTAGACTCAAACACAATCTGACAACCGTAGTTGCAGGCTATACTATGTAGGGGCACAGACCTCACTTTTCGGGATAAGCTTGTTGACTAGAAACAACGTGAGACAGTGGCGGGAGGTTCCCTTGATCGAGATGTCCTTTAGCGAAGCCGAGATCGCGGCGTTGCATTATGAACGATTTCATCCTCCCCATCCGAGAGTCCAGCGCAAAATGGAAGCGTTGTATTTGAAGAGTCAAGGCTTACCGCATTAGAAAATTGCTCAACTGGTACAGGTGAGTCAGAATACCCTAAGGAGCTACCTCAAGGAGTACCAAGTCGGGGGGATTGCCGGACTGAAAGTGTTGACCTTTTATCAACCCCAAAGCGAGTTGAAGCAGCATCAAGACACATTGGAAGCGTACTTCAGAGTTCATCCACCTCAAAGTTTGGTCTCTGACCGCTGTTCCCACTCCTGCCTTACTGCCAGGTCTCCTAGTGCTACGTGCCGGGGTGCTGCGGAATCGCAAACAGCAAGCTGTGGAAGCGGTTGTGCTTTCTAGAGCAGCCAGCGGTAAGAGCCGTCTTTGTGTTGATAGCGGTTCTCAAAGCTGAAGATTTCGCTACCAGGAAACGGCTGTCGGTTTCTAAGATAGATGGATTGATGTCGTCTGGATGGACAAACTCAGCCCAGGGGCGAGAGGTCATTTCGTCCTATGTCCAGCCGAGTAACTTTTCAAAGGTTGGGCTAACCCATTGAGGCGTTGCTGAACAGGGGGATGAATCAAGTGAGTATGGATATTGACCAATACTTTAGATAGTGGAGGAGCAAACGCAGCGAATGCTTCAGAGCGCATTTCTAAATAAAAGCTTAAATAGACGGAGCGTGACCGCGAACTGAATCAAGAGCAGAAAATCTCGTCTATCCCGAACGCAGCGATGTTAGAGACCCTGAAGCCACGCTGATTTCGTCGGGCAAGTGAACGCAAGGAGCAAGCTTAATCATTAATTTAGAAATGCGCTCTTAGTGCACGAAGGTGGACTTTGTTCTGATAGCAGCGTTGCCGAAGGCACTTGCGAAGCTAACATTAATCGCCAGGTATTCAGGCAGGAAGTCTACTGTAAAGTCTTTAATGTGTGACCAGCGGTAGGCAGTGTTGTAGAGAAGTTGCCGCCACCCAAGCATCTTGGCGTGAAGTAATCTACTATGCGCTTTGTCGATTAGCGCAGGCTTTAATGCTGCCTTGATCGCGAGAGCTTAGAAAAGATTTATTGGGATTAGAGGTTAGACAACTCATTTCGGAGATGAGTCTTAAATAAGTTGTCTAACCTTCGGCTGAGTCGCAAAAAGATTTGAATCTAAAGCGACGAGTTGTAGTGGAGCTGACGGGAGTCGAACCCGTGTCCAAATTGGGTATTAGTACCCCGATCGTTCACAGGTTTAGCTTTTCTGATCCTCAAGCGGGAACTGTTCATTATCCCGAACAGTGGGATTCTCTAGTATTGTCTTAGCTAGAAAACCGACCAGAGGCGATCGTCTAGAGCAACCGTTGGGGTTTGTCTACGATCCTTAACGGTGTCAAACCGTAGACGCTCGAACCTATGAGAGGTTTTTGTTAGGCAACTGCTGCTGCTTTACGAGCAAAGGGTACAATGTTGTTCGCATGTACTGTGTTTTGAGCCTGTATTTACGAGAGTGGACTCCCTCTCGACCTGCATCACGTGGTAGCGTTCGCCAACCTGTCGAAACCGTTACAGCCCCGTGCGTTTTCTCATTATAGCGTGAGATTGTGGCCGTGGTAAATGGTTTCTAAAAGTGTGACCTTTTATCAAAGTGCAGAGATGAAGCCATGATTACCGCTCTTTTCCCTAACTGTAGAATTCGGGATGGCCGCCTTGAGGATTTAATCACGCTGGCTGAGATAGAACAAGCCGCAGCGACCTTGTTTTGTGACACGCCCTACGCTTTTCTGGTGAATGCTGAACCTCTTCCGTTGGAGGCGTTGCTGAATCAGGGGATGAATTGCCCCAGAGCGGCGGGAAATCCAAGGTTCAAAGTCCCCCATTTTTGGGGGATTTAGGGGGCGAAAAGATGGACACTTCCCACAGATTCATCCCTCCAATCAGCAACGCCCTCACAACATTCTCTAAAAGTTGGCATTGCTGAATTCGGGTATGAATTCCTAAATCTGCCCTCACCCTAACCCTTCCTAAAAGGAAATGAGACAAGAGTTCTAGCGCCTTTCTCCTTGGGGAGAAGGGTTGGGGATGAGCGAATCATCCCTCTATTGAGCAATGTCTAAAAGTCTATCTCTCAAAACGGCTGATAACGGATTGAAAAGTAAAAACCATTCTCTTGCAGCGAGTTTCTGCGGTTAGCACAAGCGCAAACTCCGGCAGACTCGCCTACTGAAATGAAAGGAATGCCGTAGTCCAGACGCAACAATAGATTGGGAGTCATCAACCAGCGCAAACCTAGCCCTAAACTGGCGATCGTTGCAGGATCAGGGTCAACTTCTCGATTATTCCAAACTGTACCCATCTCAACAAAAGGCACTAACTGCAACACGCTAGGATCAGACGTGAGTGGAATGCGAACCTCAACAGAACCCAACAGACCATTGTCTGCAACCAACTGGTTTTGTCTATAGCCGCGAATGGTATCGACTCCGCCCAGACTAAACCGTTCTAGAGAGAGCAAAGGGTCTGGAGTCAGTTGGGCATCGATTCGCGCAACTAGCAGATTTCGAGTGGACAACTGCTGCACCCACTGAAATTGCCCCAACCACGAGAAGAATCGTCCATCTGTTCCCGAATCATTGGTTGTTGCATCAAAGGCACTGATTCCCAAACTGAATTGCGATCGCGCCGCTAAAACTCGCCTACTACGCCGATCAACCCAATCTTGAGTAAACCGAATTACAGTGACTTTAGATTCTCCATTTTCGGCTCCTTCTGTAAAAGAAAAGGGAATGTCATCGAGAATGTATGTCTGGCTGCGTCGCAGATCGAGTCCCAAGCTCAACGCAAACTCACTGGTTGGGGTTCTAGAAACAGGCTGTCGCAAACTGAGCGAGTAGGTTTGGGTTTTGCTTCTAATACCGATATCGCGAAACTCTTCTTCAATAATGCGGCTGGTTCCATTGTTATAGCGGAGGCTGAAAGTGCCGTCACGAGCATTTATGGGAATTGTGTAGTTGATGTCATAGAGATTGAGTCCTTCAGTCCGACCGTATTGGGCACTGAGACGATCTCCCAAACCCAACAGGTTATTGTGGCTGACTTCTAGACGACCTTGGGTAGAGCCGAGACTCGGAGACTGATTGTTTTCGATCACGATCGCATGATGAAAGGCGGGAGCTTCTTTGAGACTGACTCGTAAAATATTGCGACCGGGAGTGCTGCCTGCAACTAACTCGGCGTTCACTTGTTCAATCAGTGGATCGAGTTGCAAAAGCTGTAAGGCTTCTTCTAGTCGTCGCTGGCTTAAGGGAGTTTTTGTTGCACGTTCGAGGCGCGATCGTACATATCCTTCTCGCAATCGCCTCAGTCCACCGATTTCAATCTGCTCAAGCTCGCCCTCGACGACTTGTATTTGAACAATGCCTGCACTGAGGTCTTGATTGTTGGGCAAAAAAGCTCCAGAATTGACATAGCCATTTTTGGCATAGAGTTGAACGATTGTCGATCGCAGTTCCAGTAAGTCTTCAAAGGTAATTTCTCGGTTTTGGTAGGGCTGAGTTAAAGCTGCAATTTCAGTTTGCAAGACGGTATTACCTTGCACCTCTATTTTTTTGATAAAGAAGCGATCGCTCGATTGCGGTGTTTGTTGAGGCGGTATTTGAACTGGAGGGGTTGGCAGTTGGAGTTTGGCAGGGGATGCGGGTGTCTCCAACGGTGAAGAACGGGGTAGTTCAGAGGGCTTGGGAATGGTTTGATCAACTGTGTTGGGTGCGGTTGGAGGAATCGTAACCCCAGAGGGCGGGGTGGATTGAGCCATTGCACTGAGGACAAGACAAACTGAGGTCGCAATGCTAGAACTTGAAGCGGCAACCCACTTTAGAATTGGAGACATGTTCACGCTATTAAATCTAAAAACAGTTTCGGCTCAGTACAAGTTTCCCGTTTGGCAGTCGGTAGATGCCTTGAGGTTCTACAATCGGGTCGCCTTTGCGCCAAGCACGACTGGAAGGTGAGGGCTGACGATCGCTCGGTAGCGTTTCCACGCTGACAGTTGGAAAGCTGGAGGATTGAGCCTCCCCAGGACGCTGCGGAAAGCCTCCCGTTCCGGTAATCGTGAAGCGTCCTTGCGTGGGTTGGTCGCGGCGAACAATGCAGCTATTGGCTAGAATGCTGTCGGTGTTGATTTGGTTATCGGGTAATTCGGTGAGGCTGTTTTGAATAAAGCTGACATCCGGGAGCGTAATGATTCCACTCACTGCACCAGTCGCATTGATATCAACTCGGCTATTGTTGTTGAGGGTATCAGGATTTGTCTCAAGCGTAGCCGGACGGTAGTTTTCGCCAAAAAAAGCTGGGGTGTTGAAAGTAATATTTCCGCCTGTGCCGTCACGAGCAGATGCGAGAATATCGCTGTCCTTGAAAGCAAGAATAGAGTTAGCGGTCAGCGTAATGGCACCGCCGTTGTCTGCACCAGAGGCAACATTACTTCGGATGTCACTGTCGTCAAATAGGCGAATCTTTCCAGCCGAAATGGTGATAGCACCGCCTTGAGTTTGATTAGAATCTGTTCTAATCGTGCTACGCTCAGTCCGTAGGGTATCACGAGCCGTGATGGAAACATTGCCTGCTGCTCCGGTTCCGCTGCTTCGGCTGAATAAGGCTGCCCGATCGCGCACTAACAGCCCTCCCGCATCAATTTTTATATCCCCTGCACTCCCGCTTCCTGCACTCTCAGCAAACAAACCCCTTTGATCATTGACTGAGGTACCAATCACCTCAATTAAGCCAGATGCCTTGATCTGCAAGTTACCGCCCTTGCCTGAACTGGAAGTACTCGTGGATACTAGCCCTTTATTCACCTCGACCGACTCAGACGCATTAATTTGCAAGTTACCGCCTTTGCCTGTGCCGAAAGTGCCTGCTAACACCACTGCCCCATCGTTCACTTGTAACCGCCCTGTGTCGATCGTCAAGTTCCCTGCATCCCCACTCCCCTGAGTCTGAGTCAACAAGCCGCTGACACCTTGACCATTCGCTGATCCACTCACTTCAACCGAATTAGATGCATTAATCTGTAAATTGCCACCCTTGCCTCTATCGGCAGTAAGGGCTGATACTCCTCCGCTTACAATTAACCGTCCTGTGTTTATCGTCAAGCTTCCTGCATCCCCACTTCCAGCACTCTCAGTAGTCAAGCCACTCAGATCCCGACCATTGGGTGAGACACCGCTCACCTCAACCGAGTCAGACGCATTAATCTGCAATTTGCCGCCTTTCCCGTCCCGGACAGTACCTGATACCTTTGCCCCATCTCGTATCCGCAACTGCGTCGTGTTAATCGTCAAGTTTCCTGCATCCCCACCGCTGGCACTCTGAATAAACAAACCACTGGGGATGAGACCAGTAACAGAGGTTCCAATTACCTCAACCGAGTCAGATGCATCAATTTGCGAGTTGCCGCCCTTTCCTACATTGAAAGTACTGGCTGATATCCGCGCCCCATCTCGTATCCGCAGTTGTCTTGTGTTAATCGTTAAATTTCCTGCATCCCCACTCCCTTGAGTCTGAACTAACAAAGCACTGGGAATGCGACCATCGGCTGAGGTACCAATCAGATCGATCGAATCAAACGCAGTAATTTGTAAGTTACCACCTTTGCCTAAACTGAAAGCAGTCGTTGATATCGCCCCCTGATCGCGCACCAGCAGTTGCTTTGTGTCGATCGTCAAGTTTCCTGCATTCCCACTCCCGAAACTCTCAGTAGTCAAGCCACGGCCACCTTGACCATTGGCTGCTCCAATTACCTCAACCGCGTCAGAAGCCGTAATTTGCAAGTTACCGCCCTTGCCTGAGCCGATAGTGCTAGCTGATACTCGTGCCCCATCCCGTACGCGCAATCGCCCTGTGTTAATGGTTACGTTTCCTCCCGTTCCCGTTGCTGTAGAAACCACGTCAGCGCTCATGATCGAACTTCCACTCAAATTCACTTCTGCTACATGTACCCGGATCTCTCCGCCGTTTCCTGCTCCTAGAGTATCCGCCCAAATATTTGAGCTTTGTTCCATCTCCAACTGGGCACCGCGAATCTGAATGTCACCCCTTGCCCCACTGGCATCAACAAACGCCCCGTTGGAGAGCACGATCTTGCCGAAATCAGTGATGGAGTCATACCCCAAGACAAAGCGATTTCCACTTTGAGTCAAACTTATTTGACCCACACCACCCACACTGCCGAGTTCAATGCGTCCTCCGGCTGCGGTCAGTCTTCCTTGTAGGAACACATCCCCACCCACTAAGGCTAGAGTTCGACCCGGTTGCACCTGTAGTCCTGGAGCAAGATTTGCTGAATTCAGTTGACCAATCGTGCTTTGTGCTTGCGATCGATTCACAATTGGTTGAGCCGCAATCGCATTAAACCAAAAAGCGGAGGGATTAACGCTGAGTAGATTACTTGTAGTCGGTTGTGATGCACTAAAGAGTCCCGTATCGCCTAACTGAATTGCATCCGCCGTCGTTGCCAAAAATGAACCCTGAACATTCAGGCTGGCGGAAGCTCCGAAGACAATGCCTTTTGGATTAATCAGAAATAAATTGGCAGTCCCTAAAACGCCTAATCGCCCTAAAATCTCCGATCGATTTGCTCCTGTCACACGAGAAAGAATATTGTCAATACCACCCGGATTGGTAAAATAAGCGCCTTGTCCTTCACGAATATTGAATTGCTCAAAACTATGAAACAGATTCGCGCCTCGAATTGCCCCACCCTCAATACGATCGCTGGGAATCCTTTGTATAGTAACATTGGGTGTAACTACAGAACTCTCACGACCCAGCGTGTTATCAGGCACGATTTGAGCCAAAACGCCTTTACCAACTCCGATTAAAAGTGTCCCAACTAAAGCAGCACATCCCTCAATCTTCCACTGCCAGCCTCTACTGAACCTGCTTTTGGCAATCATAGGTTCACTTCTCCAACACTGTTAAAAATTATCAAGTCCTGGAAGATGCACGTTTAGATCGAGCATAGCGCCCAACGCTTCGTCTAAAATCCTTTTTGGAATTTAACCCTAGCTTACTATGATTAGCCGCCAATTCCGCGTCCGTTGCTTTCTAACTATTCTGTTTCTGTGTAGTCTTATTGTTTGCTTGTGGCTGAATAATACTCCTCTTACGGCAAACGCGCAGTCTGCCACTGCTAGTCAACTTGTACAACAAGGAATTGAACGCTATCGAATTGGGGATGTACAAGGATCAATCACGGCTTGGCAAACTGCCTTAACAGCCTATCAAAATACCAAGGCTCGCGCTAATGAGGCGATTGTCCAAGAAAAACTGGCGATCGCTTATCAGCAAATCGGTCAACTGGGAGAAGCCATTAATTATTGGAAAGCCGCGATCGCGAACTACCGTCAGCAAGGAGATTTTATTAAAGTAGGACGATTGCTCACCGAACAAGCACAAACTTATAGTCGTTTGGGACAAAACAAAGTCGCGATCGCGCTGTTATGTGGGGCATCCCAGACGGATGATTGTCCTAAACGTGAAGGAAGTGCCTTGCAAATTGCTGAGAAATTTAGCGATCACCAGGGAGAAGTCGCTGCTTTGGGAAGTTTGGGAGAAGTCTATCGCCTCACAGGAAACTATGATCAAGCGATCGCAGCGTTGGAAACTAGCTTAAAGGTTGTCCAACAGGGCAGTCCTCCAATGTATCGTCCCTCCGTCCTGAATAGTCTCGGTAACGCTTATGTGAGTAAAGCTCAACTAAACCAGCAGCGGGCTGATTCTACGCAGTTGAGAGGGGCAGAAACTAAAGCAAGTGAATTCGCTAAAACTGCCAGTTCTAACTACGACAAAGCCCTAGGCTATTTCAATACTAGTCTGGAACTGACTCGCACTCAGAATGACCCGTCGAGTCAAATGCGGACACTGCTCAACTTGATTCAGCTTTATGACCGCTCAAAAGACTCAAACTCTAATCAGGCAAAACAGAGATTGCAAGAGGCTTTGGCTCTGCTTAAGCAACTTCCCAATTCTTCTAGTAGAGTCTATGCCGCGATCGATCTAGCCCTGGTTCTTTCTGAGCATTCAACCTCACACTGTTCGCCACAAACGCTAAACAATCCACAGGCTGAGAAGCTTCTCACACAAGCGGTTGCAGTTGCTCAAACTATTCAAGATTCTCGCGCTGAATCCTTTGCTGTAGGAAATCTGGGACATCTCTACGAGTGTCGCAAAGACTACAATCAAGCCTTATCGTTTACTCAGCAAGCGCGGTTAGCCGCCGACCAAAAACTGCGTGCTAAAGATAGTCTTTATCTATGGGAATGGCAGGCGGGACGAATTTTTAAGGCACAGGCGAAAGCGGCTGAGGCAAGTCATGCGTATGAACGTGCGATCGCAACCTTAGAAGGTGAGGGAGGCATCCGAGATAATTTGTTGATTGCTGAACGAGACTTGCAGTTTACTTTTCGAGATACAATCAATCCGCTCTACCGTGAGTTTGCCCAGTTAAAGCTAGAACGTGCGGAGTCCTTCCCAGTTGCTAGTCAAGCGTATCAAAAGGAACTAGATTCAGCCCTCACTGCGATCGATTCTTTGAAGCTGGCTGAGTTGCAAAACTACTTTGGCGATGAGTGTGTTTTGACCGTTTTTGATCAAGAGCGCGTCGATGACTTAGAACGAGAAGACACGGCTGTTTTTAGTTCGATCATTCTCGAAGACCGAACCGCGATCGTCGTCAGTCTTCCCAATCCCGAAAAGAAGCTGGCGACAAGAAGATTAAAGAAACTAATCTGGATCAGTGATAGTAAAAAGCTGAGAGAAGAGATTAAAACATTCCGACTAGACGTTCAGAAATTTTATGATCTCACGGATGCTTATTTAGCGCCTGCACAGAGCTTATATAACTCAATTATTCGTCCTGTTGCTTCTGATCTAGCTGCTGCACAAATCAAAACCGTTGTGTTCATTCAAGACGGACTTTTACGCAGTGTCCCAATGGCTGCACTTCATGATGGTCAAGAATTTTTAGTGCAAAAGTATGCGATCGCAACTACGCCAGGTCTGCGTTTGACTTCTCCTCAACCTGTAGACTTTCGAGGGCTGCGGACACTAGCATTAGGGCTAACCCAAGCAGCGATCGTCGAAGGTGAAAGATTTACGCCGCTGGAGAATGTTGCTGGTGAACTCAGTCAAGTGATCGCACGATCGCCAGGAAGCAAGAAGCTGTTGAATGAGCAGTTTACTCGTCAGCGATTAGAGCAAGAACTAAAACAAGCAATTTATCCGGTGATTCACATTGCGACTCATGGTCAGTTTGGCACGATTCCAGAAGATAGCTTTTTAGTAACAGGCAACAATCAGAAACTTACAATCACTCAGCTAGAGAGCGACATCCGCCGCTTTAGTAAAGGTTTGGAGCCTGTGGAGTTGCTTGCGCTTACTGCTTGTCAAACGGGTATAGGAGACGATCGAGCGACATTAGGAATTGCTGGAATCACGGTACAAGCGGGGGTCAGAAGTGCGTTGGCTTCCCTTTGGTACGTAGATGATGCGTTTACTCAGGAACTCGTCAGCAGATTTTACGATAACTTACGCTCTCAAATGAGTAAAGCAGAAGCCCTCCAAGCAGCGCAGAAGACATTGATTAGCCAAAATAAGCAGATTCACCCCGCTCAGTGGGCACCTTTTACCCTAATAGGCAACTGGCTCTAGAACCAGGAATATAGCTAGCCCCAATAGCGCACAAACGATCATTTTTAGTTGGTTCGTTAGCTCCCTCCTAGACGTAATCAGTGGTCAGTTGTGGAGCCACGACCAAGAACTAACCACCAGCCACTTCAAGGTTCCCACAGACCATTTAGAGACAATTTACGGTTGAAATAGTTCCCCTGACCCACCCTCACTTATACAACAGACCAGCACGTGGTAGTTACATTAACGTTACCTATTACGCTTGACTGAGTAAATCATTCGCACCCGAATCTAAGACATAAGCGGTATTGCCCTTAATCAGCAAGTCATAAAGATTGGTGTTGACATCTTGCTGGTCAGGGTTGTTATTTTGTTCATAAGCGCCAAAATTCCGGAGTCTTGTCCAGGAAGAACCTCCGTCAAAACTGTCGATCGAGATTAACTGGCTAAAATCAGGAACTTGTAGAATGCTGTCGCGGTTGGCTGGATTGCTGGCAAGACCCACGATCGCATAGGCGTTTCCATCGGCATCAAACTCAATGTTATTAACACCCGCTGCATCTGCTCCATCCGGTAATGCCAGCGATGGCAGCCCAGTGACAACTCGTTCTGCGACCCCATCTTGAATTCGAGTAATCGCACCCGTTGCTCCATATGACAAAAACGCGCCGGGTTGACTTGGAGACGGAATACTCGCGCCTGTTCCCCCTTGTCCTGCTTCGGCGACGTAAAGTGCCCCATCCAAACCAAAGCTTAGTTTACGGGGACTATCTAGACCACTTGCCAAAACCTCAATTTGCACCTGCTGTGACGTTTCTACAGGTTTAGAGATAGATGCTGTCTCTGAGGTCGAGATTGGAATTGTTTCTAACATGTTGCCACTCCTATAGACGATCGAGCACCTGTGTCTGGTTAAAACAGAAAGGGTCTACTGCAAGAAATTCCGGCAGTTCGACCCATGCGGATGCTCTCTTAGTCATCTAGTGGGTATTTCTATAAGCTGGTTATGCAGAAACTGCTCAAAGAAAAGAGACATTGCTGAATCCGAATCTGAATCTGAATCTGAACTGTTGAGTTTGAAAGGCTGGAAGTCCTTTGGAATCGGGGCCAGGAGCGCGTTAATTCCATTGTTCAGCAACGCCAGAGAAGAATTTATCCCAAAAATCTCTAAGCCTCTAACGTGCGCTGCCTGCAATCTGCTTTAAGGTTACACTCTGTTTCGCGATCGTATTTCCTTCTGGAGACGACGATTCTGGCATCGTTTTTGAGACTTCTGACTGAGCTAGATCATTCAACAGCGTTGCACCTAATGTCCCCAGTTTCGATGCTTGGGCTTGCTTGAGAGCTTCGCTTAGTGCGTCATACCATAATCCTTCTTCAGCGTAGATATTGGCTCTCTCAGCACTGTTGACCGCTTTACTGAGTTTATTTTGCACAGAGGTAGACATTGCGACAACCTCAATACTAGTTCCGCTGACTAAATCACCTGATGGGTTATCTGGATCACACTGAATCACGACCTGCCAGAAGTAGTCTTTCCCTGGTTGCAGTCCTGGTTCGTTTTTAGAGAAGGGAGACAGCTTCATGATGCCCGGTGAACTTTGCAAGGACAGTTGGCGAATGGCCTTGGGCTTGCCGTTTGGCACCCACTCGTAGATCACAAATTTCATAGGTTTGGCTACGGAGTCAGGCGGGACAAACCAAGCAAATGTAGGATGCCCAGATGTTGTCCGCCCAATATAAGTGCGAGAAGCCAAAACAGTCAGCGGCAGTTCTCCTCCAACACAGCCTCTGGTTGTTCCTGCGTCCGATCGACGACCTTTTGGGGCAGGTTTTTGAGCACCAGGGACATAAGCGGCTTCAGTCGATGAAGTAACTACTAGCCCTAAGCTCAACATACAACCAATGATGAATTTGAGGTTGATACTTTTATTCAGGAACCGATTGATTAGAGTCATAATTTGGTGAGGTAAAGGTTGGTTGAACTAAACAATACCGATAAAAGCGCAAATGTTTCGTTGACTGCTTCTAACAATCTAACGGTTCGTTTAGCCGTTCGTTATTTTTTGTTGAAGCTGAAATTTAACCAATTCAGAACCAAAGCTTTAGTTCTGCGTCCGATTTGGGCAAAGCTCCAGGTTTTACCTGTTAGAGACCAGGTTAATTGACATAAAGTTCCTTTCTCATTCAGTGAAGTTCGCTGAAATGTCCCTCTTAACCCTCTGGCGATCGCGAGACACTGTTTGGTTCCGCGCCCTTGTAACTCTGATCGAGTCCCAGCCCCATTGTCTTTGATACTCAAGGTGTATTGGCGTTCTTTGTACTGCCCAGTTGCACTAAGCCGAGTTACTTTCTTAGCATGTTTACCCACATTGCACAGGGCTTCTTCTAGAAATTGACAGAGTTCGCGCTTTTGTTCGATGGTCAAGTATTGCTCTTCGATCGAATCGAACGAATAAGCTTTTACTCTCAGCGTTTCAAAGCAGGGAAAGCCGCGCTGGAGCGTATGGCTGTAGACTTCATAGAACAGATCGCGAATGGGCAGCTTTAAGTCTAGAATTAGACCACTGCCGAGACGCAGACTTTCTTCTTGATCGAGGGCCTCTAGTTGCAGGTATTCGCCGATCTCTCGGATTTCATAGTTGAGATCTTTGAGGTCTTCGAGTAGTTGACGGGGTTCTATATCCTGGTCTTGGACATGCCTCAAGAGATTGGCCAAGGTTTGCAGAGGGCCGCGATGAAGTTCAACAAAGGTTCGTTCAATCGTGCGGTGACGTAGCTCAATCTGAGATCTCAATCCGCGATCGTACTGATAAAACGCACTCAAAATCGCCCCATTGGACACCAAAGCTAGTAGAGCGGGTGCGACTGGAATCCACCACCCTCTGAGGATGCAAACATACCCCAGTCCTACTAGACCAAGGCTAACTCCGGCAACAGACACCAGGTTTCTTAGGGGCGATCGTGACCTCCGACCGAGATAAATGGCGAAAATACCCCAACCCACAATCCAAACATATTCCCAACCCTGTGACCAAGTTTGCAGCATGGGTCGTCCATCGAGAACTGCACTAACAATTTGGCTCACCACATGGGCATGAAACTCTACGCCATAAATCTTTCCGGGCGGTTGCAACGTTGCAATTGCAGCAGTACTAATCGAATCTTTAACACTCTGAGCCGTGACCCCAATCAACACGATCTTTCCACCCAGGGCTGCGCGTAGCACATTGGGCTTTTCAATCTCGTTAATCTCTCGAAGCGATAGTGTGCGAAATCGTTGCCAACCGCTGCGGTAATTGACAAGTAGCTGAACGCCGAAGTCATCTGTACCTTTGTAGCCCCCAGCATTTGGAGCAACGCGAGGAAGCTCTATTGAGTCAAATCGCATTGCTTCGCGATCACGAATGCCGTTACTTAGTTCAATCCCTTCTGCTTTGAGATAGCGCTCTACCAGTCGTAAAGGCAGAGAGAATACATATTCATCGTTTTCAGGCCTTTTGGCTCCCAGCAGAGCGCGTCTAACTTTGCCATCATTGTCGGACAAAACATCAGCAAAACCGACCTGTTCAGGAGGTAAGTTAGGAGGTGGCTGAATGGGAAGCGGTAAAACCTTTTCAACTGCAATTAAGTTCTTGATCTCTTTGAGGGCTGCAACTAGTTCAAGATGACCCGGCTCAACAGCGATGTCTCGCACGAGATCCAGTCCGATCGCTCTAGGCTGGTATTTCTGCAATGTTCTAAGTAGTTTGGCAATCTCACGATCGGGGATGGGGTACTTTCCAATTTGTTGGATATCTGCTTCGTCAATTCCGACAATGACCACTCGCTCGTCGATCGGCTCGGCAGGTCGAAGATGCAGAAAGGAATCAAGCGTCACGCACTCCAGAAATTGTAGTGACCCACTGAGGCGCACGAGAATCACCATCCCCAAAGCAGCAATTCCTGGCAATGCAGTGACCGCCCACAGCGCCATTTTTTGCTTCAATTCGTTCCAACTGGTAAGCAACAATGGTTTATTCCTTACAAGATTAGTTAATCGATAAACCCTTCTTCTCTGGCTCGTTTCTCAGTTTGAATGCGGAGACTTTTGCCGTCTTCGAGGTAGACACCGAGCACATCTTGAACTTTAGCCCAGTAGTGACGCACCGTTCTGAGAGAGACTCTCATGCGATCAGCAATGACTTTATCTTCTAATCCTTCACTAAATGCGAAATTAAGTAATTCAATCCATTCTAACTTGACCTCCCCTGGTGGCATTCGCAGATCCTTGGTATGTGTGACTCCTCTCAGGGCCAGGTCAATTCGGTTCAACATCTCCTGGCTCGAAAGCCCTTTGTCTGCGACGGTAAATCCTCCTTCATGAGCATCAATGTCGGATTTAAGTCGCACCAGTGCTTTGACATAGCTGCTTTGCACCACCAAATTAAGAGTGACATAGGTTTTCATTAAGGTTCGCAAGCTTTTAATACCACCGTTGAGTTCGGCAGCGTCCCCGGAGGTTTCGGGTAAGGCGAGATCGATGATCACGAGATCGGGCTGAAGCACTTCGACCTGCTGGAGGGTGCTCTGGATTGTTTTAGCAGTAAAGAGTTTGGCTTGGGGATAGTGCCGTCTTAGCAAGTCGATCGTTCCACTTAGAATTAGTTCGTGATCATCGACTACCAGTATTTTAAGTATCCCTTGTTTGGGGAGATCTTGACTCATCGTTGAGACCCCGAAAATGTAAGTTTCTCAGCTTAGTAGATGATAGAACAAATCATCAATCTGAACAATCAAATGAACCGCCTTTTGCAAAATTTGAAATCAACTAATCACTCGATTGCACACTTGTGCAACAAGGTTGGCAGACTTGTGTAACGGAGGTTGCTGAACTATGTCAATAACATTGCATAAGAGGTTAAGACAGCTTTTCTGTTTAATCTTGTACCTTGATCATAAGCGCTCAAAACTTTTCTAAGACTACAGAAGCATGGTCTCAGTTTGTAAAATCACAACTGCTTGAATCAGTGAGAAAGCCAGGAAGATAACTGGCCTAGTCTTCTAGTAATATTCGTTTCTAGTGAGTCAGAAAAATGAAGAAACGTCAAAGCAATGTGCAAAAATTTTCTACATTCCTGAGCTTTCCAGATGCAGGAAAAAGTCTGACGCTGACCCGATGGGTAACAGAATCCGCTTTAGAGCGCAGCATCGAACAACAAGTGCAAGCGTATCCAGAACAAACCGCCGAAGCGTGGGCACTTCATTTTCTTAAGATTCTACAGAATGAGAAGGCTCAATTCGGTGAGCGGACAATAGCAGAAAAGCATCTGTCAGCTTTCTTACAAGAAGTGTGTTATCAGGCAGCACAGAAGCTACAGAAGCAATTTCAATCTGTTCAGTATCGGTATTCGTTAGCTGATTTGTTTCAGATTGGTAACTTATTCGTCAATCAACCCGCCAAACTCTTCCGAAGTTTTAAGTTAGACCATCAGAGCAGTTTGGAAGGCTATGCGAAAACAGCAATATACCGCTTTATTGGCAATACCATTTATACTCAAGACCTCGAAGCAAAGCGAGAAAAGTTCTCTGATTATGGGCTGTTAAAGGACTTAAGCCGCAAAGAACTCAAAGAAGCTTTGGCATCCAGAGGAATAGAGACGAGTCAGATTGATGCATACTGCTTTACGGTCTACTGCTACAGCACGGTTTGTCAACCTCAGTCAAGGCACAATAGTCGAAGTCTAGAAGCGCCGAGCCAGGAAGAGTTAGTTCAGATTGCCGCTTGCTACAACCAGAAGCAGGATCAGTTGATCACACTAACGGAACTTGCTGACGCAAACACGATTCAAGCGATGCTTTCAACCTGCATTCGATCGGCGCGCGACTATCGAACAAATCGAGTTCTGACGCTTGAAAGTGATGAAGTTGTTTCTGATCCGATGCCGACACCTTTGGAATCCGCTATCCAAACCGAAGAAAGAGAACAAGTCGAATCCTTAGTTTCTCAGCTATTTACAACGATTCCAGAAACGGGGCAAACTCTGCTAAAGCTTTGGCTAGGGTTAAATTTAACACAGGCTGAGATTGCGATCGTGTTAAAGCGCAAGCATCCAGAATTGCAAAAACAATATCAAGTTGCTCGTCACTTAGGAAAATATAGTAGGAATATCTTAAAGGAATTTCTTCAGCAGTGTCAGCAACTCAATCCTGGCTTGGCTTTACAAGATGATAAAGCAATTGAGACCATTCAAGAATTGCTAGACGAATGTTTGCAATCACACTGTAAACGGTTGGTGCACATCTACTTAGATCAGTTTAATCAGCAATACATCAGTAGAAATGTTTTTTTGATGTTCACTCACTCAGTAGAAAGCAAGCCAGGTTTCCTACAAGTGTTTGAGAGCCAACTTGAACATGATCTAAACTTGCCTTCCGAGTCTTTAAAATTTGTTAGCAACAAAATAGCTGAGGTTGTGAGCGAATGGTTACAGTCTACTAGGTTATGAACTGAGGTTCTAAGTTAGTATGAATCCCATTGATCCTGAGCTAATGTGTGAATAGACAGTCATTAGCCTCTGTAAGCTTCACCTCATTTCATGAGTATCTGCCGTATCGCATTGTTACAACTGAATCAAGGAGAATCTTGAACTGGTTACTTAGAGCTATTAGAAGTGATCGTTCAGACGGGAAGACAAGTTATTTTCTACAATCAGCCAGGATGTGGCCATTGCGATCGGTCAAAGAACGCAGATTTATATTCCATTGGTTGATTTAACGTGAGTTCGACAACAGTTTTTCGCTTCGGTATTCTGCTCTTTTGCGCCCCAACCCCTATTCTGAAAGTTTCCCAGAGTTGGCGGATTGGAAGGCAGAAGCTTGAGAACGAAGCAAAAAACTTCATCGAATTTACGTTTATTTAAGGACGAACTTGTAGTGTCTAAGTAGCTGGGTGCAATTAAACTGAAGACCCTCATCCCCTGACCCATTAAGCCGGACTCCCTCTCCCTGGAGAGACGGGCTGGCAAAGCTCTCGCCCCACTTCGTGAGGGGGGCAATCCGAGAGTTTGCACAATTGGAATGCTCCCTGTTAGTAGTTAGTTCTTAGCCTTTGATTCACCACTAACTACTAACCACCAAATTCTCACAAGTAGAACACGATTATCCTTGCGCGTGCTCAATGTTGTGAGTAGGGTCACGCAAATCTTCTACCAGAGCTTGAATCTCTGCGGGCGGTGGAGTCATGTTCGCAAAAGGCTGAATGTACTCGCTGAAGCCCAGATCCGTTTGCAGCGCATTCAATCGTCCGACAATATCGCTAAAGGTAAAGCCGAGTTGCGGCACAAAAAATCCGGTCAGCAAAAAAGAGAGTGCGATCGCGGGAATCAGATACGCCACAATCAAAAAATCCCTTCGTATCTTGTACTCTCGATTGCCAACCGATATAGATATAAAGCACAAACGAAAGGATAACTAAAACAATCGTCCAACCTTCAACTGACATAAGTTAAGCCTCGGTATATTGGAACTGGAGTGCGATTGAGGGAGACTGCCAGAACTGTACTTGCGATCGAGCCTATCCATTTGAACGGCATAAATAAAAATTAGGGCGACAAACACGTAGATTGAGCCTTGCTGCGCCATCCAAAAGCCAAATGGGACTCCGCCGAGCCGAATGTTATTGAGCAGTTGCACCAGCAAAATGCTGAACACTAGTGAGGCTAACACCCAAACCATCAAGAGACTAAAAATTAAAGTCGTGTTCGTGCGCCAATACGCTTGACGGCTCGTCCTGTTATTTTCCATTGCTTTAAGGGATTAAACTACAAAGAGAGAACGGGATTTGAAGGCAATAAAACTGCCTCACTTAAGACTTCCAAAGCTTCTGCCAAACTTGCACTTGCCTGCTCCGAAGTGACCGTAGCGGGATTAGTCACTGTCACGGACAATTGACTGCCCAAGGTCGCGACTCCTACAATCCGCTCATTCTCCATTCCAGTTAACACCGCTGGGCCATAGAGGGCTTCGATCCGCAATGAGCCAAATTGTTGTTCAAATGGCAAGCGTCCCAAGTTAGTCACGATTAGATCATAACCATGCGCTTGATGCATCGCCTGGAAAACCGTTTGCGCCTCTGGCAATGATGCGGTAAGCCTTTGCTGCTGACGAATGACCTCAAACAGTTGAGTCGGCAGCCTCGATTTTGAGAGTTGAGACTTCAGAGATCGCGCCGTTTCCCATAGGGATGAATCTTCCTTGAGATCGTGCTGAGTCAAGCCAAAGGAGATATAGAGTCCCACAGCTTGACTGATTGCTGGAGTCAACTGCGATCCTTCAGAATTTTGCAAAGCAAATCGCGCATTGATCGGGGACTGACATATCAGCGACGATCCTCGTTGACGCGCCATCGCTAATAAGAATGCTGCACTAATTGCACCATGTACAGTGGTATTTTCTTGACGAGCACGATCGCACACCTGCTGGGTCAACTGGGTAGACAACAGAGCCATTCTAATGTGAGAACGAGGACGACTAGAAACCGTAGTGGAGTACTCGCGAAGCCGGGGTTCTTGCGGTAATGTTTGTTGCTCATGAATTGGGATTAACTGTTCAATCGGGTGAGCCTTTGATAAAGGTTGTAGCGCAGAACTTTCAGATTCCAAGCCTTTTACAATGTCTCGAATGAGGCAGGCGATTGACAGACCATCAGCGATCGCATGATAACAGGTCACAATTAATTCAGATAGATGCTCCGATTGCAACAGCACAACCCGAACCAGGGGGGCAGTCCGCCAGTCAAAGGAGCGAGTCAACTCAATTTCTACTTCTCGCTGCCAGTCGTGGTCATTTTCCCGCAGCACCCATCGAAGGGGAATAGGCGCAGTTTGCTCGACAAATTTGGGGTGTCCGGTTTCTGCAACTGCAATGCCTACCCGAAGTAAAGGATGCTGCATCTGCACCTGGGACAGCGACTTCCGAAGTTGGTCAAGGCTAAAGCTGCCGCTGATTCTAGCACTCAAGGCAAAGTGAATCGGCAGAACTTGGTCATACAACCAAAAAGAATGCTCTAGCGTACCCAGCAGACGTTCCATATGATGATAGTTCCTTAAAGATAGCAGCGCAGAGGCAAACATCGGACTTGTGGATCGTTTGCTAATTACTGATCCTTCTAATCCATTCTCTGAACCTACAGCGGTCTGAGAACATGAGCGATGCTGCTGATTGATGCAATTAGATTAATACCAATCGTCCGAAACCGTTAGAAATAGCTTGACGTGTTCAAGAACAAGGCGATCGAGTTCCCAATCCCCAAGCACCTCAGCCGCAACCCAGCCTGTTGTTTCTACCTCAAACCCAAACTGAACTTGCACCCATTGAAGTTGCTTCTCGTGTAGCGATTGTTCTAAGAACACAGTAACATCATCACCATTGTATAAAATGTAAATCGGTTGAGCCGTTAGCGATGGATGACCCTGAACCCTGATACCCTGAGATGGCGCATTAGCAACTCGTGCAAAGTAGACTTCGCGGAGCGGCTGTTCAGCTTCCGCAAACTCCCCCTCGTCAATAGGCTGCGGGCTTTGAAAGAACATGCTTAATTTTGACCAAGAAATCGACAAAGGCGATCGCAAGTACCGTTGAATAAACGATTTTTTTTGCAGTTGATCCTTCCAATCTTGAAGTAAATGCTCTTGATGAACTGGCATAGATTTCCTCCCTGGTTCTCAAATAGTGCAGACGATTCGGTGCAGGTCAAGCAGAGACAGATGTGCTATCTCAATGGCACTCCAGGTTCTTCTGTCATGCACAATGCTCCTGACTAACTGCCTAGTAGTGTGTGACAAATAGTGTGTAACAAATAGTGTGTGACGAGTAGTAACTCTAGTGCAGGTCGTGTGTTGAGTTATTACTCTACTAGCTTGTGGGGACTCAAGGCAGACAATTATGCAATTCGCCAGATATTTGTTTGAGAAGTCCATAATGTCCTTTCATCGCTGCATAAATGATGGACTTGCCCGCCGCTTGGGTAAGTATAGTAGGGATAGTTTAAAAATTTAAAGAATTTCTTCAGCAGTGTGAGCAACTCAATCCCGACGTGTTTGCACGATTCTGAGGAGAAAGCACTGAGTCAAGCATTGTTCGATGAGCGTTTGCAGCCCTATTACAATTAACCAGTCGTAGAATGTGGTGGCGAGTGATTGCGATCGCTGATGACACTAAATCTCACGCCTGCTAAGGGTTAACTTCCGATCAATTGAGACTGCTTTTCGGTTCGACGAAGGTACAGGGAGTGGCGATAGTCGTCTGATGCGAGGATTGTTGCCCACTCTAAGAACGGCACACTCAAACGAGGGGAGTAAGCGGTTGCATGATTCAGTTTATCAAGTAGGGGTTCAACTTGACTCAGTGGAGAACTGGGCAATGCTTGAACTTCTGGTTTCTGAGGGGGACACAGTTCTTGAGCGACCCACATTACATTTAAGTCTACGATTAACTCTTCAACATCCAGACAGTAGGTTCGATTGGTGACTTCATATCTGGCGCGATCGCGGATTTGCCGATGGGTCACATATCCCGATACCCGTAACCAACACGCTTCTAAATTGAGTTGCACAGCCACATAGTAGTCTGCTGCCCAGTTTGCAATATCCACCCATTCTTGAGGAATACAAAATTCAGAGACATTGCTTTGATCATCCGGAATCAGGACAATCCGAGTTTCACCAACCGTCAGAACAGCCCCATTGACGAATTCCCAAACCGACCCATTCGAGCCGGATTGCAACGCAGGATTAATTTCCTCTTGAAAGCAAGCCAGCAAGCAATTGAGACAAAGCGTGTTGAGATAGCCATTCCAGCGTGCAGCAGCATTTGAGTACGGTGATTGGGTGACACCATGCCAGGTATGTTCCTGCTTTTGTTCAGGTAGCTCTAACCATAACTGATGCGGGGAAATAGCCATTAAATCGTTAAGGGTGAATGCCATGATTACTACTGTTTGCTTTGTAACACTCGGTCTACGTGATAGTGCTCTACTGATAGATGGGTGCTGAAGGCAGAGGATTATGCAATTTTGCTGGGTGATGTTGCGATCGTTTCAACAAGCCTCTTTAACAGATACGGGGCTTCT
This sequence comes from Phormidesmis sp. 146-20, assembly GCF_052939475.1. Taxonomy (NCBI): domain Bacteria; kingdom Bacillati; phylum Cyanobacteriota; class Cyanophyceae; order Leptolyngbyales; family Leptolyngbyaceae; genus Phormidesmis; species Phormidesmis sp. 146-20. The sequence continues at coordinate 83,515 of NZ_JBJPHT010000010.1, forward strand.
CCAGGGAATCATTCATTTTCTTAAACAGATTGACTTTGCCAGAGCTTCTGGATGATCTGCATAAAGAGTTTATGAAGGCACCCACTAGACCATTAGAAGTGTCTTGTTGAGTTTCACAGGCAGAGGTATCCTCATGCAGTCAAGTCTTTCTGATGCCAGAACAAGAAGAACTGATCAATGGCTAATTAGACAACAATTGGAGATGTATCAATTCTGGTGGGCGATCGTTTCAGCGATGAATGTAACACTCTTGATCGGGTTCTACAGCACCAACAAATTGCCCTATCTCTCAGGAACCTTTGGCATTGCTAACCTTTTGCTTGCCACCTTAGTCCAAAATGAACTAGTTTTGCACTGTCTTTATCGATTAGCAGTTGCCGTTTCTAAAAGGGTTCCATTCGGGAAATATCATATCAATGCCAGTGTTCATCATATGAAAGGGGTTCACGCGGCATCTGCTAGTTGGGGATTTGTGTGGTTTTTAATCGATGTATTACAACACCTCAACGATTTGAATCGTGTTGTATTGGTTACGACATCTTTCCCGCTACTGATTCTCTTGCTCAGTATCATCGTCACAGCAACTCCACTGTTCCGTCACAGATTCCACAACTCATTTGAGAAAAATCATCGTTATCTAGGTTGGCTCAGTCTGCTCGTTCTGACTCTGCATGTGATATTGCTGCATTTTTCTATTATTAATCCAGGGCAAGCACCCACTCTAAAAGCTGTTCTGGTTGATCCGATAGTTCTGATGACGATATTCATGGTCATTAGTGTAGCTCTGCCTTGGGTTAACGTACAGCGTTGTGGTTGCTTCAAAGCGCACTGCCCCTCTCCAGATGTCTTAATGTTGACTGTTCCTGGAAGGGCTAATATTGAAGCATTTACTCAAGTTAGCCTAAATTTAATTGAATGGCATTCATTCTCGATCGCTAGACTGTATTTCGATCAGCAAACCCGCGAATTAAAAGCTGAGTTAATCATCAGAGCAACCAGGAACTGGGCAACAAGTGCGTTTGATCACGTCCACAAGAGAAACCTTCCTGAGTATGTGTGGATTCGGAGAGTAAAACCGCCTGGGTTCATGTTTTCAATCCATGCCTACTCCTGGGTGCTTGTGATCGCGACTGGAGCGGAAATTATATCTGTCCTGCCCCACATTGCAAGCAGAGGTTATAAGCTTTGTTTGCTGTGGATTGGCAGCGACCTTCAAGAAACCTATGGCAATCAGGTTTGGTCAGTCATATCGAGGCACCCTTATCTGAGAATGTATGACACCGGGCTGTATGGCAGTCCCAATATGAGCCAACTGACTGCTCAAACAATTGAAGAATTCAGACCGCAAGCTGTGTTTTGTGCCTCTAATAAAACAGTCGCCGAATCCGTCACTAGTTTGTGTCTAGCGCAAGGGATTCCTGCTTACGGGGCAACTTCGTAGCACGCTCTCTACTAGCCCGCAGCAAGACTAAAATTTTTGCTTGTTCTGCGACCTCTCCGTTAATGTGGGTGCTTTCGCAGAGATCGGTTCGCTACTAAACTACAAGAGAAGAGGAAACCAAGATGTCAACAGAAGATAAGGTGTCAACAGAAGAAATTTCGTCCTTGCTCACAATTTACTTTGACAGCATGGCAGCGATGAATGCAGAAGGCTGGTTAGAGATTTTTGCTGAAGATGTCGTTATTCATGCTCCGATCGCACACCCTCCAAGACCAGTACATAGGAATTCTCAGCAGTTTTTCAAGATAATATCCGACTTTTTTGAAAAGATATAACGGTCGAAAGACAGTAGCTTCTTTGTGAAAACTGGGGCAGCCGTCAAATGGGCGATGCAGGTTGCCAAAAACGGTTGCTCTATCACCGCTGAGGAACTTAGGAGATTTCCTTTAATAAATTTCCCGGCTGTCTCCATCGAGAGTTCTGAAAGTCAAAGTCCCCCAGAATTGGGGGATTTAGGGGGCTTCCCAAGGTTGGTAACTTCTTTGCTAGAAATCTCCTTAGTGTTTTTGAAATCAATGAGGCTGGTAAGATTCAAAAGGCATTGTCCGATTGGGGTGAAGCTGCAATGATGGCGAAACTAAAGAATCAGCTTGCCCATTCGCCGCTAAAATCTTTGCAACAACACCAAACAAGCCCCATTATGTTTGAAAGACTATCGGCTCAGTTTAATCCGTCTACACGATTTCTCAGCAGTGACTTTGCCCTCCTAGGTTGTTTAGCTGCTTTGAAATTGCTGCTCCATTTTCTAACAAATGGACGCTATGGCTATTTCTCGGACGAGCTTTACTACATTGCTGCGGGAGAACACTTGGATTGGGGCTTTGCCGAATTTCCTCCACTGATTGCTGTGATTGCAAATATCAGCCGTGGGTTGCTGGGCGATTCCCTATTTGCGATTCGCCTATTTCCTGCGATCGCGGGATCACTAACGGTTTTCTTAACCGGAGTCATTGTGCGCGAACTGGGCGGTGGAAGATTTGCACAATGTTTGGCTGCGATTGCGGTCATCCTTGCGCCTGGATATCTATTTCTGCAAACTATTCTGACGATGAATGCGTTTGAGCCGTTGCTATGGATGCTTTGCGCTTATCTAGCCATTTTGATTTTGAAGTATGAAGCCCCCAAGCTCTGGCTAGTCGCTGGATTAGTCGTCGGCATTGGACTGATGAACAAATTTTCTATTGCCTTCTTTGCCGTTAGCCTGCTGATTGGCTTCTTGATCACCCCGGCTCGAAAGCTTCTATTTAACCGATGGCTTTGGCTGGGAGGTGCACTGGCGATCGCGATTTGTTTACCAACGGTAATTTGGCAGAGCCAGCACGGTTGGGCTTTCCTGGAGCATCAGCGGGAGTCTAATCTATACGAGAAGAAACCATTCCTTCAATCTACGCTCGACCTATTCTTACAACAGTTTATTTTAATGAATCCTGTAGCATTGCCAGTTTGGTTAGCAGGACTCTACTACTATCTATTTACCAGCAGTGGAAGAAAGTATCGAGCATTCGGATGGACGTTTGTTATCATTCTTGGACTGTTTCTATTCTTTGAAGCTCGCTACTACTATTTGCTGCCGATTTACCCTGTGTTTCTCGCTGCGGGAGCCATTGTGTTTGAGCAAGCCTTCCAGCATCGTAGATATTTCAAATCTGCTCTGTTCTGCCTTTTAATCGCTGGGGGAATTATCTTAGCGCCGATCGGGTTGCCCATTTTGCCGATCGAAACGCTGATCAGTTACTCCAATGCGATTTATCGACCGCCCACATTAGCGAGAGATTCTAAGAATCAAGCAGAACAAGCGCCCTGGCACTTTAGAGCCATGCTGGGTTGGGAAGATACGGTAGCGACTGTTGCAGCGGTATATGATCGTCTTTCGCCTGGTGAGCGGTCTGAGTGTACCCTCTTAGCCTGGCGGTATGGGGATGCGGGAGCGATCGATTTTTGGGGACGGAACTACAACCTGCCGAAAGCAATCAGTGGGCATACAGGCTACTATTTTTGGGGATCGAGAAACTACTCTGGCAAGCTTGTGATCAGTGTCGGAGGTAATTTAAGCTTCTTGAAACAACGATTTGATTCAGTAGAACAGGTTGCGACGGTGACGCACGAAAAGATTGTAGGGATTAAAAGCGATTTGCCGATCTACTTATGTCGAGGCATCAAGCAGCCGTTGCAAACGATTTGGTCTGATTTCAAATTCTACTTCAAACGTCCAACCTAGCTCTGTATCGCCATCGAGCTTACTGCATCACCCCAAATCGTACAAATCGGTCAGCGATCGTCTTTGGTTCAGCGATCGCTGACTTACTTTGGGATTGTTAACGTGAATGGAAAAGCACTACATGATCAGCATCAAATCGGGGTTGAGACGTTCTTTGTCCTCAAATGCGAAGGTGTCCAATGTGTGTGACGACAGTCCTGATTAGGAGTTGTGGGAGTTTGGAGGTTAGTGGTTGGTAGTTAGTGATTGGCTGTAAGTTAACGTGAATTCGATGAGAGTTTTTCCGCTTCGTTGTTCACGGCTCCTACCCTCAAAGCTGCCAATTTTGGGGACTTTAAGAGAGGAATTCTGATTCAAAGTCCCTCACTCGTGGGGATTTAGGGGGCGTTCCTGGATCTAAAAGCGAAGCGAAGCGTTCAGCGAACTGACGTTAAGTTAATAGCTAAGAACGAATTACTAAGAACCGCTATTTCAAGATTCTCACGGCTGACTCAACATGAATTCGATGAAATCTCTCTCCGCGGTTGTTAGCCCAGGTTGCTCCCTAGATCTTCCATGAGTGAGAGACTTTACACCGCAAATCTGATCTGAAAGTCCGCCAGAGCTAGGGGGGTAGGAAACAGGAGGACAAGACACCGAAGTGGGAAAACGTTGTCGAACTGACGCTGATTTAGGGCTGCTACAGCTATGATTGAAATATTTATAAGGTTGAGGAGACGCATTTGTTTGGTCTGACTGTATTCTATCTACCATTGCTCTGCTCCAAGTTAATAGCTATACCAAAAAACTCTCTTACTGCTTTTTACAGCCTTCTTGCCGTTGATTCTGTCGTCATCCAGTCCCTTCTGCAAAACCTTGACGGTAGTACAAAAAAATGCCGAATAACCGATGTTGCAGTGTCGGTAAACAGTTTAGCGAACCATTTCTCCAGCCCAGGCAGTAGAGCTTGTATAAGAAACCCATCCGTTCATTATTCATTGCATATCTCCGATGAGTGGTGTCTGATGGCGTTCGCATCTTGCCCCGAAGTTCTTCAGCGTATTAAGGGACTCATGCAGCCCATCAGCATTTCTTGGTTAAGTACGTCCTAAATCAGTTGTGAGAAACTTTTGAAGTAGCAGGTTTTTAGTGATTCGTTCTTAGCCATTAACTTACAACCAACCGCTAACATTAAATTCTCACCCCTCAAAAAGGATAGTTATAGGTTCTGTGGAACAGTTTGTGGGAGTAATCTACAAGGCTGCTCCAATTAATTAGTGGGGAATTCTGTAAGCTATTTATGCAGCGATCGCTTACCTGTTTGGCAAGAAGCAGATCAAGCGCGATCGCATTCATTGAAGCTGCCGCATTTAGTCAGCGGATAGTACAGTAGGATTGCTCTCCAACATTTCGAGTAGTGCCGCCCTGAAAGCCCCAATTGTGAAAGCTGCGATCGAGGTTGGTAAACGTCCTGTAAATAGGGTTAATCATGGTTGAGTTTCTTCTGCATAATCAACGTATTGAAGCACCCATTGAATAAGTAGAAGAGTGTTGCAATTTCGATGTAATCAATGATGAAAGTAACGTACTGTGCTCAAATCTCCAACTTTCCTTCTCAGTATGAGACCGCGATTCACACCGCATATGCTCGTTCGGCCTCTCGGATCGAGCAGCCACTCATCAGCGTGTCCTACAGCCTGATTGTTGTTCCTGTGCTACTTGTGTCTTCTATCGTACTCTACCGAAACCACCGTTCTCGACAATTACGCAAACAAGCTGAAACCTTGGAGCAACTCTGGAAGCTCGACCAAAACGATCAGAACAACGTCTTCTAATTCATCTCAACCTCAAACATAGAAATTTAGCGTACTTTACGTTAGAACAGCACTAAACTGAATTAACAACGTTCGCAGTACTGATACAAATTTCTCGACTTCCAAACTCAGATGCAAACCTATTTGATGCTGTATTAGGCTCTCTCGTATTTGTACCTCTTGTACAACTTGCGCTGGTCGCTTACTGCTGACGATACCAGTCCAGAGTGGCTTGAATTGCAACATTGAGCGGTGTCGCAGACCATCCGAAAGCCTGCTCAAACTTGCTTGATACAACAATCTGTGGCTCAGTGTATTGATAGAACATTTCAACAAACTCGCGTAGATTTGCGTCAAATAGCCCTATTGCCTGAATTGCGAGTTTCGGCAATCGCTGGATACGAACTGGGTGCCCAACTTCTTTAGCAATCAACTGCACCATTTCCCGCTGCGTCACAGGCGGCGCAACAACGGGCAACAACCAGACATGACCCAGCGCTTCGGAGCGCTCACCTAACGTTGCTAATCCCCGCGCCACGTCCTCGATATAGGTGTAGCTATGCGGGAGGTCAAGATTACCGAGCAACTGCACAGGCTTATTTGCAAACACCGCAGGAAAGACACGATCGCCCAAAGCAGAATTAAGGACACGCGAACCAAAGAAGTCAGCCGAGCGACCCAGCGCTACCCTTACTGTTCCGGCTTGATGCGCTGCTAAATACTTCTGGGCAACCTCAGCCCGCATCCGACCCTTGCGCGTTGTAGCAGCATAGGGAGTTGCTTCTGTCATGGGCTGCCCGTGGGTTTCACCGTATCCATACAGTGTGTCTAGCACAATCAGCTTCGCATTCACACGGGCTGCACCGTCGATAATGTTGGCTTGAAAGCGGGGAATCAACTCGACTTGCTGAGGATAGGGAACATTCGCACAATGATAGACAACGGTTGTTTCAGCACAGTCCGATCCTTCGGAAGTTGTCGTCAAAGCGAGTCGTACTTGCTCTACATTCAGCACATCACCCGCTACAACCTCAACTCCTGATGGAACCGCCGCTTTGCCACTGCGATTGATGCACCGCACCTGTTTGCCGCGCGCATGTAGGAATTTAGCAAGTGTCGTGCCTGCTGGCCCTGTGCCAAAGATAATGTGCATTTTGCCACCTTATTTCTGAACTATATTTTGTACAATAGAAGGACTGCGCCGAATAATCTGTAACCTTGCCCTCGAAAGGGTATGCTGTTCAGCCCGGACTCTGGCAAATACTTCCGAAGAGACAGATTCTAGACAATCATCTGTTAACTGAGATGGATTGTAGTCTAGTCGTAGCTGAGTTTCCTGTGCGATCGCGCTCCCAAATAGTTCAGTTGCGATCGCGTTTCCCAAAGCAAGTCCATCCAGAATACTACTTCCGGTAATGCGATTACAATCTACGACAATGCGTTCTGAGACAGGCTCTACGCCAAGCAGTTTTAGCAATTCTAGGGAGAACCAATCCGTTGTGGCGCGATATCCTTTCAGCAACCCAGCAGCACCCAGCAGCAGCGATCCGCTACCGATTGAGGTGATATAACGAGCGCGTTCACCTTGTACCCTCAAGAACCGGAGAAATTCTGCATCTTCTAGTTTGGCCGTGACCCCCAAACCACCCGGAACAAACAATACATCTAAATCAGGCGCTTTTTCAAAGGATGTATTCGGAACCAGCGGAAATCCAGAGTCAGAGTAAACCGGATCGAGCGTGGGTGCGAGTCGATAGATTTGAGTGTTGGGCAGGTGCGAAAAGATTCCGTAAGGAGCCATGAACTCTAACTCACTGAAACTTGGAAACAACATCATGCCGATCCGAACCGGGGGAGTTTGTGGCTGAAACATCATTGACCTCGGATGAATGGTGATTCCTGTAAAGTAGTGGGACTTTCTAGAAGTTGTTTATGCAGCAGTGCCAGAGTTGTGCTTTGCGACAATTGTTTCGACTTGCATATCACTTTGCTTTTAGCACCCACACGTCAGTAGAGACTCAGTAGATTGCAAATGATTATTTTTAGTCGGTTCCAAGCCGTTAGATCCCCTCTAGCCCCCCTTAAAAAGGTCTACCGTGTACACACAAGTCGTTGTCGCTTCGTTTCAGGCGGCTTCAGCCCCCTAAATCCCCCATGCTGGGAGACTTTGACCAAGGAAAGATTTCCAAAGTTCAAAGCCATGACGACGGCTCAAAGTCCCCCATTTTTGGGGGATTTAGGGGGCGAAGGATTTCAGCGATGACAGACCGATCGACTTGTGTGTACACGGCAGCTTAAAAAGGTAGAGCCGATTCATAGCTGTGAGAGAGTAGCCTTTATCAGTCCGTTCAAGCTTGCTCTGGAACAAAATGAAGGATCGGGGCTCGCGAGATGCACTGATTGCAACCGTTAGTGGTGCGTTTCTCTATTGCTCAACACACCCTACAAAATTCGGTATCATTCAATTCTCATTCCTCAGCAATTCGTTCTTAGCCACCGACTTACAACTAACTACTAACCACCGAAGTCTCACAACTCAAGTAGAACAGATATCAATCAACGTGGCGGTTTCCAGTCATCACCATCCGAACTCCACCCCTTGGAGCCAGCGTAAACCCACGGCGTTGTAGTTTAACAGGTTTATCCTCCGCTAAAGCAAGTTTGTATTTAGACAAAATCGTTGCTAGAACTAGCTTCATTTCTAACTGAGCTAAGGCAAATCCTAAACATCGCCGACTGCCGCCTCCAAACGGAAAATATTCAGACGCAGAATACTGGCGATTAAGAAACCGTTCTGGCTTAAACTGTTGAGCATTCGGATACAAGTCCTCCCGGTAATGCACCAGGTAGATTGTTGCCATGAAAGTTGTCTCTGCATCAAATGAATATCCTGCGATCGTCACAGGTGATTTAGCAATACGGGGAAACAGCATCGGTAGAACTGGATACATCCGCAGAGTCTCTTGACAAACAGCAGTCAGGTAGGGAAGTTGAGCTAAATTCATTGGGGCTGATTCCCCTAACCCATCTAGTTCCTGAAGCAATCTTTCACGCACCTCTACTCGTTGATGAATTTGATAAAACGCCCACGCGATCGTGGTTGCTGTCGTTTCATGTCCCGCAAACAAAATCGTCAGCAGTTCATCTCTTAATTCCTCATCCGTCATTGCTTGCCCATTTTCATCTCGCGCTGCCATGAGTAAGCTCAAAACATCGGTTCGCGTCTCCGTCCCCTGCGTTCTTCTTTCCTCAATTTCTGCTTGAAGCAAGTTGTGAATCTGGCGCTGGCGCTGCTTCATTCGTCCCCAAGGCGACCACAATCCCCAGTCTTGTTGTAGAAACTTAAAAAACAGTAGGCTCGATCGCAGCGGCGAATCGGTCATATCGATCCACTCGGTCAGCAGTGGTTTGAGTTGTTGATAGCGATTAGCACAGGGCGCAACTCCGGGGGAACCGCCTTCGCTCAAGCCAAAAACGACCTGCAAAATCACCTCTAGACTAATCTGCTGCATGGCAGTCCGTGCGATAAACGATTGACCCACTCTCCACTGACTCGCAAACTGTTCTGTAATCTGACAGATCTGCTTTGCATAAGTCTGAAGCCGTTCTCCATGAAAGGGGGGCATTAACAATTTGCGTTCGCGCTGATGTCGATCGCTATCAAGCAAGATTAACGAATTTCGTCCCAGTAGTGGTTCTGCTAGTTCATTAGCCCGACCGACATCAAACTTGGCATCCTGGCTAAAAATCTCCTGAATCGCTTGAGGATTGCCAATCACGACAGCCGATCGAAATTTGCCCGGTTGCATGATAAACATATCGCCATACTTGCGGCTGTATCTGTCCTGGCATCCCAGCGGATCGGCGATCCAATTGACGAGTTGCAACCAGGGTGGACTGCTCACGCGCGGGAGTTGCTTCGACTGGATCTCCTCTCGATTCGAGATTTGCATGACTTCAATCTCCTGTGCAATAATCGTGCTTCCCGCCAGAGTTTTAACCTGGGTGAATGATAGTCAGGGCTGCTCTTTTCGGCAACGTTATCATGGGTCGCTAGTAGACTTTCAAGCTTGCTGTTGCGGCTGATCGTGGCTACAGGATAAACCGCGCCCTACCTCATGAACAAGCGTTGAAGATACATAGAATAACATGAATCCAACCAGCGGATGAACCACTTCCAGGTGCAACAGCGTTTTGAGATGAATGCTGCAAAATTGGATTCCCAGCAGTATGGGTATAGTACTTGAGCAATAGCTATTGAAGAGGATGGAAGGTATGTAAAAGCCAAGTTTTATCCAGTTTTTAGCTGCAATATTGCGATCTCTTCGAGTTACCCGCAAGGGGTCGATGTCTGAAGTGGTCATCTCAAACTTCCTGACTGACGGGTAGATTGAAAACTTGAGTCGCATGTGCGATCGCTTTATTCACCAAATCCGCACCTGCTTTCTCTGGAGAACCCACATCGAATGGCGGGGCAGGATCGTACTCGATCAACAGTTGGGCAATCTTGGCGGCTTCCTCACCACAAAGCATTTCAGCAATCACTAGACCAAGATCAATGCCTGCCGTTACGCCACCCCCTGTCATGCGATTTCGGTCAATCACGACTCGCTCGGTTCCAACTTCAACGCCCAATCGTGCCAGGGGTTCGCGAAACAACCAGTGAGTGGCCGCTCGATACCCTTGCAGCAATCCTGCCTTCGCGAGAAACTCAGACCCAGAACATACAGAAGTCACAAATTTTGCCCGGCTCCCTTGTTGTCGAAAGAAGTCAAGCACCTCTGGATCATCTACAACCGCCGCCTGTTGGAGTCCGCCACCGACACAAATCACATCTAAAGGTGGGCAAGTTTCAAAGGTGGTATCGGGGACAATTATCATGCCATCATCTGTTTGAATTGGGTCTAGTGTTTTCCAGATGCGGTGGATTTGGATACCTGGCAGAGCAGCAAATACGGATTGCGGCCCGATAATGTCGAGTGCTGTCATGCCGGGGTAAAAGACCAAACCAATGATGTATTGTTGTGAGTCAGTCATGAGTTCATTTCCTGCTGGCGATTGCAATTAAATCTATCCTTATACTAGAAGTGGCAACCAACCTCGCCTAGACCTCGATCGGGTACACTTTGCTCATGACCCATTCCTTGAAGCTTTTGTTTGAACTGATTCATCAAGTTGAAGATGAACAAGATTTGCGATCGCAACTCGTCCCTCACATTGGGGAGTATTTTGCCGCAACAAAACGAGGAATCTTTTTCTTTGACCAATTGCATCACCTCGATCGCAAGCTTCAGAACATTCTAGACATTGCCCTCTCAATTGAACATAACCCTGTGGCGCGTTATCTAGTCGATCATCATGCGCCCGTTCACGAAGCCTTGGTCACCTCGCCCAAAGCCTGGAAACTAATCTGTCCTCGCCCCGATCATTGGCATGTGATGGCTGGGCCGATTATCGATCGCAATCAACTGGTCGGGGCTGTGGGTTGCACTCGTGAGAAGTCAATGCCTGCCTTTACAACCCAGAATCTTGCTGATCTCAGTGCGATCTGTCTCCATTTATCGGTCTGGGTTACATCCAGGCGATCGCAAAGTAACTCTAACAGCACATTGCAGAATCAGTTCTTGCAAAGTGCTAGACTGACATCGCGTGAGCTACAGATTGCCGAACAGGTCGCTTTAGGGCAAACAAACGCAGAAATTGGTCGTGAACTTTGGATTAGTGAGAACACGGTAAAGCAAGCTTTGAAGCGAATTTTTCGTAAGCTCAAGGTTTCGTCTCGCGCAGAAATGGTGGCACTGATCTTGACAGGAAGATCCCCACACAAGATTGCGGAGACTAACAAATAACAACTCTTCTTATTGAGATATCTTATTGGGATAGATTTGGCTCAACGGTTCCTTCAGAGTTGCGTGCGCTAATCGCTGGAAAGTTTTCAAAATTTCGTTTCACCCAATCCATACCCACTTCATTATTGAGCTTGATCCGTTTGGGCGCATCGTTGTAGAGTTTGCCTAACATTTCAGCATCTTGTTTAACAGCAGTCTCGACCAATTTTAGAATAGGGTGTTTTGCCAAGTTTGCGATCGGATGCTTGGCTTTTCCAAACATTAGAACATAAGTGCGAGTCTGTGTTTCAGATTCAGGTACAAATAGATGACATTGCTTCACGGCTCCGATCGAGGAGTCTTCGTGCAGAATGACGATCGCAGGGAAAAAGTTTTCTACATGAATGTTCATGACTTTTGGCAGCACTAAGACAGCCGGGTTTTTCAGAATATCTCGAAACTTGTTTTTGGCTCTGGGTGTGTCATAGTAAGCATAGGAATGTAATCCCTGGTCAATGAATTTTTTGAACTGCACTTCTTCAATTTCAAAGAACGCGCGATGTGTTCCGTTTTGGTGATTGTAGTCGTGCATGATTAGCAGCATCGCCAGTAAGTTCGTTTTAACGCTGCAATCGCCAACAAAGCCAACAAAGTCATACTCAGCCGCAAATTCATTCAAAATAGTTGGGATCGAAATTTTTGGCTCGACCCCTCCATACGACCAAACAAAATCACCTTGAATAATTAGCTCTAACGGCTTTAGCAGCGACTTTGTAGGGTTGTTTGATCCGGGTAAAACCGTGCATCCGGTTGAGCCAAATTCCAACGCATGAAAGGGACACGCGATTGCGCTGCTGCCGTCTAAATGAGGCACACACCAGCCTTCAGAGAGCATTGCGCCCATGTGTGGGCAAGCATTAGGCAAAGCCGTGATGGTTCCATTATGATCCTGCCACAGAACATAATCGTTACCGTATAGCGAAATTTTCATCGGCTGATTGGGCTTTAACATCGATCGATGAGCCAATAGCCACGGACTCCCTTCTAGCATTGTCATAATCGTCTCAAGTTTGGCTAATTTTCGTAAAGAACTGGACGTGATAGCTCACTCCATAGTAGGAAACTTTGATTTTTTCTAATTTTTCATCTTGCCAGTATTCAATCCCAAATCGACTGATTATTTCTGCCTCACTCGTTCTATCAATACTACGAATCTAGAATATAGAGCTTAACAACGTCTATTGACTTGGTGGGTAATTCCGTTAATGGTTTATGCAGTCGATCGACCAAAAGATGAAGAATTTTTGGCGTTGCCGAATGGAGGAATGATTCGCCTTCATCTCCAAACCTTTCCAAACCTTGCAAGCGTCTAGGGAGCCGCCGTATCAGAATTCTCTACTTTTGCGGCTCTCTTTCATCTCGTTTGACTAGTGAGACATCATTTGTTTAATTGCTTTTTGTGCCCCTGGAATGTCCAAATAACCAGAGGCGTAGTTTTCATAGAGAAGGTCTTCACTGAGAAAACGATCGTGCTTCTCTAACATGACATTCTTCACTGTAGCAGCCAGTTTTGTTGCATCTAAAGGCTTGCTGGCAATGAATCGCAAATGTTTTCTGACATCTTTAGGAGGCAGACCTTCGACAATGATCGCGATCGCATCTCGACTCACCGATAACCCTCTGGCTTGCAACTGCACCAAAATTGTATTCATGACAATATCACCACTCCAGGGAAATAGAAGCACCTGCCGACCATTGAGCAAAATTGAACTCTGATCGAAGTTGTATTGAATAAAGTTTTCTCTCGCTTCAATGAGCAAATCACGAGCGATCACATCTAAGAAAATTGGCACGTCATCAGAACAATAAAGGGTATACATTTCTTGGCGGACGCGATCGTGAATCCAACCCCCGTTGCCGCTAAAGGCGGGCGCTCGACCTGCGGAGGCGGCTTCAACATTAATCACTTTGCGATCGAGATCCACCGACAAAATGCACCAGCGCTGTCCTGCAAAAATTAAAAATTGACCTTCAACTAGTGGATAGTTAATTGGTAAAGTGCCAAGCGTTTGACCTGTGGTGACAATGCGATATTCCTCTGGCGTATGGAAGGCAGTGTAGAAGGTGTAATGATTGACCAGCCGTTCGCCCGTCAGACCAAGAATTAGCATTCCGTCTTGACTTTGTTGAATGAGATCTTGTGCGCCCAAACATCGCAAGAGGTGAATAAACATGGATGAATTGACGCGATTAAACGCACCTGTTTGGCACAAGATTTTCCAGGCTCGATCGGCTTTCACACCCCCGTATTCTGCAATTAGCGACAGGAGTTGTTGAATTAGCGTCGAGAGATGCAGTTTTTGAATCATAGGCGGTTCGCACCAGCCTTGTAGCAACAAATTGAGAATCGCGATCGTTTGCACTAACTGAGGATGAAGTGAGTCTTGTATAGACGTTGTAGAAGTGACTTCGGGTTCTGAAATATAGCAGCGCAAAATGGCTGGATCGCCTTCACGTCGGCCCGATCGTCCCAGTCGTTGGCGAGTGCTGGTCACAGAGAAGGGTGCGCCAATTTGAGCGATCGAGGTCATCGCCCCAATATCAATTCCCATTTCGAGCGTCGTGGTACAGACTACGTTGGCGGGGTGTTCCCCTCTGAGCGCCTGTTCTGCCGTTTCGCGCAGGTCTTTAGAAAGGCTGCCATGATGCGGTAAAAACTCATTGGGAACGCGATGATCTTCGCATAAGCGGCGGAGTCGATCGGCGTAGGCCTCAACCTGCGATCGACCGTTGATGAAAATTAGATTATTCGTTCCCCTGAGCACTTTGAATAGATGATCTGTGATCTCCCATTCGTCGTTAGCGCTTTTTCCTTCGGATTCATCAAATTGAAGATAAAAGGCAGCTTTCTGATATCCACGTACTTGAATCTTAAGTGCTTGTCCCGCATCTGATGAGTGAATTAAAAATACTGAATTACCATTGTCAGGACGTAAAAAATCTGCTGCCAGCGTCATGTCTCCCAGTGTTGCGCTTAATCCAATTCGAGGGATCTTTTTATCGACAATTAATTCAACTCGATGTAATAAACTTTGTAGTTGTTTGCCTCGCTCATTGCCAATAAACGAATGTAATTCATCAATCACAATATAGTTCAGGGCATTAAAGGTTTCTCTCAGTCGATATCCCTGCCGAACAAATAACGCCTCCAAAGATTCTGGTGTGATTAAAACAATTCCAGACGGCTGCTGAAGGATCTTTTGTTTACGTCCCGCTTCAATATCACCATGCCACGGATGAATCGAAATTTCTAATAACTCTCCCAACTCTGACAAGCGTCGATATTGATCATTGATTAACGCTTTAAGCGGACTGATATAAAGAACATTGAGGGAACAAGAACGATTATTGACGAGTTGAGAGAAGATCGGCAAAAATGCAGCTTCGGTTTTTCCACCTGCGGTAGTCGCTGAAATGATCACATCCAGTTTGCCAGAGAGAATGGGAGCGATCGCTTGTTCTTGAATGTCCCGCAATTCCGTCCAATTTTGTTGCCAGATCCAGCGCTGGACGCGATCGTGCAGTTGATGAAATCCTGAAGATGAATGATTAGAATTAGAGGTCATGGTCAAGGTCGCATTGTGTTAGCTTGAGTGTAAAATATTTGGACTGCAAGAGGGGCAAAAGGGATGCAGTCAGAGCCACGGGAGCTTCAGATTTACGAAACCGAATAGGGAGAAGCTCCTTTATCCTCTTGGTTAGATTCTTTACGAAGTCGAGAGACTAGAGCAGAGATCAGAAAGCGACTAGACCGAGTTATGTTGGGAAACTTAGGAGACTATAAATTTGTTGGAGAAGGGGTTTTTGAGCTTAGAATTGACTACGGGCCCGGTTATCGACTGTACTTTGCCCAAGTTGGAACGCTGATTGTTTTGCTACTATGTGGTGGAGACAAAAGCACTCAAGACAAGGATATCGAGCAAGCTAAACAGTTCTGGATTGACTTCAAACAACGTGAAAATGCCCACTAATAGAAGCTATCACTCTTATTTAATTGAGTCTCTCAAAGATCCACAAGAAGCAGCCGCTTATTTAGACGCTGTTTTAGAAGATGGAACTTCTGAGGAGTTAAGTTTGGCTCTAAAGAATGTTGCAGAAGCTCAATCTTCTGCCTTCAAGGAGTCACAACAATCTGCAAATCATGAAATGGCTCATTCAGTTTTATCTCAACAAGCTCAATTAGATGTTTCTATGTTGACTAAGATGTTAGATGAACTGGGGTTTAAGCTTTCTGTTTCGCCTAAGGAGAATGCTGCTTAATTCACGCATCAAACTTTGAAGTATTTTCTAAAGTCGAAAAGACGCTAAATCGTCGTCATCAGGAGTGTCGAAGCGTTCTGAGGAGAGCAAATCGGGATTTTCTTCAGAATTAATATTTACTTGAGAAATGAGATCTGTCCAGGTGATTTGTTTATTTTGATCAAGAACTGAGAGCAGATCAATAAAGGCTTTGATCGTGTTGCGAGGAGTACGAAAATAAGCGTCACCAATGCGTCTTGAACAATGAGCCATAAACGCTTGAATCCCTTCATCTGGTAAGAGAGATTGATTAGAATCGCCCGATGCAAAGACATGACGAATTTTACTCAATAAAACAAACAAATCTTCAGGGCTGAGATTGCCTAACCGCAACACAGGATTGCTGAAATCGACTAATCCATTCACCGCAAATGTGTTTTCTGCTAGACGAGACTGCAACGCAGGATAACTATATAACCCTCGTCGAGTATCCATTAAAAAATCAGGGGTGCCGCCTAACATAAATCCTAAACCGATCGCTGCTCCTTGCAGACTGTCATTTAAGATGCGTAGGATTTGTTCATAGTTACTTTTTCGGGCTTGAGTGTTGGCTAATTTATACAAGTTAACCAGTTCGTCGAGACTAATCAAAAAGCCTGAATATCCCGCTAATCGCACGAGTTGAGTAAAAAGTTTTAGCTGTTCGTAAATGTTGGCATCATCGACGATCGTTCTCACTCCCAGAGCATGTCTCGCATCCGTTCGAGTGGTATATTCTCCGCGCAGCCAGCGAATAGCATCTGATTTGAGAGTTTCATTGCCAGTGTCATGACCGCGCCAGTAAGCCGCTATCACTTCGGCAAAATCGTAGCCGCCGACCATCTCTGACAAATGCGCTAATCGTTCGCGAATCACGACTTCTGGATCGACTGTACGATCGCGCCCTTCACTCACGGCTGAGGTGACAAATCGTTCGACAATGCTGGGGAGTGCGCCGCCTTCAGGTTTGGTGCGAGTGGCGAGGTTTTGCATGAGTTCTGCGTAGAGCGATCGCGCCTGTCCTGATGTGGCGTGTAAGCGTCGATCGGGCGTTAGATCTGCATGAGCAGTGACGAGTTTTTTTTCTAGCGCAATCGATCTCACCAGTGATAAGAAAAACGTTTTACCAGAACCATATTCGCCAATCACAAATCGAATCGCTGATCCCCCTTCGGCAATGCGATCGAGATCTCGAATCACTGCTTTTGTTTCGTCAACGCGCCCGACTTGAATCAGATGTTGTCCCCGACGAGGCACGACTCCCGCTTGGAGTGATTGGATGATCGTATCGCGATCTTTTGCTTTGATTGGAGGATTCATCATGCCAATAGCTCTTGTAACACGTCTGCATTCACTTCGATATCATCGTCGCCTTCAAAGATAGGTTCATCACAGCGATCGAAGGCTAATTCATTGATTGTTTCTAGGGCACCATCTAACATTAAATTAAATTGGAGCGCGATCGCATTTAATTCGTCTCGCCGCCAACAGGTTTGTTTGGATAATGCTAATAAAAAAGCAGTGTGATCTGCGTCTAAGCCTGCAATGGTTTTAGGAGCAATTGCTGTTTCTTCATCAACAAAGATCTCTGCCAGCAGGTTAGAGACTTCTTGAGACTCTGCCAGTTTGGATTGCACTAACGTCATGTTGAGCGCAAATTCTGACGGTGCTGATGGAATTCGATAGCCTTGTATGGGTGCGGCATTGCGGACGGTAACGGGTTCCTGGGTGGTGCGTTTACCCCAAAGGGGGAACTGCTTTGCAACGTGGATCTCATGGTACAAGCTTTGAGCATCAAGCCCCAACAGATCATAAACTTTCTCTAGCAGTTGTACTAATTCAGGAGTCGGCTGTCCATTGACTAATTGGACTAGAAATTTAGCAATCCGCGATCGCTGTTCTAGTGTCATGGAATCGATTCGCGTCTTTAGATTCTTTAGTGTTAGTTCTTCTTGACGAAGCCATTGTAAGTGAGCATTTAAGCGTTGTTGCTCTGATACTTTTAGCGTTGTGAATGTGAGTAAAGTTGATTCTAAGTTATGTTTTATATCTGATTCTTGAATGGCGATCTGCTTCGCAGTTACCGCAAGGGTCGCTAAATGTGCCGCCAGCGTTGCTTCAAAGTATTCAGGTGATAAATCAGCGTTCACACTAGACTGAAACAGCACAAGGTTACTTTTGATTGTCGGCAATGCTCCACCAAAACGCGGATCAGGTTCTACTCCGTAGCCAAGCTGCTCTAAAAGATGAGAAAGCCCGATCGCTTCTGATTTCGTCAGCTTTTCAGCATTCACACCTGACCAATATTTGAATAACTCTTCTCCTGAAATAACAATCGTTTGTGATTCCAAAAACTGCTTCTCTAACCATTTCTGCAACTTCTTAACAACCGTTCCCCCATGTGTTGATAACAGTATAGAAGGTAGAAGTGCGATCGCTGCTGAACTGTTACGATCGTTGGGATTTCTCCCCAAAAAACGGCTCAAAGGCTCAAGCTCGATTGTACAGCTTTCAACCACATCGCCGACGCGAGAAAGCTTGCCCGGAAACTGCGTCACATCTGGCAAACCAACTAGATTAATCGGCACCGATCGCCCAAATGAATGATTCATCGGCTGATACTCCAGCTTCAAATTCACTTTGGGATCGAACTTCAAACCCTCGCCATAATGTTGAGCATACCGCACCCGAAACAAGTCCTGAAACTCAGAAAAACAGCGCGTCGCTGCCAATTTCAATTGTTTTTTACCCAAACGGCTCCACCAGGCGATCGCCCAATCTGCGGGAATCGATTGCCCCTGTTGCAATAGTTGCCCTAACGCAATCTGCACTGCTAAAGGACTCGCCTCCAATGGATTCACTGTCTCGTAAAGTGGACGCGATCGCATGGCTCGACACAGATCCAAGAATGAATTCGCTTTGTAACCAAATGTTCCACTGATGCCATAGCTGCGATCGCCATAAAGTTTCTCAAGCTGTTCTACTTCGGCAATGATTTGGTTGAGTTCTGTTTGGTATTCGTTAGTTTCTAGTCCCAGAAAGTCATGAAACACGCGCCGTTCTAGCCCATAAAAAAACAGCCACACATAGCTAATCGCCACATTGGGCTTGCGTCGTCCCGTTGAGAGCCATTCTAGATAGGCGGCTCGGCTGGCGGGCTTCATTTGGGTGTAAGACGACGAATAGGGCATCTGTGTCCCTTGATAGTCAGGATAAGAACACTGCACCTTGAGTTTAGGGCGAATCAAACACGGCTCAGTCTGATCAAAACTTCGCAAACTCATCAATCCATCGCCCACATACACCAGCCCCGGAATTGTATAGCGATCGACCTGCACTGTTTTGTCTGCGGGAATCCAGGCTTTTTGACCCGCGATCGTGCAGTCTTCGATCAGTCCGCCGAGATATTGCAGAACTTGTTCGCGAGGAGCGGCTCCAGGGCGTTTCGTTTCGGCTGGCTTGCGCGTCTCTTTGGGGTTGGTGTTTGGCAAATCGATGCCCAATTCTTCGAGCAGTTCCCAATATGGTCGAAATTCCATTGAGCTTTAGAACGTCACGATTTGATCAGTTTATCGCCATTCTTGGATGAGTGATCTGATGCTTCTGGCTCTTGCAAAGACTGACGCAATGCTGTGATAACGTTTTCAGACGACTGGCGCTGAAATTTACCTGAACGGAAATCATCTAAGGTTTGTTGAGCATCCATAGCAATTTTCGTACGGCGGCTCTCATAACAGCGATTTTGCATTTAACTGAAGGCTAAAGGTTATGTAACATTGCAAACAAGCGAGAAAGCCTAGATGTAGCTTGCTCAAAATTCAGTATTCCAAAAATCGAAGAACTCTTGTAGAATATCTCGCAGGTGGAGTAGCGCCCCGGAAATCTGATGTGGCTATCAGACTCCGAGGACTTCCATCTAAAGTTAAGCACATAACTTCAGAGGCGATATGATTGTACACCGTCAGCTTTGCGCTGGGATCTTGAAAGGCTGGAATCAAGATCCTGCATACATTTCTCAGTTTGGTGGAGCGTCTGAACCGTCAGCGTTCCACTCCTCTTTGCATCATTTGCACTAATAGAGGAGAACCAAAAATATGGCAGTTAGGAGACATCTTCCTGACTCGGTTTCGTTTGGCTTTGAGTTGCAATGCTCATTGGTCAGACGGTATCAAGTTATGGTCACATTAGATTTGCAGGAGCGTTTTATTTTTATACCCTCTGGCGTTCTCCCCGATGTGATCGATTCCATTGACGAATTTTTGTCACAACTAAGTGAACTGGCATCGACTAAACTGGCCCTGCTCAAATGGGATGGCACCAGCGACTTGACGACAGAGTATCAAATGATTCGGGTGTTGTCTTCCTATCAAATTCAACGCTCTTTGATGAAGTTTAGCATTGTCATGGGTGACGGTTCACTCATTCACTTGGAGGAATTGCACGAAAAAACAACCATTCAACTGTAGGAATTTGGGGGAGTCTTGTTAACGTCAATTCGATGAAGTTTTTTCGCTTCGGTGTTCAGCGCTTCTGCTCTCCCGGCCCCCAATTCTAGGGTAGGGTTGATTCATTCTAGCCAGAGAATCCGCCCCTCACCCCCAACCCCTCTCACACATGGGCGCGAGCTACGGTGTATACACAAGTCTATAGCTCACTTCGTTCTAGTCGGCTTCAGCCCCCTAAATCCCCCAGAATGGGGGACTTTAAGCAAAAAAGACTTCCAGAATTTAGAACCCTGATCAGCGTTCAAAGTCCCCCAAATTTGGGGGATTTAGGGGGCGAAGGATTATGGCTCTATGAAGCTTTCTGTTGATGGAAGATTTAATACCAAATTGACAATAGGCTACAACAGATCAATCAGTCAAAGTTCCCTATGGTTGGGGCATTTAGGGAGCGAGGATTGGTAGTAAGCAACTGTTAATTTGGTATAAAGAGTAACCTGGATCGGCAAGCAAAGAAATTCATCGAATTGATGTCTTCGTGTTTTACTTTAGAAAGTTTACAGCCTGATGCTACATGGCTCCCAATTTGATCTAGCTGAAAACGTCAGATCGTTCTATCCTAGTGGCAACGCGATCGAGGCACCTGCAATGTCTTCTTTCTCCAACATTCTCACAGCAGCCCGCATCAAACAACTTGCTGACAGTGGCTCTTATCAGCGAGGTGAGGCTTATTTTCGTCAAGGGCATGTTCATTCCGTTGTCGAGCAGGGCAGCTCAATTGTCGCCGAAGTCGAAGGGAGTGAAACTTACCAAGTCGAATTTTGGCTCGAAGAAGATAATGAATTGGGCTATCAGTGCGATTGTCCGGTCGGTGTGGATGGCTGGTTTTGCAAACACTGTGTTGCGGTTGGTTTGGCCTGGTTAGGGAGTCCTCCCACGGCTCAGAAAGGCAAAAAGAAATCAAGTTCAGTCACCACATTGCAGGATGTACAACGCTATTTAGAACAACAAGATCAAGCGAGTTTAGTCAAACTAATTGTCGATCGTGCCCTCAAAGATTCCGACTGGCGAGAACAATTGTTGATGAAGGTTGCTGCCACTCAGCCCAAAGGTGTTGATGTCAAAACTTTTCAACGTGCCTTACAGAATGCCATTGTGATCAGAGGCTACCTCGAATATGGCGAAACTAGAAGCTATGCTCGTAAAATTGAAAAAGTGCTGGACTCGATCGCGGCTCTACTTGATGATGGTCATGCCCAAACCGTAATGGAACTGTGTGAATATGCGATTCCATTACTCGAAGATGCCGTGAGCCGTATGGATGACTCAAATGGAGATGGCGGCGCAGTTTTAGAAGAGATCCAGGACTTGCACTATCGCGCTTGTGAAATCGCAAAACCTGATCCGATCGCGCTTGCAGAACGCCTCTTTGAGTTTGAGTTGGGGACTGATTACGATACTTTTTACAACGCAGTCGATACCTATCAAGATATCTTAGGTGAGCCAGGGTTAGCGCGTTATCAACAACTGGCAGAAGCCGCATGGCAAGAAATCCCTACGCTCACCGCCAACCAACAACGCACTAGCTTGAGTTCTAAACGGTGGCGACTGACTCGAATGATGGAATCACTAGCAGAACAAACGGGCGATATAGAAGCGATCGTCGCCATCAAACGTCGGGATCTTTCTAGTGGTTATCACTATTTTGAAATTGCCGAACTCTATCAACAAGATGGACAGTCCGATCGCGCCCTCCAATGGGCAGAAGATGGGTTAAAAGCCTTTCCCGATCGCCCCGATTCTCGTCTCCGTGAGTTTGTGATTCAGCAATATCAGCAGCGAGGTCGATTTGATGACGCAATGACGATCGTGTGGGCTTGTTTTACCGAACGTCCTGCACTAATGACCTATCAAACGCTCAAAACAGAAGCAGACTGTAACCATCAATGGTCAAAGTGGCGAGAACGAGCGCTGAAACAGATTCGACAACGCATTGAGGAATCTAAACGCCAAAAAACAGGAATGCTGTTTCACGGCTACCGCGATCATTCTCTACTCGTTGAAATTTTTCTTTGGGAAGGCGAAACCGAATCAGCATGGCAAGAAGCAAAAGCAGGTGGATGCTCTAAAGCTCTATGGATACAATTGGCCAACCAACGCGAACCCGATCACCCCGAAGATTCGCTTTCGATCTACATGAATGAAATTGAACCGCTGATTCAACAAACCAACAATAACGCCTATGCTGAAGCGGTAGGATTCCTAAAAAAGGCACGATCGCTAATGCTTAAATTGAGCCTACGATCGCAGTTTGACCAATACCAAGAACATCTCCGCAGCACCTACAAAAACAAACGCAACTTTATTAAACTCTTGAATGAAGAGAAGTTATAGAATTCATTTGACTAAAGTTTTTAACATTGGATCGCTCTCTTAGGAATGAGAACTGAAAGATACCGAATTTTGTAGAGTTACAGACACAACCCCGATTTGCCTTCCGTTTGAAGAGTTTTGCTGCCACTTTATCTTTGGGAGAACTCAAAAAGAGTCAATCTATCTCAGGACATAGATGCTTCCCAAATTTCTGAGTATTTTGATCAGTTCACGTCAGCCAACTCATTACACTTTGTGCTGAAATAAGAAGATCACGATAACCTTGCACACTGCGTCGCTTCCCAGAATCTACACACCTGTTTAAGGGTATTCTTCAAACGCCTATGCACTTGTGCGGAAACTGCGTTTTTGACTAGGATTTGATGCAAGGGTAGTTTCCTGCCTTGATTGCGATCGTCCCCTTGATGATCGGTGGGCAAGCGATCGAGCCGAACCACTTGCACTGCGTCAAACCACTGCGAGAGGCGTTGACCGAATCGAAAATGAAATGTACTGCGACGATCGCGGGCTGCTAAATCATTAGACTTCCTGCACGAATCCTAGATGCCCTCTGACTAAAGTCGGGGCTACAAGAGCAAAGTGTGCCTTCTCACACTAAAGAGGCGATTTTAACCGTTAGTCCACGGAGGTGGACTTTGTTCTGATAGGAGCGATTTCAATCGCCAGGTATTCATTTTTAAGATCGGTTAACCACACGGATATGGAAAACGAAGTACGATTCAGGATGACCTCAACAACGCAGAACGACGACCCTCTCAACTCCCTGATCCCGATGCATGGAGAAACCGGAATCGTACTACAACTAGCGGATGGCTCGATCGCGGCTTGTAACGTTGCGGCCCAGCAGATCTTGGGCATGACGATCGACCAACTACAAGATGCTTCGTCTACCAACTCACCCTGGCAAACCATTCATCCAGACGGAGCGCCGTTTCCGGGTGAAAATCATCCCGCGATGATAGCCCTCCAAACCGCAGAGCCATGTTTGAATGTCGAAATGGGGTTCTTTAAACCGGATGGCAATCTGGTCTGGATCAAAATTGATGCCCAACCGCTGTTTCGGCGTGAGGAAACTAGCCCTTATGCGGTCACGGTCACGATTACCCCGTTATCTGCTCCCACTTCGCCAGCCTTCACGACCCCTGTCCAACCCGAAGCCACTCGACTATTAACGATTCTGGATACGAGTTCTGATTTTATCGGCTACGCAACCCTGGACGGTCAGGCAATTTTTGTCAATCAGGCGGGACGCGAATTAGTGGGGCTAGACGACGATCGCGTGACCCAAACGGCGGTGATCGATTATTTCTTGCCTGAAGATCAAGCTTATGTCCAAGCAGAAATTTTTCCGATTTTGATGCGCGAGGGCTATTGGAAAGGAGACTTTCGCTTTCGCCACTTTCAAACAGGGGCAGCCGTTCCGGTCGATTACCATGTGTTTTTGCTCAAAGATCCAACCACTGGAGCGCCCACAGGCATTGCTTCGATCAGCCGCGACATTTGCACCCGTTTGCAACTTCAAGCAGCACAAGAACAGTCCGCAACCGAGTTAACCGCCGCAAATGTACAGTTAGCGCTTCGCAACACTGAGCTATCGACCCTGAACGAAGAGCTAGAAGTTGCTTTAGAAGAAGTGCAGGTGGCTGAAGAAGAGTTAAACGCCCAAAACACAGAACTGCGACAGACCGAAACTGCCCTCAACAACGCGCTTCAACGCCTAACTTTCCACATCGAAAATTCACCGCTGGCTGTGATCGAATGGGATCACAACTTTCGAGTGAGTCGCTGGTCAGGTGAAGCCGAACGGATTTTTGGTTGGCGGGCAGAGCAAGCGATCGGGCGTGGATTCGACGATTGGCGGTTTATCCATTCGGCAGATTTAGACCGGGTGAAAAACGAAACCGGGGCGTTGGTGAATGGGAGCCGTCAGCAAGTTGTTGTGCACAATCGCAACTACACCCGATTGGGGAAAGTCGTCCATTGCGAATGGTATAACTCAGCGCTGGTTGATCGCTCAGGAAACTTGATTTCGATCTTGTCATTGGTGCTGGATGTCACCGATCGGGTTCGCATTCAAACCGATTTGCGCGAAAGTGAAGCTCGCTATCGGGCGCTGGCAGACGCGATTCCTCAACTGGTCTGGGTAACCACGTCAACTGGAGAAAACGAGTATGTCAATCAGCAGTTTTGCGACTTTGTAGGCTTGAGCGAATCTCAGCTATTAAACTTAGATTGGCTAGAAATTATTCATCCTGATGATCGAATTCGCACCCGCGATCGCTGGTTGGCAGCCGTGACGAGCGGTGACTTTTACGAAATTGAGTACCGTTTTCGCCGCTTTGATGGCACTTATCGCTGGTTTTTGGGTCAGGGCGTGCCGTTTAGAAATGAACAGGGGCACGTTGTGAAATGGTTTGGCACTTGTACTGATATTGACACTCAAAAGCAACATGAAGCGGAGCGATCGCGCCTAATCGAGCAAGAACAAGCCGCCCGTCAATCGGCAGAACAAGCCAACCGCATCAAAGATGAATTTCTCGCCGTCGTGTCTCACGAACTGAGAACCCCCCTCAATCCGATTTTGGGCTGGTCAAAGCTGTTAAGAAGCGGCAGACTCAGCCCTGATCGAGCCGCAGAAGCCTTGGGGACGATCGAGCGAAATGCTCAACAACAGGCCCAACTGATCGATGATTTGCTCGATGTGTCGCGCATTCTCCGAAACAAACTGACTTTGACGGTTGGGCCAGTCGATTTGGCGGTGATTGTGACCAACGCACTCGAAACAATTCAGCTTGCAGTCGAGGCAAAATCAATTCACCTAGAAGCGGTACTGGCGATGGATGGCGGTACGATCATGGGCGATGCAGGACGCTTGCAGCAGATCGTCTGGAATTTGCTCTCGAATGCGGTGAAATTCACACCGGAAGGCGGACGCATCACTGTGCAGCTTGATCAAAGGGATTCTCAAGCACAACTGCAAGTCACTGATAGCGGCAAAGGCATTGCTCCAGAGTTTTTGCCTCATCTATTTAAAGCGTTTCAGCAAGAAGACAACAGCACGACGCGCAAATTTGGCGGATTGGGATTAGGACTGTCGATCGTGCAGCAATTAGTAGAACTGCATGGCGGGACGGTGACAGCCGCGAGTCCCGGAGTCGGACAAGGGTCTACCTTCACCGTACAATTGCCGATCGCACGTCAACCATTGATCCAGCCTGCCCCTGCGATCGCCCGTCAAGATGTGAATTTGAGCGGAGTTCGCGTTTTGGTCGTGGACGATATGCAAGATTCGCGGGAGATTGTGGCCTTTGTGTTGGAGCAAGCAGGCGCGATCGTAATCTCTGCATCGTCGGCTCAAGACGCGCTAAAACAGTTAAATCAAGCTAACCCAGATGTGATCGTCAGCGACGTGGGAATGCCTGAATTGAATGGCTACGAATTACTACAGCAGATTCGCCAGGACTTAAATCTCACCACGCCCGCGATCGCGCTGACAGCCTACGCCACTGAGGATGACCAGCAACAAGCATTAGAATCGGGCTTCGATCGACACCTGGCAAAACCGATCGATCCCGTATCCCTGATCCAAACTGTCGCTGCGCTGGTCAACGCGCTATCTTAAACGTTCAAACTGTATGAAGCGATAAAACTGAAAGGACTGATAGTTCCCAGCGTTGTATTAACGTGAATTCGATGGAGTTTTCCGCTCCGTTATTCAGCACTTCAGCCCCCCAACCCCCAATCCTGGGGGACTTTTGGATAAGATCTCTCGTTCAAAGTCCCCCATTTTTGGGGGATTTAGGGGTTGAAGCCGAGTGAAACGAAGCGAGTCACTCTCATCGAACTGACGTTGTATTAGTCAGGCTATTAGCAGTCATCTAAATTCCTTGCTTGTGAGTTTAAACCTCTGCATTAAAGAAAGTTGTGCGATCGTTCCTAATTTCTCTACTTGGGGAGATGACTAATCTCGTCGAAAGCGTCATGGTATGTCTAACAATCTTCTTAAAGACTGATGACTCAACATGATCTGCCTCCAGAAATAAGACAACCCATGCAGCAAGCGGCTTCCCATCCTACCTTTGAGAAGCTAGCTCGGCTTGGATATGCGGCCAAAGGAACTGTGTACTTTGTAGTGGGATTATTGGCGGCTCAAGTGGCCGTGGGAACCGGAGGACAAACAACGGATACTAACGGCGCACTGCAAGAAATTGTGACTCAACCCTTTGGTAAGTTGTTGCTGAGTTTAGTCGCGATCGGCATTGTGGGATATGTACTTTGGCGATTTACTCAAGCAGTTCTCGATCCAGAAGGTTTAGGTCAAAAAAACAGTTCAAAGCGGATTGTGCAACGACTTGGGTGTTTGATTAGCGCCATCACCTACTCTGGTCTAGCGATTACGGCGGTAAAGCTAATTTTAGGCACTGGCGGCACTGGTGGACAAGCTTCTCAAGACTGGACAGCACTCGTGCTTGCACAACCGTTTGGACAATGGCTTGTTGGTCTAGCAGGTCTAATTGTGCTGGGTGTTGGAGCTTCTTATTTTTACCAAGCCTATACGGCCAAGTTTGAGCGACATTTCAAGCTACACCAAATGAACTTAATGGAGCGCACTTGGGCAAAACGCCTCGGACAGTTTGGTATTGCATCGCGTGGCGTTGTGTTTAGCATTATTGGTTTATTTGTAATACTGGCGGCGTTGTATTCAGATGCAAGTGAAGTGAAAGGGTTAGGAGAAGCTTTAGCCGTTTTAGCCCGACAACCTTTTGGCCCTTGGATTTTAGGAATCGTTGCACTAGGACTGATTGCCTATAGCATTTACTCACTGATTGAAGCTCGGTATCGCCAAATTATGCATTCTTAGGATCATGAATTAAACAACCTATAATTCTCGCGGTTTCGCTTCGTTTAATTCGGCTTCTGCCCCCTAAATCCCCCAAATTTGGGGGACTTTGAACCGCGAAACCGCCTTAAATTCTAGAATTTCTTCTTTCTCAAAGTCCCCCAGACTGGGGGATTTAGGGGGCGAAGCAACCAGGCAATTATCGATCTTATTCAATTCACGATCCTTAGTGACCTGTAAATATAGCAGTCCTAAAACAGTTGTGAGAATCTTGAAATAGCAGGCGATCGCCTTGATGTCTGGTGAGAGATAAGCTGTCATACCAGCCCGTTTTGAATTCCAGAATTTTTTGATCTCAAAGTCCCCCAGACTGGGGGATTTAGGGGGCGAAGCAACCAGGCAATTATCGATCTTATTTAATTCGCGATCCTAACGATCAAGAATCTCGAACGAATCTCGAACATTACTCATCCTGGGGCTTATCTGCTCCCGGCAGTCCGTTTGGCGTGTAAACCGTTTCGGTAACACTAATTCGTCCCAGTATTGTCACTCCGGTAGTCGCTAACACAACGACAATTTGAGAGATGCCGTTGGGATCAATTCTGCCTGTGTTCTGATACGTTTCGACATTCTTGGCAATCACGGGCGAGATGGATGCGATCGCAGTGAGGACGGCTCCCCAGAATGTGACGCTTTGGAAAATGCTTTTAGAGGGGGAAGACGTGTTGCTAACCTGCATGATGAATGCTCCGAATGAATAGTAGTGAGGATTACATCACATCCAAGGTGCATCGCTACGGAGAGCATGGATTACCCTTTCGGGTACTTTGTAGACCCCACTCAGAAGGGGTGTTCAGTAGTTATTAGTTCTTAGCCATTAATTTACAACTAACCACTAACCTACTAACCACCAAATTCCCACAACCCAAATACTACAGCTATCGTTAGCAATCTCCACTCCGTGCCCAATTTTGCTCAGTCATCTCATCCGCAGGAAACAAACATTCAATCCGCAGTTCCTGAAGCGTAATGTCATAGGGGGTGCCCAAAGTGGCGATCGTCGAGAAAAACTTCCACTCCAAATCATCTCGCTGGAAATGAGTCGTCAGCAGTAACGTATTTTGGACTGAGGAATTTGAGGTCTGCCAAATCTCAGGAACATTTGGATAGTTCATCAGTTCGTTGAGTAATTGATTAGACTGCACATTTTCTCCTTCTGCAAGCGCTTCTCGATGTAGCCGTTGCAGCAAATGTTCTGCGATTTCCTCCCAGTTTGCGATAAATGGACGTAAACCTTGTGGGTCGAACATGACTTGCATCAAATTGAGTTTTCCATCTCGATAAAAACGCTGTTGGAAGTCTGTTGGATCGACAAAAATGGCGAGAAGTCGAGTCGCAGCGTTATTGCCCAAGAGCAGATTCCAATAGCGATCGATCACGAATGCTGGATACGGTTCTTGCTGCCGCACCATAAAATGAAGCGCTTTGCGAACTGAGGTCATTTCAGGAGCCGACAGATCAGTTTCGGCGTGAATGGGGGCAAATCCTGCCGCGCTTAACATCAGATTTTGCTGTCTAAGCGGAACTTCTAGAACAGTTGCCAATTGCAGCACCATCTCTCGACTCGGTTTGGCTCGTCCTGATTCCAGAAAACTGATGTGACGCTGGGAAACTTGACTGGTCACGGCTAAATCAAGCTGACTAAAGCTGCGCTGGTTGCGCCATTGCTTGAGAAGCAATCCAAAGGAATCAGGTTGGAGGGAGATAGTAGAACGTTGCTGCATGACGGAATGTTGGATTGGGCGGCGATTACTTGGCAGGTAATTGTTTTTATTATCCCGCTTTGGCACGATCGAACTCAAACGCATTCAACTTTCTAAAGGATTTAATGATGAACCTGTACTTTGCCCCGCTTGCCTGCTCACTCGCTACCCGGATTGCCTTGTATGAGTCTGGTACAAAAGCTCAATACACCTACGTTGACCTGAAGGCAAAGCGTCTTGCCGATGGTTCAGACTTCTTTAAGGTTACCCCGATGGGTCAGGTGCCCGTACTGCACACCGATGAAGGCATCATCTTGACCGAAAATCCTGCAATCCTGCAATATGTAGCTGACCGCTTCTCTACTGCACTCGCGCCGACTAAAGAACTAGAGCGGTTTCAGTTGCAGCAATGGCTCAATTTTATCAGCACCGAACTGCATAAAGCCGTCTTTGTTCCCTTACTTGACTCCCAGGCACCGCAGCGTGTAAAAGAGTATGCCCGCGAGAAAGTTTTGCTGCGTCTCGGATACCTGCAAGACCACCTCTCTGCCCATGACTTTTTGCTCGATCGCTTCACGGTTGCCGATGCCTACTTAGTAACGGTACTCAACTGGGTTAAGCCATGCAGCATTGAGTTGGCGCAGTGGAGTGCAGTTTACGCCTACCATCAGCGGTTGTTGAAACGGGCAAGCATTGCGAAGGCGGTCGGTGAAGAATGGGTGCTTTACCAAAAAGAGCAAGCGCAGTCTGCAAGCCTGAGTCAATGACGACCATCGCCAGTGCCGATCGCATTCACAAATTGAGACTTCATTAGACTTCCTGCACGAATCATAGATGCCCTCCGACTAAAGTCGGGGCTACAAGAGCAAAGTGTGCCTTCTCACACTAAAGAGGCGATTTTAACCGTTAGTCCACGGAGGTGGACTTTGTTCTGATAGCAGCGATTTCAATCGCCAGGTATTCATGCAGGAAGTCTATTTAACATGAATTCGATGAAGGCTTTTCGTTTCGTTGCTTGGCGCTTTTGCCCCCAACCCCTCAATTCTGGGATACTTTCAGACAAGCATTCTAGTTCAAAGTCCCTCACTGGTGGGGATTTAGAGGGCTGACTGGATTAACAACCGCAGCGAAAAATTCTATCGAATTCACGTCATTTAGAGCGCTGAAAATACACTACTTACTCACCACAAAACCATGCTGAAGTCAACAGATGTTTCGACAACCAACGCATTCAACTCTCTGAAAGCCTTGTATTTGCTCCTGACGATCATAGGAACTATCGCGCCCTGGGTTTGGCTACTTCAAGATCCGACTGTCTTGTTGTCGCCAACTCTGTTTTTGCAAAGAGGCTTTGAAAACAATGTTGCTGCCGCTGTAGCAAGTGATTTGCTTATTTCAATTGCTGCGTTTTTCTGCTTTGCGTGGCTTGAACTGAACCGATTAGGAGCCTCTCGATTGTGGATCGTCCTGTATGTTGCATTAACCTTTGGCATCGGACTTTCTTGCGCTCTCCCGTTTTTCTTGTACCGTCGAGAGCACCTTATCAAACAAACAGCATTTAACCAATAGACAACCTCACTGATGTTAGGAGATTTCTAGCAAAGAAGTTACCAACCTTGGGAAGCCCCCTAAATCCCCCAATTCTGGGGGACTTTGACTTTCAGAACTCTCAATGGAGACAGCCGGGTAAATTTATTAAAGGAAATCTCCTTAAACGCTCAAAGAGAACTCACCTTGTGTAATTCGATCGCCGATCGCTCTACCAGATTTAGCTCTGAGCAAGAAATGTGGCAATAGCTAGAGTAACGATTTGGCGATCGCTGAACTGATTTCTGCGGCTTACTTATGTTCTACTAAGGTGTTCTATCAAGAAAAGCGTCATGTCCATCAGAGCAAGCTTATCCTTTAAAGACCACTCCCCATAAACCAACTAACTGCCTCGTGAGCGATCGCAGTTGGCACGGTGTGTGACCCGTCAAACTCTTGATAGCGCACTTCATAGCCAGCCTGTTGTAGCTGAGGCACAATTCTTCGACTACAGCCATCGATCGGCAACACTGGGTCTTGAGTGCCATGCGAGACAAATAAACGAGGCTGCCCTTCTTGGGTAGCGGGCGCGACAAACCCTGGTGAGAAAGCAATGACGTGAGTAAATAGATTGCCATTTGTGATACCGACCGAGAGCGCATAAGAAGCACCATCAGAAAATCCTGCGATCGCAAGGCAAGCAGGATCGATCTCACAACAGCAAAAGGTTTGCGTCAAGGCTTGATCAATAAAAGTAATATCAGAACCATACTGGCTAACAATCACATCCCAGGTGCGATCGCGAGAATCGACAGACAGCAGGATAATGCCCAAGTCATCTGCCCAAGGTTGTAATAGATTTAATCCATCTTCAGCATCTCCCCCGGCCCCATGTAGCATCAATATGAGCGGAGCTGGACGACTGGACTGGTAGCGCTTGGGCATATAACGAAACCCATCTCGTTGACCATCTAGTCTTAGTAGATGAAGTCCGATCGCAGCAGATTTTGTGGGCCGATTTGGACGAGATAGCAATCGCCCTTCCAGATGCTCTAACTGGCTAATCATGTTAATGCTATTGGGAATGTTATTGAATTAGTCAGAGATACTGCTAACTTCTAAAAAATCAAGCAGCAGGTTCAGAAATACTTGAAACTCTAAAAAGTTTTGCTGAGATTGACAGTCTCAACCCTGCGGCATGTCCAACAATAGATCTCCTGAATGATTGCTCAACCTACCCAAAGCGGGACATTTTGAGGGATTTGTAACGATAGTCCAGTATTGATGGTTAAAGGATAAACCGTTTCTAGCAGCTATCTCTAGCATTGGTTTTAGCATTGGTTAAAGTAATCCAGAAATGCTGACATTTGCAAATCGCTAAAGCTAGCTTTTGGTTGCTCATCTCTCTGTTGACAAAGCCCAAAACGCCTCAGCTATTCCCTGATGGAGAGGTTGCCCCATTTGCCCTTGTCTAGAGTGATAGCGATCGCGCTTGTGTTCTCAAGCATTGTAAAAATCCAAATTATGAGTATTCCAGTTTCTCCCTGGGCTTTGATGTCAGACACCTACTTCAAAGTTCTTCCGGCTGTTTGGAGCGAGTTAAACTACTGGAAAGCTCAAGCACAGCAGATTCCAAATTTAGAGCTTCGCAAACAAGCTTTGGATAGTTTAGAAGCCAAGCAATTTCACTGTGAGGGTGGCTCTATTTATGGATTATTGGCCAAACGTCATTGTCCAGAAGC
Organism: Phormidesmis sp. 146-20; assembly: GCF_052939475.1. Classification (NCBI taxonomy): domain Bacteria; kingdom Bacillati; phylum Cyanobacteriota; class Cyanophyceae; order Leptolyngbyales; family Leptolyngbyaceae; genus Phormidesmis; species Phormidesmis sp. 146-20. Next base: position 115,901 of record NZ_JBJPHT010000010.1, read on the forward strand.
CATTCGATTTATTGTGGCCTATCAAACGATTAGCGACTACTTAGACAACCTGTGCGATCGCAGCACTTCACTTGATCCTGAAGATTTTCGTGCTCTGCATGAGTCGCTAGTTCAGGCGCTAACACCCGATGCAAAAAGGACTCACTATTATCGAGTTCGCAGCGATCAAGCGGATGGTGGCTACTTACAAAAATTGGTTAACACTTGTCAGTCTACGCTGCGTCAAATTCCTAACTACTCAAGGATTGCTCCAACCTTGCATGAGTTGGCAAATTATTACTGTGATTTGCAAGTTCATAAGCATGTCAAAGTTGAAGAGCGAGTTCCCCGCTTAAAGACCTGGTTTTCTCTATACCAGAGCCACCTTCCTGAACTTCGCTGGTATGAATTTTCTGCTTGCGCTGGATCAACGCTGGGCATCTTTTGTTTAGTGGCTTATGCCTTCGATCGAGACTTACCAGATGAACTCATCAGCCAGGTTAAGGACAGCTACTTCCCCTGGGTTCAAGGTTTACACATTCTACTAGACTATCTAATTGATCAAGAAGAAGACCGGATCAACGGCGACTTAAATTTCTGTTTCTATTACCAAAACAGCGATGAAATGATTGAGCGATTTAAGCACTTTATCCAAAACGCGACGAAAAGTGTTGCTCAGTTACCTCACACTCGGTTTCATCAATTGCTCAATCAGGCCTTACTGGGCGTTTATCTTTCAAACAAGAAGGTTAGAAGACAACCCGAAGTTCAGAGTATTGCAAAGCAGTTGATCCGCTTGGGTGGAAGTCCAGCCTCGTTTTTCTTTCGCAGTCGTTTGTTAATGTCTCACTGAGATCTAAACATAAGCTATCTCAAGCTTTGATATCCTTCGTTTTGGCAACACTGTGCGACTCTAACCTTGGAAGCTTACGATCGCTCTAAGTTGACTGACCTCTTATCGAATGGTCATTCTATTGAATAGCCATCTTATTGAACGGCTTCTCTTAATTCCGCTTGCAAAATAAATAGAGGACAATTCCTCAGCTTCGGCTTGTCTCCATGAGCCTCAAATAGGCAAACGTCGTGATGAAGAAGAAAGGCACAAAAAACCACTGAGGAGAGTTAGAGTACACCCAAACCATAAGAACGAGCCACAGAATTAAACTGACGGTCGCGAGTAGAGCTTGCATAGTTGACAAACTGATTTCAGGGGTTTACTTCGTTACTTCAGTCCCTTCACTGAATTTTCAGCCCAAAAACTTTGAAGAAACCATGAATATTTAGTTAAACTCACTTAGAAATTAGTACAACCCCCTCTGAGACGATGTTTTGACTAATTCTTTAATTTTGAGGATTTGTTAAGAAATGTAAGGCACAGAGCCAGGAGTTAACTTCTAAACCACTGTGCCTCTTCTCGTAGGATTTTGGGTCGCGCTCTAGCGGTAGGCTGCCATTGGCTCCTTGATAAAGCGAATGTAGAGATGCTTGAAGGTGGATTTTAGGACACGCGGGGCCCCAAAGTCGATCGGCATCATTTTGTCGGGCAGTCGCCAGTCTGCAATTTGTAAGTCTTCTGGGCGCAAGTTGGGAAAGTCGATCGCTGCCAATTCGGGGCACAGCCCCAACCGTTGAGAAGCCGCCAGCGTCGGTACGATCGCCGGGTCAACTTTAAGAATCTCGGCTACAGCACGATCGAGCGCAAACACCTGATCAGAAGCCGCCAATAGACCTAATTCTCTGGGTTCACCTCCGCTGGGGCCGTTCCCTTCGTGTCCGATGATGCCGTCCAAAATCGTCAGGTCTGGGTCGATCGCGCGAGCCGTTTCGACCAGCATTGCCCCAAAGCGATCGCTATCTTTTCCGGCTTCCAGGTGCCACCAGGCTTTCATTTTGCCAGGAACACAGCCAAAGAGATTTTTGACCCCCATTGTCAGCGTCAACTGCATGTGAGATTTGACTTTCGGTAAATTGATCACCACATTGGCTTCGATCGCTTCTTTGGACAGCAGCAGATGATTAAATTCCTGGCTCACCGTTGCGTAACGTTTGCCTTTGAATTCAACGATCGGCAAGTTTAATGCTTCGATCAGGGGCAAATAGCCGTTTGCGATCGCGACTCCTCTGGCGCTACCAAAGGCTGGCCCGTCTCCCAAAAAGGGCTGACCTCCCACTTCTTTTACCAGTTGCGCTACACAGTGAACCACTTCTGGACGAGTGACACATTCTTTGGTCGGACGTGCGCCCGTCAACAAGTTGGGTTTGAGCAAAACCCGATCGCCCCGTTTGACAAAGGCAGAAATCCCCCCTAGCGGTTGAAGGAGCGATTCGATCGAGTCTCGCAGTTGGGCGCGATCGTAGGAGGTTGCACGAATTAAACTCACAGATGGGTTCATAACTGTATGAATGAGGGTGAAGACTATTTTTCTCACCTTACACGCAAAATCTCGATCGAGTTGTAGCGGTAGCCAAACAGATTTAGAACGTAAGCCATCAGCATTCCTATCGTTTAAGCTCAACTTCAAATAGTTGGATAATTTGCGCGATCTGACAGAATTCGTTCTCAAACAGGCAGTGTTTTAAGACAACATGGTTCAAAATTGTCCATCATTTACGGCAGATTGGAGGAACAACCCGGATTTGAAATCGAAGCCAAAAAGTTCATCGAATTGACGTTAAATCTAATAGACGACTAACTGCCCGACATCGCCTTCACTTTCGCTTTCATGGCTTTGGCGGCTAGAGCATATCCCCCATCTGCCCCATCGACAAAATGGACTTGACGACCGTTGCGCTCGTAAACAAGACAAGTCAGAAGGGCACGATCGCTCACATGCAGTCCGTAGACCAATTCACTCGATCGGGCTTTTCGCTCTAGATAGTCGGTCAGTTGTTGGCGCTGTTGAGCGTTGCCAGAAATCACCATGCGTAAAATGTCATCAAATTTGCGATAGTCAGTTGCAGCCGTAACAATTTGGCGATAGTTGCCCCAGGGCATTTCTGCAAACTTAAGCTTATATTTCATCAGCACCCAACCCAGCAGATTTTCAAGCTGAATTTTGATCAAATAGCAAAGTTTGCCCCAGCCATTTTTTTGCCTTGCCCGAACTTTGGTTTCTCGCATCAACGCTGTACTATCAAACGAAAGATGCAAGCGATCGGGGCTAATCGGATTGGCGCGATCGCTGCCATAAATCCGTTCTATCTGCTCGATAATTTCTCGATAGTGGCTCGGCTTTGCCTGCACGAGCAAACTCACCGTTTCACCATGTTGACTGCGAATGTCTTGCCAGCGACACTCTAGCCCTGTGAAATCAGCTTTGGGCATCGCAATATCTGGCGCTAAGGCGTAAAGACTGGCGGTTGCGGGATTTTTGACCAGTTCAGTCGCGTAGGTGAGGCCGCCTCCCATAAAGACGCTCTGATCATAGTTGGGCGACACTCTCAGCTTGGCGATCTTGACGGGATAGAGAGAAGCCACATCCGCCACGGGCACGATTCCGACGCGCAGATTCATTGAGAATTCTTCTCTAGCCAAATTTTGAGTCGCAAGGAGCGATCGCTTCACTCGTGACAGCAGCGTAATCGGAATTAAAATCGTCGCTCCATCGCCTCCAAATACAAACGGAATCTCGGTTTCAGCCACATTAAGAACGGCACTGATCGAGCAGGCACCCAACAAATTCACCGTTTTGTATTGCCCTTGCTCGATCGCCTCTGTAGAACCGATAATATCTGTGATCACAATTAGCCAATCGTGGGGAACGGGCACAAATTTTCTGGGATTGGTGACTTGCACAAAGTTCTTCAACACGGGCAAATCAGCGTAAAAAGATTCAGTCGTCACTTCTTGTACTCAGGAAACCTTTGTATATTTAACTACCAGTACGCCAGCTTTGCTGAATTGGATCTCAGACGCATTACCAGAGCGAAAAGCGTTGAGGTTTTGTATGTCTGCAATTCAATTTTAGCGATTAATCTCTAAGACAGGTTAAATTATCCACCAAAACAATGGACATTATTCACACACTGCGAGACGACTACCAAAGGTTTCCAGCCGATCAGACTTACAGCATCTACGCTGAGAATGTCTACTTTAAAGACCCGATGAATGAGTTTCGAGGTCGCGATCGCTATCAGCAGATGATCAAACTGATCAAAACCTGGTTTCTCAACGTCAAAATGGATCTCCACAACATCCAACAGCTTGACGACCACATCAGGACAGACTGGACACTCCGTTGGAACACGCCCTTGCCCTGGAAGCCCCGAATTGCGATCGACGGCTGGAGCGAGTTGCAAATCAAAGACAATTTAATTATTTCTCATATCGACTATTGGCACTGCTCAAAACTAGACGTGTTAAAACAACATTTTTCTAGCCATCCATTCACATAAACTTTCTCAGAATGGTTGTTACGGCAAGATCAAGAAAATCATCGAGAAATTTGCAGCATGACTGTTATTCAGAATTACATCAATGGTGAATGGTGCATCGTCGATTCTTCCGAGTATTTGGATGTGATCAACCCGGCGACAACCGAGGTTTTGGCAAAGGTTCCGCTGTCTCCCGTTAGCGAAGTCGATCGCGCCGTCCAAGCCGCTAGTCAAGCCTTTAAAGCCTGGAGACGAACGCCCGCGACCGATCGCGTTCAGCCCCTTTTCAAACTCAAAGTTCTGCTCGACGACCACTTTGAAGACATCGCCCAAACCATCACGCTGGAATGTGGTAAAACCCTGGCGGAATCTAAGGGCGAAATGAGACGCGCGATCGAGAACGTTGAAGTAGCTTGCGGCATTCCGATTTTGATGCAGGGCTACAACTCCGAAGACATCGCCAAAGGCATTGATGAGATGATGATTCGTCAGCCGCTGGGCGTGACTGCAATGATTACCCCGTTTAACTTTCCGGGCATGATTCCTTTCTGGTTTGTGCCTTACGCGATCGCCTGTGGCAATACCTGCATCATTAAGCCATCAGAACGGGTGCCGTTGACCATGCAAAAACTCTTTCATCTCTTTGAGCAGGCGGGCTTTCCCAAGGGCGTTGTCAATCTGGTGAATGGAACTAAGGCCGTCGTCGATGCTATTTTGGATCATCCCACAGTGCGATCGATCAGCTTTGTGGGTTCGACTCCCGTTGCCAAGTATGTTTACAGTCGAGCCGCCGCCAATGGCAAACGGGCCCAGTGTCAGGGGGGTGCAAAAAATCCGGTGATTGTTCTCCCCGATGCCGACATTGCTATGACCACAAAAATCATGGCGGATAGTGCGTTTGGGTGTGCAGGCCAGCGTTGTCTAGCCGCCTCGATCGCTATCACTATCGGGTCAGCCAAAGAAACCTTTACCGAAGCGATCGCAGAAACGGCCCGATCGCGTACGGTCGGATTTGGTTTGGAAGATGGCACACAAATGGGGCCCGTGATCACCGCTCAAAGCAAAGACCGAATTGAGGGGTTGATTCAAAAAGGAGCCGACGAGGGGGCAACGGTTTTGGTCGATGGACGACAGCCCAAGATTACCAACTATGAGCAAGGCTACTTTGTCCGTCCCACAATTTTGCAAAACGTCGATCCGGCTGGAGAAATCGCCCGTACAGAAATTTTTGGGCCGGTGTTGAGTCTGATTCATCTGGAAACGATCAACCAGGCGATCGCGCTCATCAACGGGGGGCAATATGGCAACATGGCTTGTCTCTTTACCTCCAGCGGTGCAGCGGCGCGTAAGTTTCGCTATGAAGCCGAGGCGGGAAACATTGGCATCAATATTGGCGTAGCGGCCCCGATGGCCTTCTTCCCGTTTAGCGGTTGGAAAGAAAGCTTTTTCGGCGATCTACATGGACAGGGACATCAAGCGATCGAGTTTTTCACCCAGACAAAAGTTGTAATCGAACGCTGGCAAGACTGGACGAGACAGTTTTAATCTCTCTTTTTAATCTTTCTAAATCCCATGAATCTTGCAGCTAGGCTATTAATTCAGGAAGTTTCTTGTTTGTCTTAACTCAACTGCAACCAACCAAATAATTCTCCAACAGTTAGCTGCAATTCACTCGCCCATTTTGGAACAGGTAACGCTTGATTCACTTCGTCAAAAATTCGGGGTTGCTGATTAAAAGAAAAGACGATGACGGCTCGATCGCATGGATCAATTAGCCAACCCATCAAACATCCATGATCGAGGCAATGCAAAATTTTTTTAGTGACTTTGGTTGAGCTTTGATCGGGTGAAAGAATTTCAATTACCCAATCAGGAGCCACACTAAACACATTAGCAATGCCTCCATTTTCTTTTCGAGGAATTCTATCCCAAGTAAAAACTGAAACATCTGGGACAGTTGCTCGCCCCCCAAAAGTGCATCGAAGTTCTGGAAAAGCACGAGCAATTTTTTGAGGTTTCACGACTGCATCGATCGCAGAAAGTAAATCACTTTGAATGACACTATGTTCACCTTGAGGCATCGGTTTTTGAATGATTTCACCATCAACGTATTCGCTGGCTGGTTTGGTTTCTGGTAGTTTCAGAAATTCTTCTAGCGTGATTGTTTTGGCGGAAGTTTGTACCATTTTTTATCATTCCATTTGTGCTAACTCAACTGTAACCAGCCAAATAATTTCCCAACGGTTAGCTGCAATTCAGCCGCCCATTCTGGCGCAGATACAACTTGATCGGCTTCGTCAAAAAGCTGAGGTTTCTGATTAGAAGAAAAGACGATGACGGCGCGATCGTCTGGATCAATTAACCACCCCATCAAACATCCATGATCGAGGCAACGCAGAATTTTTTTAGTGACTTTGGTTGAGCTTTGATCAGGTGAAAGAATCTCAATTACCCAATCAGGAGCCAGTTCAAAAACGTTGGCGATTTCTCCATTTGCATCCTTTGAAATTCGACTCCAGATGAAAACAGAGATATCAGGAACGATCGCTCGTCCTCCAAATACGCAGCGTAACTCCGAAAAAGCATGAGCAATTCTTTGCGGCTTTACAATCCTATTAATAGCAGGACAAAGCTCTGTCTGAAGGATGCTGTGTTTTCCTTGAGGCATGGGTTTTTGGATGATTTCACCGTCGATGTATTCACTGGCTGGTTTGGTTTCGGGTAGCTTCAGAAATTCTTCTAACGTGATTGTTTTGTTTGGAGTTTGTACCATTTGTCACCTCTCAATTGCAAAGAATTACTCTTCTATTTTGGCGCTGATCAGTTGACGACAGTCCTCAATCGATCGCCGTTCTTCCATCGCCGCCACCAGCGCATCGTAAGCCTCTTGATTTTGTTCGATCAAGTTTTTTGCCTGGAGTGCCGCCCACCGTTCTTTTTGCTGAATTTGAGAATCGGGAAGTCGCAATTGAGCCAGCGTCATGCGAAGCTTTTGCAGATCATCATTTCCGCCCTCTACCGTTTTGTACGCCAACGTCTCTGCTACGCCGCCCGCCATCCAAACCGTACAGTAGCGATCGACCAGTTGCACCGATAGTTTTCCTTGCTGAAGCTGTTCTTCTAATTCCTGTGTGTCAAACTGCACGCCTCCCTGTCCCGGTTGCCCCGCACGAAACGCCTCCCAAGCGCTCAATGTATAGCCCGTGACGGGAATTCCCAACTGTTGGGCGACGAGAAAATGCCCCGCTTCATGTCGCGCCACTCGTGCCCGATGCGCCGGAGAAAAACTCGCCAACCAATCCAGCACGATCGTTCCTCCCCGCCCCTGCCAGGTGAAGGAATCCAGTGTAGCCAGACCGAGAACAGTGAACGTGGCGATCGCGGGAATTGCAGGCGGCAAATGAATCAACGGCCCCAAAATCGTCGAGACAGTCATCGCAAAAATCGAAATCGCGACCAAGTTGAGCGCAGTTTGGTTCATAAAAAGAATTTTGATCTAAAGGAAATCTTCTTATTTAATTTGAGGGTTGATCCCGATCGAGTGCCTCCTACTTTCCTCTGGCTTTATAGAAGGTTTCTAAGCTTTGGCGATCGCCCACAAATCGCCAGTGCCACGGTTCATAGGTCACACCTTGAGGATTGTTTTTGGGAAACGATAGCTCAAAATTAAAGCGCACGGCGTTGTCTTGAAGCCACTTGAAAGCGGCCGTCTGCTCAAAGGCAGGACTCAGATTAGTCGCAGGTGTGTCGCCGTCCCCGATGTCGATCGCATACCCGGTGTGGTGTTCGCTATATCCAGGAGGGGCACTGACCCCAGCACGCTGTTGAGGAGTTTGCAGGCGCTCGGCCTTGACATCAAAGAAAACTTGCTGCTGGTCAGAGAGCGATCGAAACCCAGACAGCGGGGCGAGAAGGATTCCGTCGGCTTGGGCCGCACTGCTCATTTGTTTGTAGGCTGCCGCGGCCGCCTTTCGCATCCGAATGCCCCCATCGGGGCTGATTGGCTCTAGCTCAGATTGAGGCGCTTCGGCATACTTAAAGTGTCCCAAAAGCTTGTCTGGAGACGCAGTAGGTGAAGGGGTTGAAGGAGCAGTCGTGTTGGGAGTAGAGCCGTTATTCGGGGCGATCGAAGTTGGCTGTCTGAGCAGATAGGCGACTCCACCCCCCAACAGCAGCCCGATCGACACCAGTCCCACGATTAGCCCAGTGCGATTGGGACGAGACTTGGGTTGAGCGATCGGTGTCTCCCGCAGCGCTTCGGGAATGTCGTCAAACGATGCAGCCTGGTTCTTGGGAGGTTTTTCAGGCAGACCCGCGTTATCCAAGGATTCCCTCCTTCACTTTTGTCCACCTTCAAGTATTACAGAATTTGACTTCTCGCCCATTTGAAAAAGGGGGATTCTAAGCGGATGTTGCTACGCGCTCTGAAGAGACGCTTCGCAACGCTGACGGTATGATTTCTTCAATCCACTGAATACGTCATACCGTTTTGGCAGAGTCAACACTGCCCTAACGGACTCGGTTAGGACGATGCCTAACTGTGCCGATACCTTTCTCAAGATATTCGCTGCTCCGTTGCAATCTGCATTGATCAGGCTGCCATGAGCAGTTTTGTATTGTCCTCTGGTGATGCGTCGTCCCGATGGTTTCCAGCTTGCGGGTTTTTCGCCGCCGTGTGTTGGCAAGAAATCATCGTCTAGAAAAGACGCTTTTGAGGTGTATGATTCTTCGGTTTCAGTAAACTGAATGCCGTTTTCCTCGCACAGTTGCTTGAGGCGGTTCTTTAACCGCGCTGTGGGAATTTGCACGAATTCTTGATTATTTTTCGTGCCGATGTTGATGCCATCTTTGTTACCTTCGTTCCAACCGAAAACAACATGACCGATTCTGTTCTCAAGGCAGTGATTGACCACCAGCCGCGCTGCCTTGTGGATGGCATCTCTGATTTGTCGATTCCGCTTTTCGGTGATCCGGGCTAACTCAAAATCCCAATACTTCGCACGTTTACCCGCTTTAAGACTGGCAACACGGCGGTTGTAATTCTGGTTAATCGCCTTGAGTTTGAGACCATCCACAATGAAGCTTTTACCACGGGTGGAGACACAGGTGAGCCAGTTCGACAAACCTGGATCAATCCCCAGTGCGTGAGTCGAATCTAACTCTAACTGACAGGTTGAACCCTCGTTTCCGTGTTTGTAAACGTACTCAGCATAGAATTCGTTGTTTCGTGGCAAGATTCGCAACGCTACAATTTGATCTGGCTTGATGCCGAAAGCCCCATTGATTCTGAGTTCTGACAGTCCAAAATGTTCTTTAACAGACGCAGAGTTTTCTTGGCTTATCGGGATTCTGCATTCCCCTGTTTCGATATCGAATTGTAACGCCTGTGCCGGGAACGAAATCGGTGCTAAGCCGCCTTTTGTCCGATAACTCGGCATTCGTGGCTTGTTGACTTCACCCTTAAAGAACAGTTGCAACAACTTGTTAAAGCTGCTGAAAGACTCGGAAACACTTTTCAGGGTTTGCTGAGCACACTGCCCACCGAGCACCTTGTAATGCGGATTGTCTTTCAGGACGCTGCACAGATGGGCGTATGGTGCTTTCACCGTCTTGGTTCTGAACTCAGAGCGGTAAAAGCCATTTGCGTCAAAAAATTCAACCCGTGGGCAATTCTCAAAATGAGATTGACGCACCTCAAACAACGTTGAATTAATCAGGCTGTTGGAATGCTGGCACTGGTGAACCAGATACGCCATCACTTCGTCGGAAACATTGAGCCTAACTTGAATCGTTCCGTACACTTTGCATCACCTCCTTGTGTATTCTAGTCAAATACTAAACACGCTCTCTGACAACCTATTCCGCATGAAATGATCAGAACCAACCAACGGAATCAATACCCCGGACACACAGAGGGCTAAAGCCCTAAACTAGCTTTCTACCCCTCGATTAGAAATCGAAGGCTCTCAGCATGATTCAGGTAGCTAAGGATTACAGCGTGTATCACCCCTCTCTGATGCCTCACCTGACGATTCAGCTTTTTGATCTCTATGTCCCCCTGGTTGGCTGGGCGCTTCTCGGCTGGCTGTTGGGGCGCTATCTGCCTCAGTCGGCTGCTAAATATTTGGGACAATTTCTCTTTTGGGTCGGCATTCCATTCAGCATTTTAGGATTTTTGCGTGGAGCGGATTTGTCGGGTCAGATCTGGATCGCGCCTGTGGTAGCTTGGGTTGCTATTTTTACAGGGGCAGGGTTGGCGTGGCTACGAATCAGGTCTCAGAACTGGAGCCGCCCCACTCAAGGAAGTTTTCTCCTTGCCTCAATGGTGGGCAACACGGGCTATTTGGGATTTCCAGTCACACTGGCTCTGGTAGGCGAGAAATTCTTCGCTTGGGCGCTATTTTACGATCTGTTGGGATCGACGTTGGGAACGTGGGGATTGGGCGTGATCGTCGCCAGTCAATTTGGTCTGGGGCAAGAAAGCCGCCTTCAACTCACGCTCACTATTTTCAAAAATCCGGCGCTCTGGAGTTTTGGATTTGGTTTAGCCACGCGCAATTTACCCCTTCCTGAAGTGCTAGAAAGTAGCCTGCATCATCTGGCGTGGAGTGCGATCGCCCTTGCCCTCGTCTTGATCGGAATGCGTCTCAGCCAACTGCCCTCTCTGACTCATTTGAACCGCGCTGCCTGGAGTCTGACGATCAAAATGCTGATTGTTCCTCTGGTTCTAGGAGTTGGCATCCTGCCGCTGTTTCAGATCACTGGAGCGGTGCAGCAGGCGATCGTTCTACAAATGGCCATGCCTCCCGCCTTCTCAACTCTGGTACTGGCAGAAATCTATGAGTTAGACAAAAATCTGACGGTGACTGCGCTGGCAACAGGCTCGATCGCCCTTCTCATCACCCTTCCGCTCTGGCTTCTCATTCTCGATCAGTAACAATCCTGTAATCATTCACTTTCGGAATGAAGAACGCCAATTCTGAAGCCACAGATAGCCCTACCGTAGCTTTCAAGATTACGGCTTCACTCAAGCGCATCAATGATGTTAAAAAGAATCGCTGCCATCGTCACCATCGTCAGCACAATCGGTCTTTCTGCCCTGCCGTCGATCGCGGGAAACGTCGATCGCTGGGAATACGAAGGAATCGCCTCCACTGGAGAGAAAGTTTATTTGAATTTAGACTCGGTTCGATTTGAAGGACGCAAGGGTTATTTTTTCATCTACCAGATTGGCAACGATCGTCTATTTGCCTACACACCCTGCGACGGTCGCTTTCAAGTAGCCAATCAGGATGGAGTCACCTTCAAACCGCTCATGAAAGCTCAATCTTCAGCCACTCGTAGAATGCTGGATCAAGTTTGTGCCGCTCCTCGCTAGTCAGTGGTCGCTTCGCTAAAACTCTTATCTGAAAGTCCCTCAGCATAGACAGCTTGGGGGCAGAAGATCTCAGCAACGAAGCGAAAAAACTGCATTGAATCCAGGTTTATTGGTCGTCTGACTCTTCTCAACCGACCCAACTCACGCCATCGTCCTTTTGTTGTTGAACCGAGGGCAATGGCTTGCGATCGTTGACTCCTTCAACCAAATTTGTCTTAGGAGGAATCGTCGGATGCTCACGCGGGGGAGTGGTGGGTGTCGGGCGTTCTTGCTTGACGGCTCGCTGTTCGGGTTCAATGATTTTTTTGATCAAATAGTCTAGCGTTTGCTGCTTGATCCAGCCTCGTGCGACCAAGACTTCTCCAAACCGCATGTCGCCCACAATCTTCTGATCGTTTAGCGCTACGTCAATTTGGGCCGAGGTGAGCAGTCCCGCTTCGACCAGGTATGCGCCGAGGCGTTTGGGCTTTGTCGGAGCAAGGGGCACAGTCTGGACTTGAAAGCGATCGCTTCTGTCGCGCATTTTCAATCTCAGGAAAAATTCAAACAGCCTTCAACCTGGCACCCTATATCTGTCAAAAACTACAGAGAAATCAGCGATTATTACGGTAACTGCAATCCCGATCGAGTCTTCTCAGGCGCTAACTCAAAAGCTCTGTTGTTTTAAGTGCTAAAAAGTAAACTTTTAGCCAGTTTGACCAGTATAGCAAGCAGATTTACTGAGTTTGAGACGGTGGCACTGCTCAACAAGTTTCTGGCTCTCGACTCCTGACTTCTACGGGGGCATCTTCTAACACCAAGTCAGCGGGACTCATCTGCTCATAGCGCTCAAACGGCTGATGAATCCAGGGGTTGTCAGGCAAATAATCTACATAATAGTCGGGCTTGATCACCGAGCAATTTTTGTACCAGAGAACGGCCGTGCGAACCTCTTCGATATAAAAACCATAGTGTCGATCGAGCCACGGGATCGTCTTCTGCAACGTCACCCCCGAATCGACCAGATCATCCACTAACAAAACGTGACTGCCCAAACTAGGCGTGGTCATCGTCAGATCACGCGAAAATACCAGCGTGCTGCGAGATTTACCGCTGCGATAAGAAGAGGTCGAGAGAATGGCTAAAGGCACGTCGTAGAGGCGAGCGATCACGTCACCCACGCGCAATCCGCCTTTTGCGAGACAGACAATTTGGTTAAATTCCCAGTTCGATCGATAGATCTGAGCGGCTAACTGCTCGATCTTTTGGTGATAATCGTCCCAGGTTACGTGGAGGTCAGACATAGAAGGAGGGATGAGGGATGAGGGATGAAACGGGAGTTGATACCAATTCCTCGGTGAAGCTGCACAAATTAGATTCTGATAGCCCCATCAAATAAGGAGAAGGCTCTTTTATTTACCCCTCTTTTTAAGGGGGGCAGGAGGGATCATACAGACGTGCAGCTTTATAGAGAATTGAGCTTGGATCTTAGAGCAATTAGCGCAATCGCGATCGTCTTAAGAATTGGCACGATTTGAGTGATCGATCGTCAAAGATGATGAGAATAATACAACTGTTAACCCGGATTTCACGACTCCTTTATGAACAATTCTGATGATCTTCCGATTGCGCTCTCCGAAAAGCTCAGTTTGAGTGAGAAGTTGGCCTATGGAGCAGGCGATCTGGGGCCGGCTATCACCGCTAACGTTCTGGGCGTGTTTTTGCTGATTTTCTTTACCAATGTCGCTGGGCTAAAACCCGGAATGGCAGGCAGCATTCTACTCATCAGCAAGGTTTGGGATGCCATCAATGATCCGATCATCGGGGTGTTGAGCGATCGTACTCGCAGCCGTTGGGGTCGTCGTCATCCCTGGATGCTGTTTGGGGCCGTGCCGTTTGGGATTTTCTTTTTTTTGCAGTGGGTGGTGCCTCGTTTTAGCAATGACCCGACAGCGAATCAATGGGGTCTGTTCTGGTTTTATGTGGGGATCTCGATCGTCTTCAACAGTTTCTATACGGCCGTCAACCTGCCTTACACGGCCCTCACTCCCGAACTGACGCAGGACTACGATGAGCGTACCAGCCTCAACAGCTATCGATTTGCGTTCTCGATCAGTGGCAGCATTTTGTCGCTAATTTTGGCGCTGGGGATTTTTGCTCTGTTCAAAGGCGACTCGTCCAAACAATATCTAGTGCTGGGTGCAGTCTGTGCGGTTCTTTCGGTTTTGCCGCTTTATTGGTGCGTCTGGGGAACTCGCAAACGAGTCGCTATTACAGAACGTCAACGCCAGGAAGTCACCACCGAAGCCTCACTTCCTTACCTAGAACAACTCAAAATTGTGTTTAGCAATCAGCCTTTTTTGTATGTGATTGGAATTTACCTGTGTTCCTGGTTGGCGGTGCAAAATACGGTTTCGGTGATTCCTTACTTTGTCAAAAATTGGATGCGATTAGAGGATGCTGACTTTACTAAAGTAGTGATTGCGGTGCAGGTGACGGCTTTGGCGATGTTGTTTGTCTGGGGCGGAGTCAGCAAGCGCTACGGCAAAAAAGCGGTCTACTTTATGGGCATGGCGGTGTGGATTATTGCTCAAATTGGACTGTTTTTCTTGCAGCCGGGTCAAAATCTGTTGCTGTATGTTTTGGCGATCATGGCGGGGTTTGGCGTATCGACGGCTTATCTGATTCCCTGGTCAATGATTCCCGATGTGATCGAGTTAGACGAACTGCAAACCGGGCAGCGTCGAGAAGGCATCTTTTACGGGTTTATGGTGCTGTTACAAAAAGTGGCGCTGGCGATCGGGCTTTTTATCGTCGGCTGGGTGTTACAAAAATCAGGCTTTCTAGAAACGGTGTCTGGTCAACCTGATCCGATTCAACCTGATTCTGCGCTGTGGGCAATCCGCATGTTGGTCGGCCCTGCGCCGCTCGTTGTGTTGCTGATCGGTGTGGGGTTAGCGTACCTTTACCCAATTACCAAAGAGGTTCACGCTGAGATTTTGCTCAAACTCCAAGAACGCAAACGCGCCCAAGCTGAAGACGCTTGATTGATTGTGAATTCGATAAGTCTCTCCGCTGTTTTGCAAGACTCCTAAATTCCACAAGTGAGGGACTTTGAGCCGGAAATTTTGTCCGAAAAGCCTCCAGAATTAGCAGTTTGGAGGGCAGAAGTGTCAAACAGCGAAGCGAAAAAACCTCATCGAATTGATGCTGAACAACCTTGATATTCAAGTGGACTCCCCTTCTTGTTACAAAAAAACCCCCCTTTCCGATCGGTAGGGAGGCAATTTAAACAAGAGGGTTTGTGTGAATTCGATGAAATGCTTCCGCTACAATTTCTTCGAGATACCCGCAAGGGGTTGTAACTTCGGAAACGTTCCTTAAATCTTCCACTAAAGGAGAACGTCAAGCTGAGACGCTTACTTTAACGTGAATTCGATAGAGTTTTTTCGCTTCGGTATTTAACGCTTCTGCCCCCCACCCCCCCAATCTGGGGGACTTTCGGACAGGATTTCTGGCTCAAAGTCCCCCAAACTTGGGGGATTTAGGGGGCTGCCTGGAGTGATCGCCACAGCGAGAGATTTCATCGAATTCACGTTACTTTAGAGTCTTCTGGAATGTAGGGTTAGAAGATCTAAACCACACAGCGAATGGATTTCATCGAATTGACGTAGCAATTAATCCTCTAGTTTTTGGCGATAGAAGCACTCTTCATTTTGCGTACGGCTTGAGTGCCAACCAATAGAGCACCTAACGCGATCACAGGAATTGCCGCAGAAGGCTCAGGAACTTTCACGGTGTCCTTATCACACTTTTTAGGCTTGCCCTTAGAAGGGATACATCCGTTGTTCTCGGAGTCTCCAGGAATGTTACCATTCCCAGCACGAGCAGGAGAAACTGCTACAGCACTCAGGCAGCATGCAACAAGAACAACAGACAGAGATTTCTTCAACATTATCGGTCACGAACAAGTGGTCATTAGTATTAAGTAACACCACGCATACCCGTGTCTTCTGTGTATCTGATTTTTAGCTGAAACTTTAAAGCAACTGTTCGATCGATGAAGTTATGCCCATTTGAAACGTATTTGTACGGAAAGGTCGCTAGACAGTGGCAACTTAACCAATTCAAGAGTGATTCAAGGAAGATTTTTCGCTGCGTTGTTTGGATCTTTTGCCCCCAAGCTGCCACCTGCCGTGTACACACACGTCGATCGATTTGTCATTGCTGAGATCCTTCGCCCCCTAAATCCCCCAAAAATGGGGGACTTTGAGCCGTCGTCCTGGCTTTGAACTTTGGAAATCTTTCCTTGGTCAAAGTCCCCCAGAATGGGGGATTTAGGGGGCTGAAGCCGACTGAAACGAAGCGACAACAACTTGTGTGTACACCGTAGGACTGCCACTGAGAGAGTTTCATCGAATTCACGTCACTGTGGACTAACGCGCCCAATAGATCACTTTCTTTTCGAGAAACACAAAGAACCCA
Source organism: Phormidesmis sp. 146-20 (assembly GCF_052939475.1). Taxonomy (NCBI): domain Bacteria; kingdom Bacillati; phylum Cyanobacteriota; class Cyanophyceae; order Leptolyngbyales; family Leptolyngbyaceae; genus Phormidesmis; species Phormidesmis sp. 146-20. The sequence continues at coordinate 132,096 of NZ_JBJPHT010000010.1, forward strand.
TAGAGAACAACGCCCATCGCTGCCAAAATTAGCAAAGCTGAGAACGCTAACGGCACATTAAAATCAGCAGTCGCCTGCACGATCAGATAGCCCAATCCTGCATTAGACGCAACCGATTCTGAAATGACCGCACCAATAAATGACAGCGAAACGGCAACCTTGAGAGACGCAAAAACGTAGGGCAATGTGTGCGGCCAGCCAACCTTTTGAAAAACTTCTACCTGCGACGCGCCCAACGATGACAGCACTTCTTTCATCTCAGGTTCGACGGTATCTAAACCTAAAGCGACGTTGACAGCGATCGGAAAAAACGCCAGCAAAAAGGCCGTAATTGTCGCCGGAATTGCATTCGCCCCAAACCAGATCGCCAACAGCGGGACGACAGCCGCCTTGGGAATCGTATTAAAAGCAATCAACAGTGGATACATCGTCAAATAAGCCACTCTCGAATAGCCGATCAAAAAGCCCAACACGACCCCCACAATCAGCGCAATAAAAAAACCAACCATCGTCGTCCACAACGTTCGCATGGCGTTGGTCGTTAGCTGCGGCGCAAAATTAACAGTTGCTTGAACGATATCCGTCGGGGCAGGAAGATTAAATTTGGGAATCTTAAAGATGATCACCATCAATTCCCAAAGAACAAACAAAACGATCGTGGCGATGAATGGTAAAACAAAGCCCGCTGACTTAGATTTGAGAAACTTTTGCATGGGAGATTTAATAGGATCGCTAGTTGTGGTGAATGTTGCGGCGAATCGTCGAGAAATAGTGGTTAAATTCGTCGGATAGCTCCATGTCCAGAGTTCTGGGACGAGGCAGGTCGATCTTGACTTTGTAGATAATCGAGCTAGGACGGGGACTCATCACATACACCGTATCCGACAAAAACACTGCTTCGCGCAGATCGTGAGTGATCAAAATGCCGACACATTTGACGCGCATCCACAACGCTTGCAGCATCACCCACATCTCCTCACGGGTGAAAGCATCCAACGCGCCAAAGGGTTCGTCAAGCAGCAAAATTTCGGGCTGGTGAATCAGCGATCGACACAGCGAAGTCCGTTGTCTCATGCCGCCTGATAGTTGCCAGGGATACTGTTTCTGAAAGTCCTGAAGCCGCACCGTTGCCAACAGATCTTGAGCCATGCGGATAAATTCTGCTTTTTTCTGACGAAACTCACCTTTGTAGGGCTGCACCACTTCTAACGGCAACAGCACATTGTCGATCGTATTGCGCCAGGGTAACAAGACTGGATTTTGAAAGGCAATGCCGACGTTTTTGAGCGGTTTGGTGATGGGTTGTCCCCGATATTTGATGGAGCCGATCGGAGCCGGACTCAACCCCGATATCATTCTCAAAATCGACGTTTTGCCGCAGCCACTCGGCCCGACAAAGGACACAAACTCACCTGCATTAATCGACAGAGACACCTCATCAATAATCCGACGCATCGATCCCTCAAAGGGATACTCCAAGCCAACCTGGTCAAACTCAAGCAAGGGCAATCCGTTTTCTGAGGAGAGCGTCGAAGAATTGGAATCAGTCAGGGGTTGAGCCATAGGAGGGGTGAGGGGTGAAGGGTTGAGTTTAGAAGTGCGGCATTCTCATCTTTCTTGGGAAGCTGGGACTTTTGGAAATGGTCAGACTTGCCCCGCTTTTGAAACCTAACTTAACGTGAATTCGACGAAGTTTTTTCGCTTCGTTGTTCAGCGCTCCTGCCCCCAAGCTGCCAATTTTGGGGGACTTTTAAATCAGATTTCCGGTTCAAAGTCCCTCACTCGTGGGGGATTTAGGGGGCTGAATTCGACGAAGTTTTTTCGCTTCGTTGTTCAGCGCTTCTGCCCCCAAGCTGCCAATTTTGGGGGACTTTTAAATCAGATTTCCGGTTCAAAGTCCCTCACTCGTGGGGGATTTAGGGGGCTGCCCAGATTAATCACCGTAGCGAAAGATTTCATCGAATTCACGCTAACTTAACGGCTTACGATCGCCCTGAGCCGGGATTTGTCGTAGCTCTTTGGCGGGGAGAAACTTATCGGTGTAGATGTCTGCCACTGTAGGAGTCGTCTTGAGTCCAAAGCCTTCGACGGTTTGCTGGATGGTTCTTTCGAGACGAGTGGGATCGATCGCGCCCAGTCCCAGAGTTTCTGATTCGGGAGTGATAAACATTCTCTCTAGCGCGATTTTTAAGCGCACTTTCTCAGCTTCGCGATCCATTAGCTTGCTCTGATCTGCGCCCATGACGGCATCCAATCCAGCCCCCGGATCTTTGATCACATCCTGCAATCCGCGCATGTAGCCTTTGACGAATGCTTTGACGGTATCAGGATTTTTTTCGGCAAAGTCGGCTCTAGCCAAAATCGCATTGCCGTAAAAGTCCATGCCGTTGTCGGTGTAATAGAAAACGTTGATGTCTTCCATTGTTTTGCCGCCCTTGAGTAGAGAAGGCAATGCTGACGTAGAGAATCCGCTAATTGCATCAACTTTGCCTTGCAGCAAGAAGGTTTCGCGCAGTTTGGGTTCCATTGTCGTCCAGTTAACTGAGCCTGCATCCACACCCGTCGCCTTAGCGAACACGGGGAATAACTTACGCGGCCCGTCTCCGGCGGGGGCACCTAGATTTTTGCCATTGAGGTCTTTGGGCGAGTTGATGCCTTTGTCTTTGAGCGAAAGAATGGCGAAGGGCGCTCGACTTTGCGTGACAGCGACGGCCATGATCTTGTCGTTAGGATTTTTTTCGTTAAAATCTAGCGCATTGTACATGTCGCTAAACGCGAGATCAAACTTGCCTGTACCGAGTTTGCTGATGGTGTCAGAGTTGCCAAACCCTCGCTCAAAGCTGACATTCAGCCCTTCTTCGGCAAAATAGCCTTTGTTAATGGCGACAACGAGCGGCGCATCTAAGCTCTGCATCAAGAAGGACAACTGCACCCGCACATTCTTGAGGTTTTTGGTGTCTGCATTGGCAGCAGGACTGGCGGCGGGACTGGCTCCACTGGGGGCACTGGTGTTGGGCTGATTGCACCCGTTTAGCAAGGCGATCGAGACCGCGGCCAACAATAAACTCGGAAAATGCTTCATCATCACTTTAGGTTCACGTAGGACGACATTCAAATCGAGGGCACAGGATTAAGCTGCTCTGTATGCTGTATGCAATTTGATAATCAAGCCTATTGAAAGTCACGTACCAAACCAAATTCTGTGTTTCAGATTACAAAAATCTAAATACAGGCAAGGTATTGCGAGAAACCAATCGATCGCCGAGTTTCTTCCGTATGAGGTCACTCAACTAACTAAGACAAAACTTGGACGATGTATAGAGTGCTACAGAAGTCATCAGGCATTCGATTTTTAATCACAGAGAGGGTTTGTGCTGCATACAGAATACAGCGATCGTTTGTGGTGTGTGTTATGAAGATTAAGTTTGCTTTGGCGATGGGGGCGATCATCCCTTCTATTCTGCTTGCTGTCCCGGTTTTAGCAGAATCCGTTCCTGAATCCGTTTCCAACTCTATTCCTGAATCCGTTTCAAAACCTGTTCTCGAATTAGAGCAGATCCCAAAAGTCGCTGAGTTTGACCCTGAAGTTCCGTCGGCTAACCCTACGATGTCGCAGGTCACATCGGTTTCTCAACTTACAGACGTGCGACCGACGGATTGGGCGTTTCAAGCGTTGCAGTCTCTCGTCGAGCGCTATGGCTGCATCGCGGGCTACCCTGACAAAACCTATCGCGGCAATCGGGCCCTGACTCGCTTTGAATTTGCGGCCGGGGTGAATGCTTGCCTCGCAAGCTTCGCTACACGTAGTGTTCGCGTCAATGAGTTAATCGCTGCCTCCACCGCCGATCTGGTCAAAAAAGAAGACTTAGAAACGCTGCAAAAACTACAAGAACAATTTGCCGCAGAACTTGCCACCCTCAGAGGACGAGTCGATTCGCTAGAAGCCAGAGCCACCACCCTCGAAAAGCAGCAGTTCTCCACCACGACTAAGTTAAATGGGCTGGTTTGGTTCAATATGACGGGAGCCTTTGCGGGAGATGACGTATTGGCGGAGCGATCGCCTGCTGCTCCTGGTAGTGCTGTGGTTGCTCCCAGACGAGACGCAAACAATGTGCCGACACGAGTCCGACGCACCGATCCCAATGTCACCTTTAGCTACTACACCTGGCTCACTTTGACGACTTCCTTTACAGGCAAAGACACGCTGATCACTCAACTCGCAACGGGGAACGGCAACTCTCCCGCTAACCAGTTTGTCTCAGCGGGATTCTTTAACTCCTGGGGCACGCCCTTTCTAGACCAGAGCGGCACACCAAACGCCAGTACAGTTGTGATTCGAGAATTGTCCTACGCCTTTCCGGTGGGCAAAGATTTGCGAGTAGTTGTTGGGCCACGAGTCAGCTTTAATCGCTACTTTGATGCCAACCGTTTCACCAACTTTTTGACGGGGGCAACGAGCTACAACTCGAATGGCAGTACCTTGTCGAATGCGATCGATCGTGGCTCAGGAGCCGTCGTCATCTGGACTCCCAATCCCCAATTTCGCTTTGCAGCGTCCTATCTCGCAGAGAATACCGAATTCCTCAATCCCGCCATTTTCAATACTTCTAGCAATCCGGCTGATGGTTTGTTTCGGGGCACCAATACAATCAGCGCCGAGTTGACCTATTCACCGAGTCGAGCGTTTAACCTGCGGTTTTTGTATACGCGATCGGATCTCAAAGCCTACAACGGATTCATTGGTGGTGCGGTGGGTGAGCCGTTGCCTTATGGGTATGCGGACGATGGCTTTGGCGGTCGAGTCAGAGATTCTGCGGCGGATGCGTTTGTGGCTAACTTTGATTGGTTGGTGACTCCCAAATTTGGTCTTTTTGGTCGCTATTCTTACGGCAGAACGAATATCAATCCGGTTAATGCAGCGCGATCGGGCGGCGATGTCACGGTGCAGGCGATTCAGTTTGGGTTGGGCTTTCCTGACCTAGGCAAGAAGGGTGCATTGGGCGTAATCTCGTTTGTGGTGCCCTCTGACTACACGGGTGGACGCAGATTTTTGCTGTCGGGCGGCGGCGATGGCGGCACTCAGTACGATCTAGAAGCCTCTTATTACTACCCGGTGACCAATAATCTGGCGATCGTGCCTGCCTTCTACGCGATTTTTAACGCCAACAATTTCGACAGCAATCCGACTGTGTTTGTGGGCAACGTTCGCGCTCAGTTTAGTTTTTAGGCTAGGGCGTGTTTTAAAAGTTCTGAGCTTCGTTGCTGACCCACTGACGGTCATCATTCAAGATCAACAGTCCGGACAGTTTTTCGGAGAGGGGCTGAAACCTTTATCTGTCGTCAACAATCTAAACTTGTCTGGACTGTTGATGCATCAAGAATGATGCTTTTTGCATTAAGGTCGCAGCACTTCAATGCAGGAAATTTTCCCATCTAACTTACCTTTATTTTTCCAAGTAATACGGATTGCACTGAATGCAGCAAGTAACTGAATTGTTTTGAGACGTAACATAGGTAGTGCTCTCCAGTAATAGAATGATTTGCAAGAATCAACTTGGCATAGCGATCGCCGCTCTCACCGAGAAGCGATCGCCCTTCTTGATTGGCTAAATGGCGCTCTTCCCATGTCAATGTTTTAGAACCTCGAAATAGGAAGGTTTCCATCAAGCTAGTCTACCGACCAATCCTGTAGGCTCTAACTTGAAAGTAGCCTCTAGCTCCACGCGGATTAGCAATGTAAATGGCGCGTTGTGAGAAAACGTTGTTCGTTATGGCACCATGAAACAAATCTCTTGCAAGCACAGGATCTTTCCAGGCGCTACGGTCTCGCATAATATTGAAACGAATGTTAGGGTTTGGAACGTTACCTTCAAGAACCACCCAATACAATCTATCAGCAGGACCTTGGACGTTGAAATTTCCACTCGAGCGATTCTTCTGCCCAGCTTGTGGGCTATGCTCAGAGACAACAGTAGCCATCAGCAAGTAATCAGCAGGTAACTGAGCTAGTTGCTGATTCTTTTCACCAAATGTGTTCTTGTGTTGAGCAGAGCGAACGGTAAAGCAGCGGTCTTGGAAATCTCGGTAACTGGCAACTGGTGGAGTTGCAACAGGATTGCATTGCTCCACTTGAGCTTGTGCAGATGGGGAAAATAATGGCAGTAGGAGTGTACTCAGACTTGCTAAGGCAACTTGGTTAAGAACTCTAAGGTTAAGGTTCATAGTTTTCTTTCTCCGATTTAATGGATGAACAGATCAGACATTTAAAACACTTGCTTGGCAACTGCTTCAAACCGCTATACTGTTGAAGCGTGTACTTGGCGTAACTGAAAGCCGCACTCTCAAGTGCATGACACTATAATGCGACTTTCTAGAGTGCGCGTCAAGTGTTGTAGAACACAATGCCGCTTTTAGTTCCACATTGAATTGTGAGGAAGAATGTAGTGTTGCCTCAAGACGTTTTGAGAGACTTTGCCGCCAAATATCGGTTATCTGATGCTGAGTTACAGGTTCTTCCCCTTGCTTTAGCAGACGAATCGAACGCTGAAATCGCTAGAAAATTAGGAATTAGTGATAATGCAGTTCGCAAGAGGCTCAGCGGAATCTATTTGAAAGCTGGGATCTCTGAGAGCGGTTCTGGTCGAGGTGGTCCTGGAAGACTCGCGGATTTACAGCAGTTCCTAGAGTCCGAGTATCGATCCAGCAAGGTGAAGAGAGTCTTAGTTTGCTGGTTTGGAGCAGAGGGTCAGCAAATTGTTAAGAGTTTAAGAGAGACCATTCTCAGTCATCCAAGCCTTGAAACTCAAGAATGGGAAGCAGGCTCTCTTGTTGAACACTCTCAAACCCCTGAAAGTCAAAACATATTGGCAGACGTTGACTATGTATTGGGCTGCTTGACTCCTGCTGATTCAACAAACTCAAAGACTAGCTTTTTTGCAGGCTATCTCTTCGGTCGAAGCAGTAACTTTAAATTCATACAGTTCTGTGCGGATTTAGGCAGTTCTTTGGAAAAACTCCCGTCAGTTGATGGTACTAAGCGGGAGGAACTGACAAATCTTCTTGGTAATATGATCAGTAACGTAGTGCAAGCAGAGGAATGGGTATATGTCTACTTTAGGCGTTTAGAGACAGCAATTGAATCGCTTAAACAATCACTTAATTCAACCGAGCAAGTTTCAGAAGAAGTTGTTAAACGAAGTGAGAAGCTAGAACGAGAAGTAAAAAATAAATTACGAGAGAATTCTTACTTAAGGAAAAATAGCTGCTTTCAGTCAATTATTTCTATTTCTATAGATTCTACTCATGAACAAGTTAGCAAGATAGATGAATTTTATTCAATTCCGGCAGTTCTTTACCCTCATTATCTTATTAAATTACAAAGAAATAAAAATTATCAAGCTGTGGTAAAAGCTTTAGTAATTATTAGGGGACAGGATAGCTTTTGGACTGATGAAATTCAATCAATAATTAGAGAAACATCACACAGAGATAGCATAAGAGTATTTGCTTTCAAACAGGCACAAGATTTTGATCGATTGTTTGAGGTTCTCTTACAGCATGGAGCAATATATAATGTTTATGCAATGAGTTATGAGAAACTCATAGATAACTTTAGAGAGAAGAGAAATAATCTTAACACTGATGATTTTGCTACTGATGATTTTGCTATTATTGAATCTAACGGTAGCAAAGTTGTTGCAAAATACAATCCATACAATGATACTAATGATACAAGAAAGATTCGTTTCTACCCGAATGAGCGAAAAGTTAAAATCTACGAAACAGTATTAGACTACATCCTTAAGAAGGAAGCGAAAGTTAAGCTGAAGTCAGAGAAGGATTTCGTATCAATGACAGCAGGAAATCTTATATCAATGACGGATTTACACAAGAACTTCTTTGACTTAGGAAAGCCAGTTATCTCAACTCCTAAAGATCCTGAGGAGTATTTTCAACAGAGGCGGAATCAAGACGAAATTTGGGAAATGCTTCAACAGAAATTTCGCAACTATATCTTTGAAGTATGAGGATCATTCAAAAGACATTTTCAGAAATTAAATTAAGGCAAAGATAGCGGAACAATTGAAACTTCTATTGGGAAGAAGTATAGCTAAATAGGAGCTTCAGAGTTTTCAAGTCAGATGAGAAGGGAATTTTGTACGACTGGCTAAAACTCTACCTTTTGACCCTGAACTGACAGTATATGTCTGAAACCCTTACGAATTCCTGAAATTTGATAAAATACAAATAAAGGCAAAATGCTCTCGAAGACAATTCCAGACTGCCTTCTAAATTTTCGGATAGGTCTAAAGCTTGTTCTATTTCCTTTTGTACGTGAGTCTTCAAGTACTACTTGAGTACACAAGTAGTACTTCCCTCATAGGATAAAGTTTACTGTGTTTTAGGCGGTGGCGGAACGGGCAGCGGTGTAGGTGACCCCGTCGGAGAAGCGGTTGGAGAAGCCTTGGGAGAGGCCGTCGGAGAAGCCGTTGGAGAGGGAGAGGCAGGGCCAAGAATCAGGGGAGTGCCGCCTGTGGTGTTGCCCCCCGATCCCTTGATCAACTGGCGAGGATTGGTCTTTGCCTGCTGTTGAGCCGCTCTCAGTCTGGTTTGATAGGTCGTCAGTCTTTGCTGTACCAGCGATTTTTGAAGGTTGGTGTTGGTGGCAGGTTTGAGGAGGGCGATCGCTCGATTCCACTGTTTGATGACGAGCGCCCAATCTTCTTTGGACTGAGCCGACTGCGATAAATTAGCAGCGCTGACGGCCTTATCTTCTGCCTCTGCTAACAGGGCCGTCACGTCGGCTGCCGAAAGCTTTTTGGTGGGGTCGGGCTTACCTGCTTTGGGCGTGGCTGGGGGGCTGGGGGCGATCGCTTTTGGGTTGGCGGCTTGCTGGGCGATCAGGCGTTCGGCAGGAAGGGTGGGGATGGGGCGCGGCGATTCTATTGGAACCGATCGCGTGGTCGGTAGCGGCGTACAGGCAGACAGCAGTCCGATCGTTCCTGCAAAAATTGGTCGCGCAAAGGATGATTTCAGGGTTAAAGACAGCATTGCCATAAAACACAATTCAGCGGGTTAATTTAGCACGAGGTTGATCCTGACGATCGCGCTGAATTTACAACTTCTTCACCTTGAATCCCAATTACCCTTAAAATCTGTAAAGAAGTCTCAGTGAGAATGCGGAATGCAGGTTGCGATCGTCGGGGCAGGTTTAGCAGGGTTGGCTGCGGCCGTTGAACTGGTGGATGCGGGGCATGAAGTCGAAATCTTCGAGTCGCGTCCGTTTTTGGGCGGCAAGGTGGGCAGTTGGGTTGATGCAGACGGCAATCATATTGAAATGGGTCTGCACGTTTTCTTCAACAATTATTACAACCTGTTTGCCTTGATGAAGAAAGTCGGTGCCTGGGAAAATTTGCTGCCCAAAGAACATGTTCACACGTTTATTAATCGGGGCGGCGACATTGGTAAACTTGATTTCCGCTTCCTAGTCGGGGCCCCTTTTCACGGACTGAAAGCCTTTTTTACAACCGGACAACTCACCGTTCAAGACAAATTGCAGAATGCGCTCGCCTTGGGGACGAGTCCGATCGTGCCGGGTCTGATCAACTTTGATTTTGCGATGAAGCTGATTCGCGATCTCGATGGCATTAGTTTTGCCGATTGGTTTCGCAGTCACGGCGGCTCACAAAATAGTCTCAAGCGCCTGTGGGATCCGATCGCCCTCGCACTGGGATTTATCGACACAGAAGAAATTTCTGCCCGATGCATGTTGACCATCTTTATGATGTTTGCGTCTAAAACCGAAGCGTCAAGATTGAATTTGCTGGCAGGTTCACCAGGAGAATATTTGCTCAAACCGATCGTCGATTACATCCAGTCCAGAGGCGGCAAAGTTCACACTCGTCGGCAAACGCGCAAAATTCTCTTTGAGGGTGAAGGGACGGAAACCAAAGTCACAGGGCTGTTGATTGCGAATGGGGAGGGAGAGGAGATGGTCGTGGCTGACATCTACCTCGCCGCCTGTGACGTGCCCGGAATTCAGCGCCTCTTGCCTCCTGAGTGGCGCAGCCTCAAAACGTTTGAAAATATTTACAAGCTAGAAGCTGTTCCCGTTGCGACGGTGCAACTGCGCTTTGATGGTTGGGTGACGGAGATGAACGACCCAGATGCAAGAAAACAAGTCGATCGCGCGGCAGGCATTGACAACTTACTTTATAGCGCTGATGCTGACTTTTCTTGCTTTGCCGACCTTGCGCTCTCCAGTCCCAAAGACTACTATCGCGAGGGACAGGGTTCGCTCATGCAAGTAGTGCTGACTCCCGGCGATCCATTTGTCCCCATGAGCAACGAAGACATTGCTCAACATGCCCTCAAGCAGATTCACGATCTCTTCCCGTCTTCGCGAGAATTGAACATGACCTGGTTCAATGTCGTCAAATTGGCCCAATCCCTCTACCGCGAAAATCCTGGAATGGATGTCTACCGCCCTTCTCAAAAAACCCCGGTTGCCAACTTCTTCTTAGCCGGGAGCTATACCCAGCAGGACTACATCGACAGCATGGAAGGCGCAACCATCTCCGGCAAACAAGCCGCCCAAGCCATTCTTGAACCCACAGGCTACAAAGTTCAAGGTGTCGGATTGTTTAAGTATTAGCCCTTACACTCATCCCCCATACCAAATGTCTGATTGGCTAGAACATACCGTTCAAATTGAAGTAGATGCCCCGATCGAGTTCGTCTGGAGTCTCTGGTCTGACTTAGAGCAAATGCCCCGATGGATGAAGTGGATTGACTCGGTGAAAGTGTTGGAAGATGACCCCCAACTGTCTCGCTGGAAGCTGGCAACCGGAGGACTCGAATTTAGCTGGCAGTCTCGGATTCTCAAGCGAATTCCCAATCAGATTATTCAATGGGAATCGGTCGATGGTTTGCCAAATCGGGGGTCCATTCGGTTCTACGATCGTGGCCCCAGCAGTATTGTCAAAATGTCAATCTCTTACGCGATTCCTGGCTTTCTCGGTCAGTTGATGGACAATCTGTTTTTAGGCAAGGCTGTCGAGTCCACACTGCAAGCCGACTTAGAACGCTTCCGAGAATATGCCCTCAATGCAAAAGCGACCACCGAGTAGAAAACAAATTCTGGTGAAGCAGATCTAGTTTCAAACAGGCGATTTCAACGGTGATAGAGACGGCGGCGATCGACCAACACGAACAGCTAAAAAGCTTGATGAGTTGGAAATTTCAACCTTTTGAAAAAGTTCACCTCTTAGCCGATTAGAGTATACATTCTTCTAAACAATATATTTTTTGTGCCTGCTTACGATCGGCTGTCAATATTGCTCAAAAAAACGATCGCTCCCCAAAGAACGATCGCTTCCAATCAACTAATTCAACGCTTAATTTTGCGGATTGGTCGGAGACTGGTAATAGATTTTAGAACCCGTATCTGACACAAAATGACACGCTAGATAAGACCGGAAAAAACTTTTCCAGATTGGCTCATCAGACTTGCGATAATACTCACCTAACACAGGCTTAATCGCTTTGGTGGCAGCCTTGAGATGATAGTGAGGCATATTCGAGAAAATGTGGTGGGCCACATGAGTACCAATGTTGTGATGAATGGGATTGAACATGCCATAGTCACGATCGATGGTAGACAGCGCACCCTTCAAGAAATACCAATCATCACCCCGATACCAGGGAATGTCGGGTTCTGTGTGGTGCAAAAATGTCACCAGATCTAGCCAGACCACAAAGCCGACATAGCCCACCAGATAATATTTGACCAAAAACAGCCAGCCATACTGGACGGTCACAAATCCCAAAAATCCCACCATTGCCAGCAAGCAAATCGTACTCACCAACACACCATTGCGCTCAGACGGCTTAAACAACGGACTCTCAGGCGAAAAATGTGACCCCTGCTTACCGGGCGATCGCCGAAACAAATACAGTGGATACGCCACCAGCGGCAAATAAAACCGCATCAGCTTTTCTGCATAGCCCATTTGTTCATACTGAGCTTCTGTCACCGGATACCAGCTTTCGTCAGTCTCAATATTGCCCGTATTCGCATGGTGCGTCCGATGACTGATCCGCCATCCGTGAAACGGCACCAAAATCGGCGAATGTGACAAATGACCCACCAAATTATTCAGCCATTTGTGCTTAGAAAACGACCCATGTCCACAATCATGACCAACCACAAAAAGCGCCCAGAACATCGTGCCCTGAGCGAACCAAAAAATCGGATAAAACCACCAGGCATCGAGATAAGCTGCGATTCCATACAGCCCAGCGAGAATACCTAAATCTAAGAAGAAATAAGCCAGCGATCGAGTAGTAGAAGGCACAAAACACGCATCGGGAATCGCCGATCGCACGTCTTTGAGAGTAAAAGGAAGCTCACCTGATAGTAGAGAACGGTCTTCTACAGCAGACGAATCGGATAAAACGGGATGGACTTGCACGTACTTTTTAGTCTGCCGAAATATAGATTAGCTCGGTTATTGTAACGTTTTGTGGTATCCAAGCTAACGATCGGGGATCACAATCTTGGGGAATTTTGAACCCTGCTTCGGTAGACCCAAAGTATGATAGAGAACTTCTGCTACAGGCAAGCTGTTTGTCGTGACGCACAAAAAAACTGGAGAAACGACCCCTTGCGGGTAACTCGAAGAGATCGCTTCCCCAGTTTCAAACGCTAAATTCTAAAAACCAGACCTAGTACGTCTCAACGTGCCAGCGGCCTGCTTTCTTCATCGCCCGTTGAAATTCCTTCCACTCAACCCCGACTTTTGTAGCCTCAGCCGAAAGCGCAGCATCAATGCCGTCTTCCATGCCTTTGAGACCACAAATATAAGTGTGTGTTTTGGGATCTTGCATCATCTCCCATAGCTCGGCTGCATGTTCTGCCACGCGGTCTTGAATGTACATTCTGCCGCCATCCTTATTCTTCTGCTCACGGCTAATCGCATTGGTGAGACGGAAGTGATCGGGATACTTTTGCTCGATTTCTTCGAGTTCTTCCTTGTACAGAATGTTAGCTGTCGTCGGAATCCCAAAAATCAACCAGGCAAACCCATTGAATTGGTAGTCGGGGTTAGCGGCTTTTTCGTTGTCTTTGAACATGCGCCACAGGTAGGCCCGCATTGGTGCAATCCCCGTCCCGGTTGCCATCATGATCACCTTGGCATCTTCATCAGGTGGCAACAGCATTTCCTTACCCGTTGGGCCCGTGATTTTCACATCTGCACCCGGTTCGAGATGACAGAGATAGGTTGAGCAAACTCCATACACGGTTTCACCCGTCTCAGGATGCTTGTACTCCAACTGTCTGACGCAGAGGGAAACGGTCTTGTCGTCTACTGGATCGCCGTGACGAGTCGAAGCGATCGAATACAGTCTGAGCTTCTCTGGCTTGCCATTTTTATCGGTTCCTGGTGGAATGATGCCAATACTTTGACCTTCGAGATAGTGCAAATCACCCTCAGAAATGTCAAAGGTGAGATGACGGACGGTGCCAATTCCCCCTTCACCTACCAGTTCTTCATTCGAGAGACACTTACCGACAAACGGACTCGCGGGTCGGTAAATATTAACGGGAATGTCGGTGGTTGCAGCTTTTGCTTGAGTCATAGGTTTGCTCTCTTTTCCTTTAGTGCCCTTTTCTCTAGTTTCCTGCTTGACTTCCGTCGCAGACTGTTCTAGGGTAACTTTTTCCGTTAAGCTGCCATTAACATCTAAAGGCTGAATACCGACAATCTTGCCGCCCATGCGGGTGATGCGCTGCATAACTTCATTCATTCGGTTGTAGGGCACCGTGATGTAAGTGCTGCCGCTTTGCCGAATGGGATAGCTCATCCGATCGTTTTCCTGGCTTTGACGCAGACCGACCACTTCATATCGGAATGTACGGCTACCAGAAGGGGTGTTGCCTGTGCCCGATGCGCTTGAATTAAACATTGCTGTGAATTTCTCCGACCTAACCTAACTTAATATTGTGCGGCAACGGGCCTCATTCACCAAATCTGCACGAGGATTGATCCGGTTTGAGCGGTCACAAATGGCTTAAAAAATGATTTTCCGCTTAACTGTACAGAGAAAGCGATCTTCTGGAAGCCACCCACCAGGAGCCGCCCGATTGTGAAGTTCGAGTTAATTTGATCAGCAGACGACCGTACCAGAGGCAAACCCTGGAAAATAAGGGGGATGATCTTGAGTTGCTAAGAAAGCTTGTGAGCAGGATCACGATTTGGTAAGATCTGCCCTAGCAAGCACGTACTAAATACTCAATTGCAAAACCTGGGCACTTCTCTGGCGGCTCTCAAGATTTTTATGGATAAAGCGAGAACGATCAAGTTGACTATCCACAAAAACAGTTTGCAGGGTTTCTTGAGGGATAGGCGAAGTTAAGCGGTATTCTTTAAGAATTGCTGCTCCCCAAGTTGAGCAATCATTGACAGACCGAGCGATCGGTTAGACAACAACCCCCCGTTAGTAGATCACTTTTTGTTAGAGGAAACCTATGACCAGTAAGCCAGACCGCGTGGTTCTGATTGGCGTTGCCGGAGACTCCGGATGCGGTAAATCCACGTTCCTGCGCCGATTGACAGATTTGTTTGGGGAAGATTTCGTCACGGTGATCTGCCTCGACGACTACCACAGTCTGGATCGCAAACAGCGCAAAACAACGGGCATCACCGCTCTCGACCCCAGAGCCAACAATTTTGACCTGATGTATGAGCAAATCAAAGCGCTCAAAAGTGGTCAGACCATCAACAAGCCCATCTACAACCACGAAACGGGTCTGATCGATCCCCCCGAACTGATCGAACCAAACCACATCGTCGTGATCGAAGGGCTGCATCCTCTGTTTGATGAACGGGTGCGCGGTTTGCTTGACTTTAGCGTCTACCTAGACATCAGCGACGAAGTGAAAATTGCCTGGAAGATTCAGCGCGATATGGCAGAGCGGGGTCACACTTACGAAGATGTTCTCGCCCAAATCAATGCCCGCAAACCTGACTTCCAGGCGTATATTGATCCTCAAAAAGAATTCGCCGATGTCGTGATTCAAGTCTTGCCGACGCAGTTGATCAAAGACGACCAGGAGCGCAAAGTTCTACGGGTACAAATGATTCAACGCGATGGAGTCGAAGGGCTTGAGCCTGCCTACCTGTTTGATGAAGGCTCGACCATTCACTGGACACCCTGCGGGCGCAAACTGACCTGCTCTTACCCTGGCATCAAGATGTACTATGGGCCTGATGCGTCCTATGGTCACAGCGTGTCGGTGTTAGAAGTAGACGGTCAGTTTGACCAGCTAGAAGAAGTGATCTATATTGAGCAACACTTGAGCAAAACTTCGACCAAGTACAACGGTGAACTAACCGAATTGCTCCTCAAGCACCGCGAATATCCTGGTTCTAATAATGGAACGGGGTTGTTTCAGGTGTTGACGGGTCTGAAGATGCGGGCGACCTATGAGCGCTTGACTCAGAAGGAAGCGGCATTGACGGCTAAGGTTTAGTTGATCGCCCAAGTTGGAGTGAGGCGTAAAAGAATCGCTGCGATCGAGTCCTCATTCCAATCTTGATAGACGGCTCTTAACAGACTGCCAAGTTTCAAAGTTTTGGTGTACATGATTGGGGGATGTGTCCAACCGCATCCCTTTTTTTTGCAATTAAGGCTGCAAGTCAGATTAAGGCTGCAAATCAGAGGGATAAGTTCTCTGCGTCAGTTCGATCGCATTGAGGGACATGATCTGTTTTATAATACTTGCTTAAGATTTGAAAGCTAGTAAAACGCTCTACTGCCCTTGTCGGCTGGAAAGCATTCAATCCATTGGAAATCAATAGCGATGGTCACGAATCGAACGAGCAAAGCCACCAGCCGCAGGACTACCACCCCTCGAAGCGTAAAAACCCCCGATAAGACTCCTGTGAACCCCGAAAAGAACGGCATCAGCGACGAATCCTCCGATATCCCGACCTCGGACACCCCCATCTCCGATCCATTTAAGGAAGACACCACCATGAGTACCGAAGTGATTGACGTAACCTCTGAAGCGGCTGAGTCAAAAGAGGGAGCCATCCAACTCCACAGCCAGCCCAGTCTATCGATCTGGAATCGCCCGATCATGCCCGATGATATGGAAGTGGTGGGCACCATTCAATCGGCTGGACTGCGCCCGATCGCCGCCAGTCATCTCGCAGTTTATGGCACGCTAATGGGGGGTCGCCCGATCGAAGCCAATGCGCTCAAGGTTGCTGATATGGTGGGCAATTCTCCGATTTTCTACAACGATGTGGAGATGATCGAGGGCGAAAATGGAATTTTTGGCCGGCCGATTATGGTCAGCGATCCGGCTTTGATGAATTCGGAGGCCGGGTATGGTGGCCGTCCGATCGCTTCTAATCAAATCGATGACCCGCGTGCATTGATGGGCTATATCGACTAGACAAATTCAAATGGTTTGAATTCTTGGGCCCTTCTAAATTGACAAAGAAGTGCCCATTTTTTTGGAATTGCTTTTATGGATTTGGACGTTGGACATTGAGCCAAACTGGTCTAAAGTCTCCAGTCTAAAGTCTCTAAAAAAACTTGATCTTTTGAGAGGCGTAAACACACATTTTTAGCAAGATCAGCCCTTCGCGGACGTGAGCAATGTTTGATTCGCCATAGGTTCGAGGCTGATAGCGGACAGGCACATCGACAATGTGGAGGCTTAGTTTAGTTGCCCCAAACAATAAATCAAAATCGCCAAATGGGTCAAAATCGCCAAAATAGCTTCTTCCTGCCGCAATTTTCTCGTAGTCTTCTCGCCACAAAACTTTCGTTCCGCAGAGCGTATCTTTTAACGGTTGACCTAACAAAAACGAAAACGCCAGACTAAAAAACTTATTCGCCCAATTATTTAACCAGGGCATGGCTTTTCCTGAGCGAGGATAGACGAGCCGCGACCCATTGGCAAACTCTCCACGCCGCGCCGCCACCACCTCAAAAAAGTGAGGCAAATCTTCAGGCTGGACGGTCAAATCCGCGTCGAGAATCATCAAAATGTCACCTGTCGCCTGCTCAAACCCCAACCGAACTGCATCAGCTTTGCCCTTTCCAGATTGTTGAAAGGCTTTGAGCCTAAACGCTGGGTGTCCTTGGTTAACTACGCGCTGAATCTCTGCCCAAGTCTCGTCTCGCGAATGTCCTTCGACAAAAATCACTTCAGTTTGCTTGCCCAGGGGAGGCAGGCGATCGACGGCCCCGCGAATATTGCCCGCCTCATTTCTCGCAGGAATGATCACCGAACAGGTAAAGGTTTCTGAAACGGTGGGTAGGTCAGGTCTGGCAATGATGTAGTTCGTCAAGCCCAAGTGATTGATGCCAGGGAGATGGGCTAAGACGCGATTGCAGAGAGTAGAAAGTCCGGGGATTGGCTTGGGTAATAGAAACCGACGGCCCGATCGCACCGATAGATAGCCCGTAATCGTCAGCAGATTCTTCACATCCGTCATTGAGAGCCAGCTTTGGGGTGGTTGGGGGCGACGTTGCCCGATGCGTTCTGCAAGGTGTAAGAGAGGCTGCCACAAAAAGTTGTGAAATGTGAGAATCAGGCGAGTTCGCGGATGACAAAACGCTTGCAAGTTTTGCAGCACTTTTTGAATGTCGCCCAAATGCCCCAAAACGCCAGACAGCACAATAAAGTCAAACGCAACATCGGTCTCAAAGTCCTGTGGAATCAGCGTTTCTGCATCCAGACAGTGAAACTGTAAGTGGGGATATTTGGCTTGAGCAATGTCGATCGTCCCTTGCGAAAAATCAATTCCTACGCCAATTTTGGGCTGCAAAGCTGCCAACAAATTCCCCGTTCCGCAGCCAATTTCTAACACACAACTGCCCGGAGGAATGAGAAACTGATGCAAGCGATCGAGGTCTTGATAATAATAACGATTGCGCTGATTCCAGCGATCGAGATCGGGCGCAATACAGTCAAAATAACATCTCACCTGCTCTTTAAAAGCATCTTTGAAAACAGGTGTAGAAAGGTTTGTAAGAGATGGATTCACGAGGGGCGCTCTCTTTGAGTTACCCGCAAGGGGTCGCGTAATTTATCGCCAAACTTATCGCCAGACTTTTAGCTAGACAGTGATTTGGAATTCAATCTTCTCACATCCCTGCAACTCAGATAGAAACTTCTTGTGTATGCTTGACTACTCAATTTTCTTTGAATATCAAATTATTCTTTACTACAGAAGACCAACTTTAAGATTAAAGGTATTAATAAACCCTTAATGTTTGATCTAGCCAGCGCAATTCCGTCTAAATTTAACCCTATTACGGTTTAATCAATTCGATCGAGCCATTTAGCGTTGCACAAAAATCCTACAGTTTGGTGGGTGCGAAAATCATGGTCAAAAAACAATCCTCAGCATTCAGCCTCATTTTGCTGCTTACCTCTACGACTCCTCAACTGTTGAGCGGTTCCTCAGCTTCGGCATCCGCTCTGTTGGCTGCGGCATCGGGCACCAACGTTCGGATCAATGGCTCTGGTAGCATGACATCCGTCAATCAGGCGCTCAAACAGCGATTTGAGAAACAGTTTCCAGACGCGCAGGTCAGCCTTGAAAGTGGCGGTACAGCGGCCGGGCTACAGGCTGTTCTCGATGGTAAAGCTGACTTGGCGGCGATCGCCCGTCCCTTAACTGCCGCAGAAAAAGCAAAAGGACTGGTTGCTGTCCCGGTGGGCCGAGAAAAGATCGCGATCGTTATCGGCTCCAACAACAAGCTCACCAAAGGGTTGGATATCAATCAGTTTGCTAAGATCTTTCGCGGTGAAATCAAAAACTGGTCACAGGTGGGCGGGGCGGCGGGTGCCATTCGCTTGATCGATCGTCCTCCCACCAACGATACGCGCCAGTCCTTTCGCAACTATCCTGCCTTTCAAAACCGCAAATTTGAATCGGGAGCCACCGCCAAAAAACTCTCTGATGACAATCCGCGATCGGTGATTCAAGCGTTGGGCAACAATGGCATTAGCTATCTGCCCCTGAGTCAAGTGCGAAATCAGCCCGGAGTCAAGGCCGTCTTGATGCATGGGACGGCTCCGACCGATGCGCGCTATCCCTTCTCACAACCTCTGTTTTACGTCCACAAAGGAGCGACTCCCAATCCTGCGGCCGCCGCCTTTTTGGGCTACGCCACCGCCGCATCAGGACAGCAAGCCGTCAAACAGACTGGAGCCGTCGCTGTCAAAGGGACTGAACCCACTAAGACCTCGGCGACCGCCAAGAAAACCGCCAAAGGCACAAAAGCCACTCCGTTAAACGCTGCTAATCAAAAGGCGGGCGCAAATCTCTCCAACAATCAAGTGGCTCAGGTGCCTGCGATCGGCGACGGCGATGGGGGGCTGTTGGGCGATCTGGGGCTTCCTTCGTGGCTGTGGTGGCTATTTCCGCTGGGGTCGCTCGCTGCTTTGTTTTGGATGTTGGGCAAAGGACGCGATTCACAACCCGCTTCATCGATTCCAGCTTATCGAGACCCCAATCCTGAGTTTCCAGGAGGGTTTGACCCTTTACAGGCGGGAGCCGGACTGGTCGGAGGAGCCACATTAGCCGGGGCCGCTTGGGAATCGGACGACCGCAACGGTGAATCAGATCAGTCTGATTGGCTGTTTGAAAATCCCAACCTTGCCCCTCCGTCTGCCAACATTCGTACCGAAGAACCGTTTTTGGCAGACGATCGCGATCTCACACCTCAAGACGACGACGACACCACCTGGGGAACGCCAACTCCAGGTTTTGGACTCAACAACGTCGGTGGAGCTTTAACGGGTGGGGCAGCCCTGGCAGGAGGAGCGGGAGCCGCAGCCTGGTCATTTCTCTCTGGCAATCGGCGGCGATCGGACAGTCCCTCAGAGACTTTTGCTCAAACGCCAACCCCCGCAATAGAAAACGTTGTGACGGAGGAAGGAACGGCTTCGAGTTATCAAGGAATCGCGCCATTTGAAGCCGCGAGTGGTCGATTGGTGCTCTCACCGCGCAATGCTCAGTGGGCCTATGCCTATTGGGACATTCCTCGATCGCTCAAAGCCAATGCCCAACGTCAGGGCGACGAAAATCTGATGCTGCGGCTCTATGATGTCACCGGGCTGAATGGAGACACTCAACTTCCAGACCAGTACGAGCAGTTTGATTGTGATGATTTTGCCTTGAGTTGTGACGTTCCGATTCCGACTAGCGATCGCTCGTATGTGGCTGAGGTGGGATATCTCTCATCTAACAATCAGTGGTCAAGTCTGGCTCGATCGACTCCCACCTGGATTTCGGCTCACGAGAGAATGGGGTGATCCCGCGTCTTAAAAGGTTGGAAAAAATAGCTGAAAGTAGCTAGATAAAAGCGCTTCGCCAAAAAAGAGGCTAAAGGTGGCTCCCAAAGCCAGAAACGGCCCAAACGGCATGGGTTGGCGACGATCGAGCAGTCCAAGCGCGATCGCGCCTCCACCCACAAATGCCCCCAATGCACAGGCCAAAAATCCAGCGATTAATAACAGCTTCCAGCCTAACCAGGCCCCCATCATGGCAGCGAGTTTGGCATCTCCTGCGCCCATTGCAGGTTGTTGAAAGACGATTGATCCGACGAAAGCAATCCCGTCTAGCAGCCAAATTCCTAACACTGCGCCCAATACAGATCCCATTAAGGCAGAGATCGCATCCGCTGTGCTCGTAGCACCGTTGGCAACCTGAAACCCCAACCCCAACAACAACCCTGATTTTGTGAGGGAGTTGGGCAACGTCATCGTGTCTAAATCGATCAGCGACAGTGCCAACAGCCAACTGAGAAAAGCCCAATAGCCCACGGTGGCGATCGAGAAGCCAAACACCCAAAATACCGCCAAAAACAGCAATCCTGTGGCTGCCTCGACAAGGGGATAGCGGGGAGAAATCGGAGTTTTGCAGTGACGACACCGACCTTTGAGCCAGAGCCATCCCACCACGGGTACGTTGTCCTGTTTTTTGAGGGGAGTCAGACAGCGAGGACAGCGCGACGGCGGATAAAGCAGCGATAACCCTGCCGGGAGTCGGTAGATCACGACATTCAAAAAGCTCCCGATCGCCGCCCCCAGCAGGAAGACGATCGCAGAAGCAGGCACAGCAAGCAAAAAATCTAGCATGGCGGGAATCAGCAGTTAGGGATGAGCGTTCCCCTTCAGGGTTACCAGTTTGATGCTAAGGGTTGTCAGTTAAACAAAATCACGATTTGTAAGGGATTTGCAAACAAATAACGTCCCACCGCTTCGATTCTGCCCCGCCCCTTGACTGAAAGTCGGAGGCTAACAGAACGAAGTCCACTAAAGGGACTAAACAGCCCATGAGGAAGAGGTCTTGAGTCCTTTTCAAAGGACTTTGCCCGGTTAGCCCCGTAGCCGAAGGCTCTTGCGAAGCTATTATTCAGTCCAGGGCGGGTGAGCAACGGAGCAGAGAGACTTTTTCGGGGACTTTATTAAAGCACAACTCCCTAAGGTGTGTTGAACTTGGAGATTGTTAAATTTACTGTTTCAAAGATTAATGATTTAGAAGCTGTTTTTCGATCGCATCACACGCCAGTCTCACACCAGTCTCTGCTTGAATGAGATGTGCGATTTCTGCTGCTTTAACAGCATAGGGAGGAGTTTCTAGCAATTCACGTAGTTTCTCAGCGATTCGGCCGGCTGAATACTGCTGACGGGAAATCGTCCGCGAAGTCCCCAGGCGTTCGGCTCTTGCGGCATTATCTGGCTGATCATGACTGTAGGGCATGATCAAGGTTGGACGACCCGCCCGTAGTGCCTGAGCCGTTGTCCCAATGCCACCTTGATGCACGATCGCACAAGCACCCCCAAAAATTTGAGAGTAGGGCGCGTATTTCACAGCAATGATCTCGGTTGAAAGACCCTCTGGGGGTGAATTCTTACCAATCAGCAACACTGCACGGCGCTTTAAGAGTTTTGCGGCTTGAATGCTTTCTTTGTAAAAATTACCCGGTGACATGACTGCGGCCGAACCCAGGGTAAAGACGATCGGGGCTTCTCCTGCCTCTAAAAACTGCTTGAGTTCTGGGGTAAGTTCTGCTCCACCCTCGCTGCCGTCATAGAATGTAAACCCTGTGACTGCGGTATTGGCGGGCCAATCTCTTTGAGGCTTGGCAAACACTGAAGAGAACAGGGCTAAGACAAGATAGGGAGAATACTTATCATCAATAAATGGATTACCCTTGAGGGGTGGTAAGTCCAGTTCGCGTCTCAGTTGATGAATTGGCTCTGCCCAGGATTTAGACAAAACTTTTGATAACTGAACGATGCCTCGATTCGCCATAGAACCCAGCCCGCGCAGTTTGGCTAGAAATGGCAGCACAGGCAGGACAGAGGGATCATAGACCGAGAGAAATGAAGTAGGTTGTAAGACAGCAAACGCCCACGGAATCCCTAATTTTTCGGCAACCAATCGCGCTGCTACGACTCCTTCACCTGTAATAATCAGATCTGCATTTTTTGCACCATTGATTAAATCAGTGTAAGTTTCTCGTAGATTTGCACAAACCCAATTTTTGATTACATATTCCGTACCGGTCTTTAAATCCATCATTCGCGCCATCTCTTGGGGGTCGTTGAGGGCGGTATTGTCAGGGCGAATTCGATGAAACTCAAATCCCAAAGCTTCAATTTTCTCTCGATATTCTTGATGAGTCGCAATCACCAGATCATGCCCCCGCTTTCGGAGTTCAAGTGCGATCGCGAGTTTGGGGTGTAGGTCACCCAAAGAGCCAATGGTCGTTAAAACAATACGGCTCACAATTTTGCCTCCCGATCCGCTTGTACAGGATCACGCTTGCCTATTCTCAACGCTTTGCGATTCTTAGTGATTTTAGAATGAGATGGCTTCATAATGCTCCACAATCGGAAACGGATCGTAGAAGTGATGCAGGAGAGAACGCCATTCTTGATATTCTGGCGACTGCCGAAACTGAACCGTGTAAGCTTCTAACGTTTGCCAGCGTACCAGCAAGATGTATCGGTTTTCAGTTTCTAGACAGCGTTGCAGCTCATGAGAACTGTAGCCTGGGATGGAAGCAATCAGGGCTGAAGCCATCTTGAAAGCAGCTTCAAACTCATCACTCAGACCAGGCTTAACCTCCAGAATTGCAACTTCTAATATCACAGGCTCAACGCTAAGGAACGATCGCTCAAGCAGATCCGCCGCCCGCTAACCGCCAAAGGCTTCAAACGGCACAAAACACTCCTGGGGCAACAAAGCAGGCTTGCCGTTAAAAATCAGTTTTCCTCGCAGCGTCAGTCGATTGATCGCAACACCGAGCGGTGGCTCTGTCAATTCTGGATGCACATCATAGTAAGTTTCATAGATCAGCCGCGCCGATCGCACCACCCCTGGATCGATCCACTCAACAAAACTTTCATCGTCCACTCCAACACCTACACTTTGTATCGCGTTAACCACCTGCAAACCCCTCGTTTACGTTCCGCTTGTATCCTATTGCAAAAATGGGAATCCGTACGAAAATTTTGCAGCACGTCGCTAACGAGAAATCATAGGAGGGAAGGTTGAGCCTGCCCATCCCTGATCTCTTCTCGCAAAGCGCAACGAAGTTCTCTCTCATTCCTTCGCTACATCAGGATTACAAACTGCATCGGGTCAAGTTCTAACTGCACAGAGAGAATTTGTAGAGTGGGGTGTTTTTGAATGGGGACAGTGCCTTCTTTGCCGTAGAGAAATTTTAGTGAATCTCCTGCTTGATGTAAGGTTGTATCAATCAGGACAAAATCTTTGCGGTTTTCGGTGGCGGAGGTGTTGTAGGCGATGAGAACTTCTTGTCCTGCGAGGATTCGAGAAAACGCCAGGGTGCAAGGTTGTCCTTGAGGCAGCCCAAAGTCACGACCATCGCCGGAGATTTCTCGAAAATACATGCGCCCAAATCGTAGCGCTTTGAGTTGTTGGTAGATCTTGGCGATCGCTGCTATTTCCTGATAGATTTTGCAGGTTTGATTGAGATAGTTGACAGTGGGATCATCGACATCAAACAGCGCTTCGCGGATAAATTCGTCTCCGTTGCCTTTGCCGGAGAGACCTTGTTCGGTGCCGTAATAGATGCAGGGTGTGCCGAGGGCGCAGAGCAAGTAACCGATCGCTGCGATCACCTGTTCGTCGGGCGTGTCGGCGGCAAAGCGACGTTTGAAGTCTTGCCCAATCTGATCATGGTTATCGACAAATGTCACCAGATAGCGACCCAATTCTCCTCGACTGAGGGCGCGTTGGCGTTGAGCTTCGTAGCGGTTGATCAAATCCACAGGCGAACTCATCCCTTTGATCACACCGGGCAGCGTCCAGTAAAGCGGAAAATCTAAGACAGAATTTAGCCCAAAGTAAATCGTTTTGCTGGTGCGATCGGTGGGTGTGTTGGGGCCAATGTAGCGATTGATCGCGTCGTCGCCGCCCACCAGTTCACCAAACAATAGAAACTGCCGCTTACCTAACCGATAGGCATATTCGCGAACTTCTGAGCAAAATCGAGCGATCGCCAACTCTCCCATGTGTTTGACCGCATCCATCCGAAATCCGTCGATATCGGCTTCGCGCATCCAATAGCAGTGAGCTTTGATCAAGACATCCTGAAGTTTGAGACCATTGGAGTCGTCATCGTTGTTAAAGCCTTTGAGGGAGAAGAAATCGCCGTTTTGTGTTTCGGGGTAGCTGTCCCAATTACGAATTTCACCTCGACGATTGTAGTAGTCTGGGTTTCGCAGTTCTGAAGGAATGGGTCGATCGGGCTTTCTCCAACCACCAAAGGGATAGGTTTTATCGCTGTCGTAATAGTAAGGAACATCACCTAGATAAAACCAGTTATCACCCGAATGATTGGCAACGACATCTAAAAAGACCCGCATTTCTAAACGGTGCGCTGCATCGACGAGATCAATCAAATCTTGCTTGGTGCCAAACCGAGGATCTACATCTAAATAATTCTGAATGGAATAGCCGTGATACTTGTCAGAGTTGGGATCGGGTGCGTCGTTATTCTCAAAAACGGGACTCAACCAAAGAGACGTACACCCTAGATTTTTGATGTAGTCAAGATGCTTCTCAATGCCTTTGAAGGTGCCGCCGCAAAACTTTTTTAGCTGTGCCTGTGTGCCGCTCCCAATCGATCGTTCTCTAGTCTGGACGGGCGTTCGATTCAGATCGTCATGAAAGCGATCGATCATCATGAAATAAATGAATTCTTCTCGCCATTCGCGATCGCAATTCCAATACTTTTTACCAGGAATCGGACTGAAATCAATGTCTGCGATGGAGGTGGGGGCATTCATAAAGGATTTCCTCAAGGACGGGGCAATGATCAACGTGAGGCTATCAACAGAAAAAATTCTTCTGCATTGTGCGGGAGACCAATCAGATTTACAAGTACCCGATCGGGCGACATTTTGAGGGATGAGGCATAGAAGAACGGAGGTTTGAATTCAGTTTTTGGTGTAGAGTAAAGTACCCCACCGCATGGTGGATGAGGCTTCCAGTTTCATCGGTCAGTGCCACGTTGGGGAGCCTCCGAAGAAGTTTCGTACCGAGTACGATGATGTCTTACCTGTCCTCCAGAGATGTGCTACACGCGCTGTGAGCTTAACTCTTGTGGCCTCTGATGCTGTGTTGAAATCGCAAGAACGTGATCTCGCTGCATATCCACAACTAAGCTTGTGGGTTTTTGGTGCGTGCTTCGATGTCTTCAAGGGTGCGGAGAACTAGACGCTTTGCCTGAAGTTGCCAGCCGAGTTGTTGGACTTTGAACGCGATCGCTCCCCCGACGATCGTCGCCACAAAATCGATCGGTTGAGAAGCCGAAATGCCAAACAGCAATCCTAATCCAGCGATTCCCCAGAAAGGTAAAGCCACCGTTTGACGTTGAGTTTCGATCACTTTGCTGATCGGGTCAGTAGGCATTGTAGCCAACAGCGCTTCTTTAACTTGCTCCTGCTCTTTGCGAGGGACTGATAGCCCAATCTTTTGCCGCAATTTCTCGATCTTTCGGGCATCGGTGCTGTACTGCGTCAACTCATCTTCGGCCATCAAAACCAGGCGCTCAAACTGTCCCATTCTCTAACCTTGCTACTTGCTCTATTTTGCAAACTCGTTGGCTTTTTGCGCCAATTCCACATCTTTGAGGGTGATGCCGCCTGAGTCGTGGGTCGTCAGATCGATCGTCACCTGGTTGTACACATTAAACCATTCGGGGTGATGATTCATCGATTCGGCAACCAGCGCCACACTCGACATAAACCCAAACGCTTCGATAAACGATTTGAACCGATATTGACGATGTAGCTTACCGTTTTCAACGCTCCAACCTTCTAGCTGAGTCAGTCGTGTTTCCAGCTCTTGAGCAGATAGGGTAGGGACACTCATAGTAAATATAGAAAAATACCTTCAATTCTCAGAATATAAGGAGAGGCGCGATCCTTTACGGGTAACTAAGAGATCGTCACCAAACTTTTTACCCAGCGCAGACCCAAAAACTTCAGCAAGCTACCTCAATTCGTTCGCCTGGCTTGGGTTCTAGAACGCTAGTTGCAAGATGATTTTCAGCTAATTTGATGCGAAAGTCGTCTGTGTTGCCCATTACTTTGAGCAGCGACAAAAGCAACCCTTCAAAGACAATTTCTCCCCCTGCGGCCGTCGGCAACATCACCCGCGGTTTGACCATCTGAGCCAGTTCTAGGGCGCTTTCCTTACCTTTGATCAGCGAACCGACGATCGGCAGCGCCAAATCAATCAAGGGAGTAATCACGACATCGATCGTGCCAAACTCTTTGAGCGTCGGCGGATGAAACCCGTGTGGCTCGTAGTAGAGCGTCTTGCCATCAGCTTTCATCAGGTAACCATTTTCTTGCACCAATGGGCCGATCGGAGATCCCAACGTGGACTGAATGGTCAAATCGTCTACTGTGAAACGCTCACCATGCTTCAAGGTTGTCACTTGAGTAAAGCCCAACTGCTGAACCACTTTTGCCGCACTAGGCGAGCCAACCACCGGAATCGATTTGTCCAGGTGCCTCAGCGTCTCAGGATGGGCGTGATCTTCTATCCCTTGAGACAGCAAAATCAGATCGAGATGGTCAGGAATAGGGCGATCGTGCGATCGCGATCCCTTAAACAGCCAGTCCAGATTGCCAAATGTCAAATTTCCCACAAGCCAGGGATCGAGCAAAATGCGCTTGCTTGCAAGTTCGATTAACCAAGAATTGTTGTCTAACCAGGTCAGATACATGGCTTGTATAGATTTGTTAAGTCTCTATCATTTTATCGGGTTAGTGACAAAAACTTCAGCAGAGTGAGAATTCCTCCAGGCTTTTTCTTCCTACAAACCTGCCTCGACTTTTAGAGTCTCCCCCATTGTGGTCACTCGATCGCCCGCCATCAATTTGCGTCCTCGTCGCGTCTCAACCTTGCCATTTACTTTGACTTCGCCTGCCTGAATCAGCAGCTTTGCCTGCCCGCCTGTATCGACCAACCCTTTTAACTTGAGAAACTGATCGAGCTTAATCGTATCTTCGCTTGTCATCATGATGTAGGCGCTAAAAGCTAATCGCTCACTAAGGACTAGTTACCTGATCTAGCCTAGCGCAACGCCAGAAGACAACGCCCTCAATATAGCGTCCGCCTTGAACGGATTTGATTTGCTTTTTACGATAATTAAATAATTACTTAAGCCAAAGAATCCCTAACTAAGAGGTTAAAATTGTGATGAAAGAATCGACGGCTCTTGTCTCAATGTTTGTTTTGGTTTAACGTCAGTTCGATGAGAGTGACTCGCTTCGTTTCAATCGGCTTCAGCCCC
>NZ_JBJPHT010000011.1:0-153585 GCF_052939475.1 Phormidesmis sp. 146-20
GGGGCAGAAGTGCTGAATAACGAAGCGAGAAAACTCCATCGAATTCACGTTAATTCAGGCAGCCCCCTAAATCTCGCACGAGTGAGGTTTGAATCAAAATCTTGTCTGAAAATCACCCAGAATTGGCAACTTGGGGGCAGAAGCATTGAACATCGAAGCGAAAAACTTCTATGGAATTGCCCATTGTTTTATGACAAGTAGCTTCTCAGTTGTTGGGCTAAGGTCTGAACATGGGGCGGTTTTAGTAGAGATAGATGATTGCCCGGTACTTGGTGTAGTTGAATATTATTTGTCAATGCACTCCAGCCTAGTGTAGGGTCTTGTCCCATCGCATCCGAGTTCTCAACCGCTTTGAATAAGATAATGCGATCGCGATAAGATCGCGGCGTATAGCGGTAGGCAGCTTGAGCGTTGGCATAGACAATCTTTAGGATAGAAGCGATCGCAGATTCGTCTAGTAGCTGTAATCGGGCTGCTTCGGGGATCTGACGGGCGATCGATGACCACTGCCAGCGAGCAAACCGGGGGTTGCGGGAATGAAGCCAATTAGTCGCCAATGCACCATAGTCGAGTAAAAACGGCAGCGTAGACCAGAGGGCAGTTCCAAAAAGAAACTTGAGACTCTGATAGAGCGATAGTTTGTTGCAAGGAGCGGGAGTATCGAGCATCGCTAATAAACTAATCTGATGGCCTGCCTGAGTGAGTTGTTGCGCCATCTCAAAGGCAACCAGCCCACCAAATGACCAACCCCCCAAAAAATAGGGCCCTCGCGGCTGGAGTGTCTGAATCGCTCGAATATAGTAAGCCGCGATCGCTTCGATTTGATTCAGGGGAGAAGATTTTCCATCTAGTCCCAGCGGTTGAAGTCCGTAGAAGCTGCGATGACTGCCCAAATGATGCGCTAGTTCGAGATAGGGAAACACAACCCCAAACATAGGATGAACACAGAAAAAAGGCTGTTCACTGTCACCCAACGTTAGCGGAACAAGGGGCGATCGAGCTTCTGTGAAGGATTGTGCGATTGTTGGATCAGAGGGTGATTCATTCAATTGGTCGAGGTGGTGAGCAGTGTGGGGTGTAGATTCTGGAGCCAAGCGTTTGCGCCGATAAGCAGACCGATTAAGCTGAACTAAGGGAGGGATTTTAGTTTCTAAAGCACTGTCGCGCAAGGTTTCTAGAATGGGAGCAAGTTGAGCGATCGTGGGAGCTTCAAACACAGTCTTTAAGGGCAGTTCTAGACCCAGAGCATCGCGTACACGAGAGGTCATCTGGGTGGCTAGTAGGGAGTGTCCCCCTAGTTCAAAAAAGTTGTCGTGTGGGTTGACTTGCTTGAGCCGCAGGAGTTCTTGCCAAATGTCAATCAGGGTTGATTCTGTTTGAGTTGAGGGCGCGTTTGATGGTCTTGCTGTTACTTTACTTAGCGGTGGAAGGGCGCGGCGATCGACTTTACTACTAGCCGTGAGAGGCAGCGTTTCTAATGGCACAAAGGCAGAAGGCACCATGTAGTCAGGTAGCGTCTGTCTCAGATATTGACGGAGATCAGGAATGAGTTGACGAGCAAATTGAGACTGAAGTGGGTAGTTAGTGTAGTGGCTCCAGGATTGGTCAACCTGCTGAGAAGTAGATAAGTTGATTAACGCAGTAACGCCGTGCCGAACTAGCAGAACATCATAATCCCCAGCCTGAGATTGTCTTGACCAGGTAATCTCGACAGTGTAGGGTAGTACTGTTTCTAAGTCCCACCATTGTTGGGGGTCGATCGTCGTAGCGTTTTGCAACTCGTCGCGGAGTCGTCCCACGGTTTTTGGGGCTGATTGAGTGCGTAACCAGTTGGCAGCTTTGACCGCAGCATTGACTCGACTATTCGCAACATTCGTAATTAGCAGAATTTCTGGTTTAGTTTCTACTAGCTGCTTTTGAATGTCTTCAACCGTAATTGCATCGATCCAACTAATTTTTTGGATGGGAGGCAGCGGTGTTTGCGGCTTGTCTTGTGCGTCTATATGCAGCAAAACGTTATAGCGAAACTGGGTCATCTCATTGTGGCTACGACCGCGTGAGAGACGAATTTGTACTTGTCGAACTTGAGGAAATTTGTCTTGCAGCGCATCAAATAGCTTGGGGTCGATCGCGAGTTCAGGTTCTTCAAAGCATGATCGATTCACAAGCTGTTGAAGTTGAGTGCGATCCATTGCTGCATCTGCCTGACAAAATTGCGCCCAGGTATGAAACGCCGTTAGTAAAGGGAGACTTCGCACATCGCCCACAAACAATACACCGCCCGGAGCTATAGTCTGAATGGCTTTCTCTAACACCTGCATTAGATAGTCGGCGCTGGGAAAGTACTGCACGATCGAGTTCAAGATCACTACGTCAAACGATGCAGCATCAAGGTTCTCAAAGTTAGTTGCAGTTCGCTGGAGTAGTTCTACTTGAGGAAGCGTTTCTAGTTGCTTTTGAATCGACTCTAGCGCTACTTTCGAGAAATCTGTTCCCACATACTTCTGGCAGTGCGGGGCAATTTGAAACAGCAGTAGGCCCGTACCACAGCCAATTTCTAACACTCGTTTGGGATTGAGCGCAAGTATTTGCTGAACGCGATCGCTCACCCACTCATGCATCTGATCAGAGGGAATCGGCTTGCCTGTGTAGCTGCTGTTCCAGCCTGTCAGGTTGAATTGGGAAGTAGAAGTTGGGGATTGATAGGTTTGGTTGTAGAGGGCTTGCCAGTGTTGAAGGTGTTGGGTTTGTAAAGCTTGCTGAATATGGGAGCGATCGAGGCTAAAGTAAGCAATCAACCGTCCATCAGATGGCTCTTTGGAAGCGACAACTACCGCCTCTCGAATCGCTGGATGACGCTGTAATGTGGCTTCGATTTCACCGAGTTCTACTCGAAAACCTCGGATTTTGATCTGGTGATCAACTCGACCCAAAAACTCAATGGTTCCGTCAGAATGGTAGCAGGCACGATCGCCCGTTCTGTAAAGAGTCGAGTATTGGGTACGAATAAATCGCTCGGCGGTTAGTTCGGGTCGATTGAGATAGCCACGAGCAAGCCCTGCACCTCCAACATATAGTTCCCCTGGAATGCCGACGGGGACAGGATTTAAGTTAGCATCGAGAATATAGACCTGAGTGTTCAAAACGGGATGACCGATCGTTAGGGGACAATCACCTGGATTCAGCTTGGCAACAGTTGCCCAGATAGTTGTCTCAGTTGGGCCATAGGCATTAAAAAAGTGGCGATCGACTGCCCAGCGATCGACGACCTGACTAGAACAAGCTTCTCCACCTGTGATCAACACTTGAAGAGCAGGAAGCTTTGCCGCTGGTAAAACAGCCAATACGGCTGGAGTGAGTAAGGCATGAGTGATCGCATTGTCTTCTAAAAATTGCACCAGAGCGGCTTCTGGTAACTGTGTAGGAGAAAGATACAAGGTAGCACCAGAGCCAAGAGCTAGGACTATCTCAAACACAGAAGCATCAAAGCTCAGAGAACTCAATTGGAGAACTCGACTACCACGAGACGGGTGAAAGAGAAGCTGTTGGGCGGCAACCACATTACACAAGCCACGATGAGATAAAAGAACGCCTTTGGGAGTGCCTGTAGAACCAGATGTGTAGATGACATAGGCAAGCTGATCAGGACTTGAAGAGACTACTTCACAAGGTTTGAGGTTAGTAGGTGACGGCTGATCTAAACAAATAATTTTTGCTTGTAACGGCGGCAAAGATTGAACTAACCAGGATTGAGTCAGCAAGATCGCCACCTGAGTATCAGACAACATAAAGTGAAGTCGATCGCTCGGATAAGTTGGATCAAGCGGCACATAAGCTCCCCCGGCTTTGAGGATGGCTAAAATTCCGACTATCATATCCAGCGATCGATCGACACACAGCCCAACGAGAGAATTCGCCTGAACTCCCAGGTGTTGCAGTGTTTGTGCGAGAAGGTTGACTTGTTGATTGAGTGCTTGATAGGTGAGCGATCCTTGTGCAGATACAACGGCGATCGCGTCTGGGGCTTGTTCTACCTGTGTCTCAAAGATTTGATGGAAACAGCAATCGGGGATAGCTTTCGAGGGGATTTGGTTCCATTGGACAATTTGCTGCCGTTCTGGGAATGTGAGTAAGGGAAGGTCTAGCAGTCGATCGTCTGGGTTGGCAACAATGCCTTCTAGTAGCGTTTGATAATGTCCAATTAGGCGGCTGATTCTGTCACCCTTAAACAAATCAGTACTGTAGGAAATAAAGCCACCTAAGCCTTCCTGAGATTGCCACAAACTTCCCAACCCGTGAGCAGGTTCCCAAAGATGTACTTCTAGGTCAAATCGAGTGCTAGTGGATTCTAAGGGGGCAGGTTCCAAGCTTAATCCAGGTAGTTGCAGAGATTGCATCGGGGCATTCTGAAGCGCAAAAGCTACTTGAAATAGAGGATTGCGGCTGAGATCTCGATCTGGCTCAAGTTCTTCTACTAACTTCTCAAAGGGTAGATCTTGATGGTCATAAGCTTCTAGGGCAGCCTCCTTAACCCGTCCCAGCAATTCCCGAAAGGTTGGATCTCCTGATAGACTCGATCGCATCACCAAACTATTCACAAAAAAGCCAATCAGCCCCTCTAATTCGCTGCGATGACGGTTAGCAATGGGAGAGCCGATCGCAATGTCTTCCTGCCCCGTGTAACGGTATAACAGCGTTTGAAAAGCTGCCAGTAAAGTCATAAATAGAGAAGCGCCGGATTGTTGGCTAAGGTCTATTAGCTTTTGAGTGAGAGTCGGTGAAAGTTGTAGTGGATAAGTTGCGCCTCGATAGGTTGGGACAGCAGGACGTTGAGCAGTTCCGCCAATCGAGTAATCATTGGGCAACTGTAACTCTGGCAGATCATCTAGTTGCTTGCGCCAGTAGGCTAGTTGTTTCTCTAAAATTTCGCCCTGTAACCAGGTGCGCTGCCAGCAGGCAAAGTCAGTGTATTGAATCGGTAGCGGTGGTAAATCAGGCGATCGCTCTTCAACAAATGCTGTGTAGCAACAAGCTAGTTCTCGAACTAAAACTCCTAATGACCAACCATCAGCAACAATGTGATGCAGCGTTAATAATAAAATCGACTCAGTTGAACTAAGCTGCAATAAGGTTACCCGCAACAGTGGGTCGGTCGTTAAGTTAAACGGATGTTGAGCTTCGATCGCTGCTAATTGCTGGCAGATATGTTCTCGATCGCTGACCGCCACAGTCTGCAAGTTAACCACTGATAACTTAACTTTTCCATCAGGCTCGACGACTTGAACTGTTTGCCCGTCTACAATTGTGAAGGTTGTCCGAAGGGCGGTATGACGGCGCACAATTTCACAAAACGATCGCTCTAATGCAATTTGATCGAGGGTTCCAGTGAGGCGAATGGCAGCAGGCACATTGTAAAAAGGATTATCGGGTGTGAGTTGGTGCAAAAACCATAGCCGCTGTTGAGCAAAAGATAGCGGAAACACACTTCCCTGAGAGGTTGGTTGGATTGTGATTGGTTGAAGCGCACGCGATCGCAGGTATGCAATTAGTTCAGCTTTGCGATCGACTAACGCTTGGCGCAAATCGGCCGTCAGAGTTCCTTCGGGCGCATTACAGCGCAGCCGCATTTGGTCTGAATCCTGGTCGATCGAGATTTGCACATCCAGGCTTTCTAAATAGGAAATAAACTCAGCGATCGATGTCATAGTTCTATTTCCTCACGTCGTTGCGCTGGGGTCTGGGTTGGTTTGAGAGCTTCAATTTTGTGGGCTAATTCGACGATCGTGGGAGTTTCAAACACAGTGCGAAGCGGCAATTCTATCTGAAATCGATCGCGGATGCGGGAGACAAGCTGGGTGGCTAGTAGAGAGTGTCCGCCTAGTTCAAAAAAGTTATCGTGAATGCCAACTGATCGACCTAGTAGTTGAGTCCAAAGTTCGATTAAGGAGGCTTCTAGCGAGTTAGTTGGTGCGAGAGTTGAATGCGGTTCAGCGATCGGAGGAGGAGGAAGCGCTTTGTGGTCTACTTTGCCATTGGCAGTTAGCGGAAGCGTGTCTAACGTGACAAAGGCCGCAGGCAACATATAAGTAGGGAGTTTTGTTTTAAGAAACGATCGTAGTTCCCGTTCAGCCAACATCTCTAAGCCTTTGGGAACTACATAAGCAACTAGCTGTCGATCAAGGTCTATTTCACGCACAACAACTACAGCAGACTGTACGAGCGAATGCTCCATGAGAACTGTCTCAATCTCGCCTAACTCCACCCGAAAGCCACGAATTTTGATCTGATGGTCTGTTCGTTCCAAAAATTCGAGATTGCCATCCGCTCGATAAAGGGCACGATCGCCAGTTTTATAGAGCCGTGAGAAGGGGTTAATAAACCTTTCTATTGTCAACTCCGGACGATTTAGATATCCCTG
Organism: Phormidesmis sp. 146-20; assembly: GCF_052939475.1. NCBI lineage: Bacteria > Bacillati > Cyanobacteriota > Cyanophyceae > Leptolyngbyales > Leptolyngbyaceae > Phormidesmis > Phormidesmis sp. 146-20. The sequence continues at coordinate 6,419 of NZ_JBJPHT010000011.1, forward strand.
TGCTAGTCCATCTCCACCTAGATAAATTTCGCCGCTCACCCCCGCTGGCACTGGATTCAGACTGTCATCTAATAGATAAACCTGAGTGTTAGCAACCGCTTGACCAATCGGAATCGTTGTTGCATTCTCCAAAATAGCCTCGACTTCATACCAGGTAGAAAAGGTTGTATTTTCGGTTGGCCCGTAGACATGAATTAGATGTTGAGGCTTGCCTTGTTGTACGACCGATCGCACTCGATCAACATTCACCATCTCGCCACCAAATAGCAGGTACTTCAGCGATCGAAAGGCCGTCGGAATCTGGCTCACCGTTTGATTGAACAAGGCTGTCGTTAGAAACAGTGTGTTAATCTGCTGCTGCTGCAATTGGGCGACAAACTTAGTTGGCGAAAGCGTAGTTTCTCGTTCAATCCCAATTAGTTGTCCTCCGTTGAGCAATGCGCCCCACACTTCAAAGGTGGCTGCATCAAACGCGAGATTAGCTACCTGAGCAATACGATCGCCCGGTTCTATCTGTATATAGTTGGTTTCACACACCAGCCGATTGACGGCTTGATGCGGCACCATGACTCCTTTGGGCGCTCCTGTTGAACCAGACGTGTAGGTCACATAAGCAAGCTGACTTGCGGTGCAGGGAACAGACAAATTCTCATCCGACTCTTGAGCGATCGCATCCCATTCTTGCTCCAGACAAATGATCTTGGTTCTATCAGTTTGTACTAACTCTACCCAGTCTGATTGAGTCAGAACTACCAAAATTTCGGCATCCTCTATCATAAAATGCAGGCGTTCTGGAGGATAGCTGGAGTCCAACGGAACATAAGCGCCTCCTACTTTTAGAACTGCCAGCATTGCAGCGATCGCTTCGACCCCTCGCGCTAGACAAATTCCTACCCGCATTCCCGCACTAACTCCCAGTCGCTGCAAATATCGCGCTAGTTGGTTACTGCCCTGATTTAACTGTTGGTAAGTGAATGATTGATGGTATTGAACAGCGATCGCACTGGGTCTTTGCTGAACCTGCGCCTCAAATAGTTGATGAATTCCCACAGTCGGATAACTGGATTGATTACTAGCCCACTGCTGTAACAAAGTCTGTTGTTCTGTAGGAGTTAATAAAGGAAGCGCAGAGAGAGGGGTGTCTGGGTTGGCAACAATGCTTTGTAGTAAAGTTTGAAAGTGCTGTCGTAGCGCTGCGATCATCGTTGAATCAAACAAATCAGTGTTGTAGACAATTACGCCACGCAATCCGTCTGACTGCTGCCAACCTTCGCCCCAGAGGTTTCTGAAGTTGTCTGCACACTTCCAAACATATAGCTCCAGATCAAAGCGAGAAGTTTTAGTTTCTAATGCGACTGGACTCAGCACTAATCCAGGTAATACAAGCTGCTCGATCGGGGTATTTTGTAAAGCAAAGACCACCTGAAAGAGCGGATTTTGACCCAGACTACGAACGGGCTGCAAACCTTCTACTAGCTTCTCAAAGGGTAAATCCTGGTGATCGTAGGCTGCCAGGGTAACCTCTCGCACTCGGTCTAACAGTTGCCGAAAGGTTGGATCGCCGACTAGATTAGTTCGCAGTACCAGACTGTTGACGAGAAACCCAATTAATCCTTCTAGTTCGCTACGGTGACGGTTAGCAATGGGAGACCCGATCGCGATATCTGTTTGTCCCGTATAGCGATGCAATAACGTCTGAAAGGCTGCCAACAGTGTCATAAACAGCGTTACGCCCTCTTGGTGGCTTAGGGCTTCTAGTGCAGTGAGTAATGACTGTGGCAGTTCTAGTAGCTGGCTGGCTCCCTGATGGGGTGACAATGAAGGGGCGCGCGATCGAGAAACAACACCGGGCAAATTTAGAATCGAGACATCCTTTAATTGCTGTTTCCAGTAGCGTAGTTGGCTGTTCAAAACTTCTCCCTGTAGCCATTCTCGCTGCCAGTGGGCAAAATCTGCGTATTGAATGGGTAAGGGTGGCAACAAAACCGATTTGCCCTCGGATGCATACAGTTCTCCTAATTCTTGAATCAACACCCCACTTGACCACTCATCAAAAATGACGTGATGCAATGCTATTAGCAGCAAATGTTCTGTCTCCTGCAACTGCCATAATTGCACGCGAAACAGGGGGCCTTGATCAAGTTGAAAAGGCTGCTCAATCTCCTGCCAGATCTGCTCTAGAGCAATGCCTTCGCGAGTGTTAGTAGGTAATTCTTGTAGATCAACAAACCTGAGCGGCACAGTCAAAGGAGCAACGACCTGAACTAACTGTCCATCAACAACTTCAAACGTCGTACGGAGGGTTTCGTGACGGTTAACGATCGCTTGAATGCTCTGGTAGAGGTGCGATCGCTTCAGCAACCCTGTCAGCCGAAATACAAGCGGAATAATATAGAGAGAATTTCCAGGAAGCAGTTGTTCGATAAACCACAACCGTTGTTGAGCAAACGAAGCGGGAAAGATCAAGACATCTTCCTCAAGCTCCTGGTTTGTTTGATCTAAAATCATTCACACCTACATCGGGCAACCTCACTCTGTTGTAGAAGGAAAAGCGGCTCAGGAGTTATGCTCTAAGGTAGATTTTGACGAGAGGATGTGTATTTTTTTGTTGCATTCCTGAGAACAACCTTGCATTTCAAATGCTTCTGTAAACAGCTTGTAACAACTTCTTAGGCTCGAAAGTTAAATAACTTGCAATCTTGGCTGGCGGTTCAAACCGCGCTTACCAGAACGAAGTCTGCACAGACTAGAAGAGATGAGATCTAACGAACTACTGTTTAAGGAATGAGAATTAAATAAACGTGAATTCGATGGAGTTTTCTCGCTTCGTTATTCAGCACTTCTGCCCCCCAACCCCCCAATTTTGGGGACTTTGAGACAATATTTCTCGTTCAAAGTCCCTCACTTGTGGGGGATCTAGGGGGCGAAGGATTACGGCAAGTACAGATCAATTGACTTATGTATACACGGTAGATCCTAACGCTAGGGGATGATACTGTAACGTTTCTGCACAATTGATCACGATTTTTTGCTGCTTACTGAATTTTAATCGTCCTGATCATCAGATGGCTCCATGCCCATGATTCTCGGCGTACGCCCATAGAGGCGGTCTAAGACTCGCTTAACTGAAATGCGCTGCCACTGTTGTCCCCGTTTAGTCTGATAGCCATTTTGATTGAGCCAGTCCGCAACCTGCTGGAGTGATTTTCCAGATTTGTGATGTCGGCGAATCAACTCCACAATCTGCTGTTCGTCAGGATTCTCGACCAGTTCTCCGTTGAGCGATCGCTGTCCAAAGGCAGGAGATCCGTAGCCAGCATAGCCACCCTGAGCCGCTTTTGCGCGTCGTCCTTGTTCTAGCCGTTCCCAGATCTCACGGTCTTGAAAATTCTCGGCAACCATCGTTTCTAGTAAGATTTACTAAAGTTGCATCTCAAAGCAGTTTCAGATTGCTCTCTAAGTTGAGATAGCAGCTTTTGCAGTCTATGACATTCTTACTAAAATAGAGTGTTCTAAACAACGGATTTTTTAAGTAATTGTTGGGCCCGATCGATCTCTTGCGCCGTTCCTTCGACTATCAGGAGAATATTGCCGTTGGCGACCTGTTGGCTGTACTTTTTGGCTTGTTCAGAAGTGAGTCCCAACCCAATTAAGGCACCGACTAAACCACCCGCCGCCGTACAAATGCCACCACTTAGCAATGTGAATGCGATCGCTGACGATAAGACCACTTGACCCACACCCGGAAGCGCCAGCAGTCCTGCTCCCAACAACAGTCCGGATGTTCCGCCAATCAGATTGCCTAATACAAACCCTTTTTTTAATCCGGTTGCGGTGCCTGTGATCGCTCCAATGGGGGAAGCAGCAAGGTCAGATGAGACAGTACTCTCAGTGTATTCTCCATCGTGACCGATTAAGAACGCTTGTGCGATCGGGAAGCCAGAGAGAACCAGGCGATCGAGTGCTTTTCCGGCTGTCTCGCGGTTAGAAAACAATCCAATGACTCGCCGACGCTGATTTAACACATCCCTAAACATTGCTTTTTCCTAACAGCTAAGAATTTTCTGTATCTTTAACTACAGTTTATCTGTTTTTCAGGAAAAAACTAGGGCTTAATAAGCGAGTGTCATCAAACTTTAACAACAAGACTCCTGCTAGAAGAACGAAATCTACTTCCCCTGATCGACGAGACCCTTAAAAGTTTCAGTCTGCTTTCGCAGACTTCGTTCTCCTAGGCGCGAATTCAATTCGCCAGCCTGTCACTCCCATTAAAAAAACGTCAGTTCGATAGAATTTTTCGCTTCGTTATTTTGCACTTCTGCCCCCCAACCCCCCAATTTTGGGAGACTTTAAGACAAGAATTCCAGTTCAAAGTCCCTCACTTGTGGGGGATTTAGTGGGCGTTCCCGAATTTGCAGTCGGAGCGAAGTATTTCGTCGAATTCACATTAAAAAAACGATCGCAGATTCTACACTACGATCGCCGCAAGACAGATTAGACAATCAAGGGTTCAGTGTCGCGGGGCGTACATCATGACTAAAACGCCTAGAAGCGCAATCCAGCCGCCCAGCCAGTCAAACTTGTCGGGAGGCACTCGATCGACCAGCCAGCCCCACAAAAGGGACAACACAACAAAAACCCCACCATAAGCAGCGTAGGCGCGTCCAAAACTGACGGGTTGTAGCGTGGGAACTACGCCATAGATAGCCAGAATGATCACACCTAACACCGCAAGCCAGATGCTTTTTCCTTCGCGTAACCATAGCCAAAACAAGTAGCCGCCGCCAATTTCGCACAAACCTGCAACGACAAAGAACACCAGAGACTGAATCATTATTTTTTGCGAGAATCGCTGAGCGTGGCAGGTTCTTCGATCGTCAAAGCCGCTTCATTTTCTTCGCTGGTGCGAATGCGGACGGCTCGACTCACTGGAATCACAAACAATTTACCATCTCCGATCGTTCCTGTTTTGGCGGTTGAGACAATCGTATCAACGACCTGATCAGTGATGTCATCATTCACAACCATTTCGATTCTGACTTTGGGGATGAAGTCGATCGTAAACGGCTTTCCTTCCATGTCGAGCAGTCCCAAAAAAGCGAGTGGTCGTCCTTTTTGTCGCCCAAATCCTTTGGCACCTGTGACCGTCATTCCCTGGATTCCTAACTTAACTAAGGCTTCTTTCACCGCATCAAGCTTAGAAGGCTGAATGATTGCGAGAACTAAATTCATGGGTGGCTCCCCTTATTGGTTTTGCGGATTGTTTAGACATTAGTTCAATGAGGTGATTTTGCTTCGTTGTGAAGCGCTTCTGCCCCCAAGCTGCCAATTCTGAGGGACTTTAGAGCTTGCAAAACGTACTACTAACATTTGAAGAATCGGTACATTTCGCGTAGCTCAACACACTCTACAGACAGTTACTTGAGACAGTTACTTGAGACAGTTACTTGGAACTTACTCGATCGCGCAGTGGATGTCTCACATCAGAAGGGAGAAACAACGGTTTGCCTTTGAGTAAGCTATCGCCAATCAGGTAAGCAAATCCAGCGACAAAGAAAGCGATCGCAATGCCGATCGCAGTGATCGAATTAACTTGGGCATTCCCAGATCCGGTCAAGCCGTAGTAAAAAATGCCGCAAACCATCGCCAGATTCATCACCAAACCCAGGATGGGAATCACGATCGTTTTGATGGGATTGTTTTCGCCATCGAGCAGATGTTCAAGCGTTGCAACTAGCGTGACTCCGCAGGTAATGCCATACAGCATAAAGGTGCCAATGTTGGAGACCAAAGTCACGATCGTCACGTTATCGACACTCTGAACTGCATAGGCCCCAATTAACGCAGAGAGTCCTGTCAAAAAGTAGATGCCCAAAAATGGCGTGTTGTAGCGACCATGCAAAAAGCCGAATACAGCGGGGAGTTCTCGATCGGCTCCCATTGCGTAGCTGATTCTGACTCCGGTAGACAGGGAGGAAAGCCCGGTGCCAATCAGAGCCATCACCACAGTACTTGCCATGATGATCTGCAACAGAAACCCATTACCAAACAACAGTGTGTCACCGAGAATTTTGGCAATATCTCCGATCGGGGCCCCTGATGCCAGCGCAGCCGCAAACCCAGTCACCGTCTTGCCGTCTACAACAGCCGTAAATTGATCTCCAATAAAAAAGTTAGCTGCAAAATACTCAAAAAAGTAGCAGATACAAGCCTGAATAAACAACGATAAAATGACACCCCTAGGAATATCTCGCCGAGGATCAACGGACTCTCCAGCCATCGCAGTCGCTGACTCAAAGCCAACGAGCAGGAGAATGGCGATCGTCGCCTGATAAATTAGTCCAACCAAATCATGGGGAACTACAACGCTAACCGCATTCGCATGTTCATAATTCACATTGGGATGACCCAGGCGATACACAATCATCAACAGTCCTAAGAATGTCAATGATGCAATTTGAACGACGTTAATGATGATGTTGATCAACGTAGAACCTGTCACGCCCACTAAAGCAATGCTGCCAATCAGACCCGCAAAGACAACGCAAATCAGCGCCTTACTGAACCAATCTGAGGCAAAATTGGGGTTAAACAGTTGCCCAATATAAACGACCAAGGTTCCCATAAAGCTGACCATAATGCCGGGATACACCCAGTAGTAGAGGTGCGCTGCCCATCCCGTGACAAACTTAGCCAGTCGCGCTAACCGAAAATGCTTATGTTCTTCCTTGGCTAAAATCGCCGCCTCTGCGTAAAAGTAAGAACTTCCGGCCCCAGCTTCTGGATAAGCCTTAGAGAGCGTTGCATAACAGCTTGCCGTCAGCATGGCGATGATTGTAGCGAGCGCGATCGCTGCCCACATGTTTTTAGCAGAATCGGGAGGCGCTTGCAGTTGGTAGGTTGTCCATAAAAAAGCGCCTGGTGCAATCAGGGCCATTGCGTTGATGGTGATCCCCACCAGACCGAGGGTTGGCTTGAGTTCGCCACCTGTTGAGTTAGTCATAGTTCGCTGTTACATCCGTCTGGAAGTTGCACAGACAATCTTTGGGGGTGACGCAGTTTGAATCAGTATTGCTCGCTACAAGAAATAATTTTATTTTTTCCTGATTCTCCTAAAAATGAGTTGGTGCATAGGTTTGGAGAGAATATTAAATTTATCCTGAGTGTTATTTGTTACAGCATCCTTCCAAAAGATTAATTTGTAAGAAGTTTTCAGTTTTTCCTATATTTCTCGACAGATAGTGATGTGCGATACAAAAACCTGAGAGTTCTGTTTCTACTATGTATCGAGTACAAAGACCTTCACAAGTCTGTAGCATTGATTGGATGAGAGTTTGAAAGTCAGGTTTGTTACAGTTGTCTAGCTTATTGGTCTAGATCATTCTCAGAACTGTTAAATTGTTGCTAAACAGAGCGGGTGTTGATCGACTGTACCCGTTGTGAGTTGAAGCATCCAGTCGTGTCTGGAAAGTGCTTTCTGCCAGTCTGAAGGAATGGGCGCGATCGCAAGAACTTTCCCTAATTTGGGGTTGCCAGGTTCTCGTAGTGCGCTTAGTAAATTCAGGTTGACCGTTGGCGAATACTTCTCAGACCTTTCCTAAGCGGGAAGTGTACGAGAGGGAGGACTCAGAGGTGCTATTTTCTTCCTTTTGTGCCCTAGTTTACCAGGAGATTTTAGTGCATGGAACAACAGCCTAATGGTTTGGGAGTCCAAGAAACTCTTCAATCTTCTGAAGAGAAGCACCCCAAAAAACACAAGAAACACAAAAAACACAAGGAGCCAGCGATCGGAGCCTCGATCGAGCCGTCCCCAACTTCAAGCGAGCCGCCCAAACTCAGCACAAAAGCATACGAAATTGAGCTTGTTCGCCTGCAAACCGAACTGGTGAAGATGCAATACTGGATCAAACATACAGGCTATCGCCTGATGATTTTGTTTGAAGGACGCGACGCAGCCGGAAAAGGAGGCACCATCAAGCGCATCGCCGAGCCGCTCAACCCGCGTGGGTGTAGAGTTGTCGCTTTAGGAACGCCGTCCGATCGCGAGAAAACCCAGTGGTACTTTCAGCGCTATGTCGAACATTTGCCCGCCGCAGGTGAGATTGTTTTGTTCGATCGCAGTTGGTACAACCGGGCTGGTGTTGAACATGTCATGGGCTTTTGTACCGATCAGCAATACAGCGAGTTTATGCAGTCGTGCCCTGAGTTTGAGCGAATGTTGGTCAGGTCTGGCATCATGTTGCTCAAGTATTGGTTTTCGGTGAGCGATGACGAACAAGAGCGACGGTTTCAGTCTCGCACCATTGATCCCGCTCGTCGCTGGAAACTCAGCCCAATGGATTTAGAATCGCGCGATCGCTGGATGGAGTTTTCTAAAGCCAAGGATACAATGTTCGCTCATACCAATATTCCCGAAGCGCCGTGGTTTACTGTAGAAGCCAACGACAAAAAACGCGCCCGATTGAATTGTGTGAGCCACCTTTTGAGCAAAGTTCCTTACACCGATATGACTCCCGAAGCGATGGAGTTACCGCCTCGCCGTGTCGCGCCTGATGACTATGTTCGTCCCCCTCGGAATGAGCAGTTTTTTGTGCCCCAGACCTACTAGTTTTTACCCCCAAGGACAATCATTATGAGTCATGAATTGCGTGTTAAGGCGATCTCTCAAGTGACCGATCGTACGCCTCTGCCGTCGAAGGTGCCGTCTCGTCTAGAAGCGATTTGGGCAACGGATGTCTTTACGTTGAGCAAAATGCAGGCGTGTCTTCCCAAGGATGTGTTTAAGTCGGTACAAAAAACGCTGAAGACAGGCGGCAAGCTCGATATTTCGGTCGCGGGAATCATTGCTTCTGCGATGAAAGATTGGGCCATTTCTAAAGGCGCACTCTACTACGCTCACGTCTTTTACCCACTGACCAATGCGACTGCCGAAAAGCATGATGGCTTTATCTCGGTACAAAGTGATGGCTCGGTAATCTCTGAATTTGCCGGAAAGGTGTTAGTCCAGGGTGAACCGGATGGCTCATCGTTTCCCAACGGGGGTCTGCGGGCGACGAATGCGGCTCGTGGCTACACCGCTTGGGATGTGACCAGTCCCGCCTATGTGATGGAAACCGACAACGGGATGACCTTGTGCATTCCCACCGTGTTTGTCTCCTGGACTGGAGAAGCGTTGGATAAGAAAACGCCGCTTTTGCGCTCCAATTCAGCGATGAATAAAGCTGCAACTCGTGTGCTAAAGCTATTGGGATACGCCGATGTAGCCACGGTCAACTCAAGCTGTGGAGCCGAGCAGGAATACTTTTTAGTGGATTCTCACTTTGCTCACAATCGCCCTGATTTGTTGCTGACAGGTCGCACCCTGTTTGGCAAATCGGCCGCCAAAGGTCAACAGTTTGACGATCACTACTTTGGAGCAATTCCTGAGCGCGTTCAGGTCTTTATGCAGGATGTTGAAGAACGGCTGTATCGGTTGGGCATTCCGGCAAAAACCAGACACAACGAAGTGGCTCCCGGACAGTTTGAAATCGCCCCATTTTTTGAAGCGGCGAACGTTGCCAGCGATCACCAACAGTTGCTGATGACGATTCTCAAAATCACTGCCAAGAAGCATGGGTTTGTTTGCTTACTGCACGAAAAGCCGTTTGCGGGCATCAATGGGTCTGGTAAGCACGTCAACTGGTCGGTGGGCAATCCGACTCAGGGCAATCTGCTTGATCCTGGTGACACACCTCACAAAAACCTTCAGTTTCTCTTGTTCTGTGGGGCAGTGATTCGCGGCGTTCATACCTACGGTTCACTGTTGCGGGCGGTGGTTGCAACGGCAAGTAACGATCACCGATTGGGGGCTAACGAAGCGCCTCCTGCAATCATTTCGGTCTATCTAGGATCTCAACTTGAAGAAGTGTTTGAGCAGATCGCCAAAGGAGACGTTAAAGATTCTGCTCACGGTGGAATGATGGATCTCGGTGTGGATACTCTGCCCATTTTTGTCAAAGATCCGGGAGACAGAAACCGGACTTCACCCTTTGCTTTTACGGGTAACCGCTTTGAGTTTCGGGCGGTTGGCTCTGGTCAGTCTGTTTCGGGGCCGCTGGTGGCGATGAATACGATTTTGGCTGATTCGCTCACCTGGGTAGCTGACAAGCTAGAAGCCGAACTGTCTAAAGGCGCAGAGATGAGTGCTGCGGTGTTTGCTGTCCTCAAAGAAGTGATGGAGAAGCACAGCGCGGTAGTCTTTGGGGGCGATGGCTACTCTGAAGAATGGCACAAACTGGCTGAGGAGCGGGGTCTTCCTAACCTTCGCACGACGGCGGATGCGTTACCTGTGTTGAAAGACAAGGCGATCGAAGAACTGTTTGATCGCATCGGAGTTCTCACCCCGGTTGAGTTGGAAAGCCGCTTTGATGTCTATGCAGAGCAGTACGTTCAGACGATCGAGGTCGAGGCAAAACTGGTTGTCAGCATGGCAAAAACCATCATCTATCCAGCGGCGATGCGCTATTTGTCGGATGTGGCCAGCACGATCGCTAACTTGAGCGGAATTGGGATTGCGATCGAGAAGGAACCCGCCGAAAAAGTGGCTTCTCTGATGCAGTCGATGATCGATAATGTCAGCAAACTCAGTGCAGCGATGGGCAAACACGATTTTGCAAGTTCAGAAGAACATATGCAGTACTGTGCGAAAACCATTCGTCCTTTAATGGATAAGGTGCGCGAGTATGCAGATGCGCTAGAAGGTGAAGTCGCAGATGATCTGTGGCCGATTCCTACTTATCAAGAAATGCTGTTTGTCAAGTAAGGAACTGTACGCCTCTCTTTAATGAGTGTGGTAGCGGTTCAGGTCACTCGATCGATTCGGTGGCTTGGGCCGCTTTTTTGGGGCTGCGTTGATTTCTGGTCAGGATTCATCTTTTCTCACTGGGCATTGCTGATTGGAGGGATGAATCTGTGAGAAGTGTCAAGCTTTTCGCCCCCTAAATCCTCCATTCTGGGGGACTTTGAACCTTGGGTTCCCCTCCGCTTTGGGGCAATTCATCCCCTGATTCAGCAACGCCATTTTTTACTCCCAATCCCATCCAACAGAAATTTTAGCCTTTAGCTTGCTTAGGGGGTACAATCGATGACCACACATAAAAGCTAAGTCAAAATCTACTACTAGAAGTTCAGCGAAACGACAACATACAAATTGAGATCCGAGCAAATCATTAAATAATTATGTCTTCAGTCAAAAGTCCGTTGCGCTATCCGGGTGGTAAATCAAAAGCGATCGCTCAGATTCTCCCCCACATTCCCTTGACCTTAAAGGAATATCGAGAACCATTTGTAGGAGGCGGCTCTGTTTTTTTGGCTATAAGACAGTTATTAAATAGTCAAGTCAAACAGTACTGGATCAATGACTTAAATTTCGATTTATATTGCTTTTGGGTTTATGCAAAAGATGAGATCGAATCGCTAGTAAATGAAGTCGATCGTATCAAGGAAAAATATACCAACGGTCGAGAGTTGTATGAGTACTATACCCGTGACGACTTGAAGCTGAGTGAGTTCGATCGAGCCGTGCGTTTCTTTGTGCTCAATCGTATTACCTTTTCGGGGACAGTTGATTCGGGGGGCTACTCTCAGCAGGCGTTTGAGCGCAGATTTACAGCGTCGTCTATTCACCGATTACAAAAGCTTTCTTTCTATTTATCGTCAGTTCAGATTACACATGGCGACTATGAAACGTTATTGTTTCAACCTGGAGAAGACGTGTTTATTTTCCTTGATCCGCCCTATTTGAGCGCTACAAAATCCAAACTTTATGGAATCAAAGGCAAACTGCACACCGGGTTTGAGCATGAGCGATTTGCAGACAATATGCGCCAATGTCCGCACAAGTGGTTAATTACCTATGACGATTCTCCTGATATTAGACAACTGTTTAGCTTTGCCAACATTACTGAATGGACACTGCAATATGGCATGAATAACTACAAACAGGAAGTCGCCATTGCAGGTCGAGAACTCTTGATCAAAAACTATAGCAATCCTAAATGAGTCATGAACAGATTTTTGTCGCTCCGTTCCAGTCCGCTTCGCCCCCTAAATCCCCCATTCTGGGGGACTTTGAAACTGGGGAATGGGTCTTGAAATCTAGGAAGTCTCTCGGCTCAAAGTCCCCCAACTTTGGGGGATTTAGGGGGCACGATCAAGTCTGCATTTCACGAGTGATTTAGGATTGCTATATTAACCAAAATCTATTAACCAAAACCTATTGATCTCGCTCAACTCCCACCTGACGCAAAACCTCCATTGGGCTGTGCTGCTTTAAGATCTGCATTTGCTCCTCATCTCGGACAAACAAAGTCCCCGCAAATCCGAGCGAATTAACAGAAATTGACTGAAAGCTTTCCTGCGATCGCGGCACCATCCACATCCACTCTCGCGTCGCCAACAGATTGTAAGCACCCGACGGACGATCGCGCCTCAACCCCACCGCTTTTAACAACCGATCGTAGCAATCTAATAGCGTCTCATCAGATGGCGTAGCAGGCAGTTTGACCAACGCATGAGCAAAGGGTAATTCTGAAACTGTAGCGACCTCTGGAGAACTGATCGAGGCAAATAGGGGCGCGATCGGAATCGATAAGCCTGCGGGCGCGATCGGAAAGGGCACCAGTTGCAAATGTTTGTGTCGTTGGCTGGCTCCAGCGTTCTTGCCAGCGTTGTAAAAAATCAGTCCGTCCACTTCAGAAAGACACTTCCAGGCAGCAGCAAAGTCTTGTCGATTGAGTAATGATTCCTGTTCCTCAAATTCTTTGGTAATGATCAACAAATGATGATCGACTACATTAAATTTATTGAGTAAACAGAGGTGAGTTTCTGATAAGTTGGCGATAAATAAGTCTTTTTCATAGGGTAAAAAAGGATTAAACTCAGCATTCGTTTTAGCGATTTCTTGTTCTTGTTTTTGAGCAATCTCTTTGCGAACCAGATTAGATAAAACCCGCACCAAAAAGCGAACATTTCCCTGCTGAACAAATTCATAATCTGTGGGAATTGACCGCAACGACCCACAAGCGATCGCGTGTTGTGTCTGCTCGATCACCCGATCCCATAACGCGCTAGATGGGTTTTTCTGAACATCTTCAGCCATGATCACGCCCAAGAGTTTGTCGTTCTAATTTTACGACTCGGCGATCGCACTTTGACCAGGAAGCGGCAGGATCAGCGTAAAAGTGGCTCCCTGTCCTTCTCCAAGACTTTCAGCATGAATCGTTCCTCCATGCAATTCCACTAGATGCCGAACGATCGCCAACCCCAACCCCAATCCTCCATAGGCGCGAGTTGTCGAACTGTCTGCCTGTCGGAAGCGATCAAACACATGCGGCAAAAATTCTGCACCAATGCCTCGCCCCGTATCGCTAACCCACAGCACAATCTGATCTTGCTGCCGGATTCCGATCGTCACCTGTCCGCCGTTGGGCGTGAACTTAATCGCGTTTGAGAGCAGATTCCATAAGACTTGCTGCAATCGATTGGCATCTCCCAAAAAGGGCACACTTTCAACCTCAAACTTAGTCTGAATGCGAATCTCTTTCGCCTCTGCGATCGGCTGCATTGTCTGGATCGCCGTTCCAATTAACGAGACCAGATCTAGATTAATCGGATTTAACAGCAGCTTCCCGGTGATCACTCGCGAAATGTCTAGAATGTCTTCAATCAACTGAGCCAGCGAATGGGTATTGCGATCGAGGGTTTCCAGGGCGCGGGCTGCCGTCTTTTCGTCCATTTTGCGCGTGCGGAGCAGCTTTGTCCAACCCATCATTGAGTTAAGCGGCGTTCGCAATTCGTGAGATAGGACTGAGAGAAATTCGTCTTTCATGCGGTTGGCTTGTGTCAATTCCTCGGTTTGTCGCTGAAGGTCGGTCAGCAGTCGCGATCGTTCTAGAGCCGCCGCCACCTGGTCACACATCACCTGCATCAAAGCCAATTCATCTTGATGAAAGCCAGGACGATTGCGAGTTCCAAACGAGAAGGTACCCAGCAAATGACCTCGCGATAAGAGTGGATAGCAGGCATAGGCCGTTAGTCCCAAGACTTGAATCGTCTCGGCTTTGGGATCGCTGGCGTGTTGCACATCTTCAAGAACGATCGCTTGTCGCTGTAAGGCCGCCGTTCCGCAGATTCCTTCTCCCAGTTCTAACCATTCTTTGGGCAATGCCAGGGGTGCAAGAATGCCATGACACGCAATCAGACGAAGCTTTTGGCCCTGATCATCGATTAAATAATTCAAATAAACTTCTAGCTGTAAATGATGCGAAAGCTGATTAAACAATCGATCGATAAACTCACCAGGCTGCTCTTGCAATAACAAACTACTCGACATGCCATAGAGTAAACCGAGGCGATCGTTCGTGCGCTGTAATGCCTCTTCTGCTCGTTTGCGATCGTCTTCAACACGCACGCGCTCGGTAATGTCGAGCAAAAATCCAATGCCCAAATTTCCATCTTCCAAAAGCGCAGTGCCGACCACGACTGGCACACGGGTTCCATCACGACGAAGATAGGCTTTTTCATAGGGGTCATGGCTACCGCGCTCCTGCATTTCTTCGCGGGCCCGATCGTCGAGGGGAAAATATTCAGGGGGGGTGATGTCTCGCCAATTGATTGCGCCCGTCATCGCTTCTTCGCGAGAGTAGCCAATCATGTTGAGAAAAGCGTCGTTTGCCTCCAGCACTTCACCGTTGACGTTGGCGATGATAATTCCAATGATGTTGGCATCCATCAGTCGTCGGAGTCGTGATTCAGTTTGGCGCAGGGCAGACTGCGATCGCTGTAAGTCAAATGCGGTTCGTTCGGCAAATTGTCTCGCTCGAATCTGGGATTGCACCAGTAAAAATAAAATAAAGCTTGCTAATGCGCTACCGATCAGAATGTAGGGCACCCGCCGCATTTCTGAGTCGATTTCTAGTTCGGGTCGCGGAAAGAAGACGAGTGTCCAAGGTTCGCCTGCGATCGTGATTCTTCTGACGGTTTGAAACGTATTGGATGAATAATCTCTGGGTGGCGCGTGCAACAACTTATCTGCGCGAACTTCTGAGCCGTCATACACCTGAAAGTCAACCAGCAGTTGTGATTCGTCGCCAAAGATGCTCCCCAGCAAATCGTCGGCCCGAAACGGACTATAGACAAATCCTTGTAGGGCGGCGCGGCGATCCTCCACAGTACCCGGAACTCGCCCCCCCTGATAAATCGGCATGTAGATGAGAAACCCAGCTTGTTTTTGAGCATCAATTTCCTGAATCAGCGTGACCCGCCCTGAAGCCGCCGGATTGCCTGTATCGCGGGCCTTCTCCATTGCCATCCGTCGAGTTGCATCGGTAAACATATCGAACCCGATCGCAGCTTGATTGCGAACATCGGACGGTTCTAAATAGAGAATGGCATGATATTCACTGCGAGGAAACGTGGGGCGCACTGCAAAATTTTCAAGTCCCTGGTTTTGCATTTCGGCAATCAGATCGGGAAGCTGATCCGGCAAGACTCGTGCAGAATAGCCAATGCCTTGAATTCCGGGATAGCGCCGTCGCAAATCAAGTCGATCGACATAGGTTTGAAAGTCTTGCCGACTGACACTTGTACTAGCAACAAATAATCCACTACTAGCCCGCAGCAAAGCAGTATAGGTTTCTAGCTGGTTTTCAATCTTACTTTGAGTTTGCTGGACGGCATTTTCAAACCGCAGTTGATCTTTTGCTCTAGCTGTAATAAAGGCATAATAAGAATAAATGGCCGTTAGTAGAAGCGTTCCCATCAGAATAAAGGATGGAAGCCATCGGCGTTGGGGTCGATCAAAAGCCACGAGTTACTCCGCTGTTATGGTGAGGAGATTAAAGAGAAGATTAAAAATAGGTTGGGCAATGTATTTCTATAATTTCTATACAAATGCTCGAAAGGTGTAGATGAACTTTATATCAAGCGTTACCCTCCAGGAATACCAAATTAAATAACCATCAATGTTGTAGCTGCGTCTATTCAGCGATCGCTTCCACCCTACTAATTGCACAAAATAAATCAGCTTGACTAATGTTCATTACTCTAGCCTAGAGAACTTAAATTCGTCACTTATATAGAGTCATATAGATTAATCAGTTTGATGGTAATCAATGGTTTGGGCATCTAGCTTTTGGGCTACCAAAGGTCGTCTCTGAGGAATGGAAAACGCTTTTGTTACCTCACCCTTTAGGTCAAAAAGGTTGATTTAGAGAAATTTATCTGCAAGTCCTGTACCTAATGGATTGCTGATTTTCCCACTTTGGGGAGAGGAAGATATACCTTGATTTAACTAGTCTGACTAAAGTGCATAGATTTGGTAACTAACGATGCGTTTTAGATGTTATCTCTACCACGATCGTGACTAGATCTCAATGCAGGGGTTATCAGTATTGACCGTGCTGTAGAAGTACTAATTTCAAAGCTTTTAGTTGCACGTTACAAAAATCAAAGGAGATTGTAAATGAAAAGAATCATTGATGGATTGAAAAACGGCTCGACGATCGCAGTTCAGTCGCTTTTGACGATTGTCTTGGCTGTAGCGCTGTTGGTTTCTCCCGTGTTTCAGACCAGTTCGGCTCAGGCTACGCCTCAAGTGACGGGCGATCGCGCAACCGATAAAATGATCCAAAAGATCCAGCAAGATGCTGAAGATCTGGGAGACAGCCCCGATCGTCCGATCGGCCAAACTGGACTCAAAAACATCAAAAAGCTGGGCGAAAACATTAAAGAAACGGTTGATCTCAACGTCCGTCAAAAGGGTGCAATTTATAACCCCAACGAAGACAACAAGATCGAAGCCCTAAAGCAAGCGCAAAAGGAAACTGAAAGAAACGCCAAGTAATTCAACGTCAGTTCGATGAGAGTGACTCGCTTCGTTTCGATCGGCTTCAGCCCCTAAATCCCCCAAAATTGTGGGACTTTGAACGAGAGATCTTGTCCAAAAGTCCCCCAGGATTGGGGGGTTGGGGGGCTGAAGTGCTGAATAACGGAGCGGAAAAACTCCACCGAATTCACGTTAATTCACACGTTAATTCAATTACAGAATTGCAGCTTCGACCACTTTTCTCAAGGCAGAGGGCGAGTGTTATCAATTTCTCTTCCCTAGCAGCAAGACCCTTTGCTTGCAATCGTTTCCTTACACCCCGAACCTTTTGTCTCACCAGGCTGACGAATTGCGTCTCGCGAACAGTCGTACACTTGCGCCGACGCTAACGGAATTTCTTGGTAAGGCGGCACTGCAATCAAATCGGCATGATAGGGACTGAGCGAATTGGTGTAAAGCTGAAAAGTTTTGTCACACACCGCCGATCGCTCTCCTCGATAAAAAGTGTGCCCATCGTCGTCCTGCACTGCCTTCCACGGCCCTTTGTAAATGACAGCTTGATTGCGCTCCCAGCAGTCTCCATCTTTGCCCTTAAAAGCTCGAACGGTGAGCGATCGAAACTCAATGCCATCGACCACTTGCCAGGGTTCGGTCTGACGGGTGAGAATCTCGATTCCGTGAAATCCAGCTTGCTCAAACATTTCCAAAAACTGATTTTCTCGAAAGGCTCCTGCGATACAGCCGCTCCATAGATCAGGATCATTCAAAATCGCTGGAGTCGGATCTTCATCACACACAATGTCAGAGATGACCGCCCGTCCGCCTCGCTTCAAAACACGATAGATCTCCCGAAAAAGCTGCTGTTTGTCTTGAGGACGCACCAGATTTAACACACAGTTAGAAATCACCACATCTACACGGTCACTCGCGATCAAAGGATCATTTTGGCGCAAGCGATCGCATTCCATTTCAAAATTTGCAACCTGGGCGATCGTGGCGATCGGATGCTGATCTAACCAGGCTTGAGCGACATCGAGATCAAGCGCCAAATCTTGAATCTTACCTTTGACAAACTGCACATTTTGATAGCCCAAAGTCTGTCCAATCTGATCGAGATATTTGCGCGACAGGCTCAACATTTCATCATTAAAATCAACGCCAATCACCCGCCCCGCTGCACCGACTTTTTGCGCCAGAATATAGCAATTTTTCCCAGCGCCCGATCCCAAATCAACAACCGTTTCGCCCTCATTCACATAGCGAGTCGGATCGCCACAGCCATAATCTTTTTCGACGATTTCTTGAGGCAAGATTTTGAGCAGGCGATCGTCATACCCATCCGTCGGACAGCAGAGCGCCGCTTGAGGTTGACGGGCACCCGCTTCATACCGTTCTAGTACAGCTTGTTCAACATCATAATCCAGGGGTGTCATTCCCGTTTGAGCGTTTGTCGCAGTTTCAGTCATGGTTGCATTTCCTTTATCTAAGTTAAAGCACTCATTTAGTGTAGTGGTTTGCATTGTTAGAAAGGAAACCCCGACCGTCTAACATCGTTTTGCTTGGGATCAAGCATTAAATAAACGTGAATTCGACGAAATACTTCGCTCCGACTGCAAATCCGGGAACGCCCCCTAAATCCCCCACAGGTGAGGGACTTTGAACTGGAATTCTTGTCTTAAAGTCCCCCAAAATTGGGGGGTTGGGGGGCAGAAGTGCAAAATAACGAAGCGAAAAATCCTATCGAACTGACGTTAAATAACATCGATAACGTTTAAAGAAGATACAACAAAGCAGAAGCACCGACCCCTTGCGGGTAACTCAAAGAGATCAGCACTTCTGCAATTCGCAAAGAACTTAAGGGTTAAATGATTTGACTACTCCATCGTGAAGTAGCGAAAGGATTCAACAATCCAAAAACTTCTCTTAAAGACAGAGAAAACGTGAGGAGCAGCAAAGTCCTCTGTTTTGAGAGAAGAATTTAGTAAAGTTCTTCTTCCTGGTGGGTCATGATCGTGCAATCAGAGGTGGGGTAAGCCACACACGTCAGCACATAGCCTGCCTCGATTTGGTCGTCATCCAAGAAAGACTGATCCGACTGATCAACCGTACCCGCCGTGATCTTACCTGCACAGGTCGAGCAAGCACCCGCACGGCAAGAATAAGGGAGATCCAAACCCTGCTCTTCAGCAGCATCCAGAATGTACTCGTCTTCGGGAACGTCGATCGTCGTGTTCAGCCCTTCGGCCTCATTAATGAGCGTGACTTTAAAACTAGCCATCCGGTGATCCTCTCTATAGTGGAAACGGCACTTAAGCCATCTGAAAGCATAACTTCTGCGTTACCTACTAAAGGCTTGCTTGTTGAGTCAGCTTCAATTCTGATACTACGGGAAAACTTTCGCTTTAAACCCTCCATTTACCGTTGCAGTGAACGGGATTCGTAATAAAAAGTGCTCATTTAATCTACTTATACTTATGGGACGAAGAGAGTAAGGGGTGAGGGAGGGCTTTGCCCCGCATTTGCGAGGAGGCGTGGGGGGGGTTTAGATAATGGCGAAGCGGTCTGTTGCGTCAATTAAGGCACTGCGAATTCCTGGCTCTGTCATTGAGTGACCTGCGTCCGAGACGACGATGAAATCCGCGTGGGGAAGGGTTTTGTGGAGATCCCAGGCAGAAATCATTGGGCAGACGACATCATAGCGACCCTGGACAATGACAATCGGCAACGCCTGAAGACGATCGCTGTTTTGCAAAAGTTGGTCATCAAAGTCAAAAAACCCTTTGTTGATAAAGTAGTGGCACTCAATGCGGGCAAACGCTTCGGCAAACTCATCTTTGCCAAATCGATGCTGCAATTCTGGATCAGGAAGCAGTTTACTCGTGGTGCCTTCCCAAACCGACCAGGCGCGAGCCGCTTCTCGCCGAATCATCCCGTCCTCACTGGTCAAGCGTTGATAATAAGCAGAGAGTAAGTCTCCCCGCTCACCTAAAGAAATCGGCTCCAAATACTTCTCCCAGGCATCGGGAAACAGATAACTCGCCCCTTCTTGATAAAACCAGAGAATTTCTTTACGCCTTAGCAAAAAGATGCCTCTCAGGATCAAGCCCAGACAGCGATCGGGGTGCGTTTGACTATAAGCCAACGACAACGTACTGCCCCAACTGCCCCCAAACACGACCCATTGGGAGATTTGAAGACGCGATCGCAGCCTCTCAATATCGCGCACCAGATCCCAGGTTGTGTTTTCCCGCAGTTCTGCATGAGGCGTACTTTTACCACAGCCTCTCTGATCAAAAATCACAATCCGCCACCGCTGCGGATCAAAATATTGCCGATACAAAGGAATACTGCCCCCTCCCGGGCCGCCATGCAGCAACACAACAGGCTTGCCATCCGGGTTGCCCGACTGCTCAAAATAGAGCGTATGCAGGTCAGAGACTTGAAGCATCCCCGTGTCGTAGGGTTCGATCGGGGGATAAAGTTCGCGCATAAGACAGCCCTGAATTCTAGACAACTGATCTTATTCTCATCCTCTCGCGAAGCGTGCCGCCAGCGGCAACCCCTCATCTACGTTTCAGTCCTTTCAGCCCCCTAAATCCCCAATCTGGGGGACTTTGAACTGGGACATTTAATTTACTCAAAGTCCCCCAATTTGGGGGGATTTAGGGGGCGAAGATCTCAGCGACGCATGGGATACTCCCGCTTCTTACCGCCGCAAACTCCGTGGATCAAGCGCATCTCTCAAGCCGTCTCCCAACAGGTTAAAGGCCAAGACCGTGAGAATAATCAACAAAGCAGGCGGCCAAATCAGCCAGGGTTGCAGCACAATAATCGAAGCGTTAGTCGCCAGTGATAGCATATTTCCCCAGGACGGATCGGGCTGCTGAATGCCCAACCCAATCAAACTCAAAACCGACTCCGCCACAATAAAACTCGGAACCGACAGCGTAGCCGAGATGATTACATAGGTCGCCGTCTGCGGTAAAACGTGGCGAATGATGATGTAGAGCGGCTTTCCTCCCATGGCCCGGGCCGCCTGCACAAACTCTCGCTCCTTAATCGACAAGACCTGACCACGAATCACTCGCGCCAAACCCGCCCATCGAATAAAAGAAGTAATGAGAATAATCAGCAAAAATCGTTGTCCGCTAGACAGTCCCACCGGAAGCACTGCCGCCAGCGCAATCAATAAGTAGATATCTGGAATCGTCATCAACACTTCAACCAGGCGCATCAAAACGCTGTCGATCGCTCCCCCAAAGTAGCCAGAGATCCCCCCCACCAACATCCCCAACGGAAAGGACAGCGCGATGCCGATCAGTCCAATACTGAGGCTAATCCGGCCGCCATGCACCAGACGACTAAATTGATCCCGCGCCTGCTCATCGGTGCCAAGTAGATTAAACTTTGCGCCGCCATCTGTCCCAAACAAATGCAGGTTGCCAGGAATGCCAGAAAATAGCTCGATTTCGTCAAATTTGGGATCGCTGAACGAAAAGCGAGTCGGCAACGGTAATTTGACTTGAAGGAATCGGTACTCGTCGCCCTGCACAAATAACCTCAGCCCAGAGGGTTTGGAGCGATCGACCTTCAAAGCCCGATCGCCCGTCTGCAAATCGACTGCGCCCTGAGTGGTGGGATAGACGTGAGGGCCAATAAATTTACCCGATTGGTCAGTCCAATACACTTGACTCGGCGGCAAGAGTGCCCCATCCGTCTGCGAAACGTAGGGATCATAAGGGGCTACAAATTCTGCTGCAATCACGGCTAGATAAAACACCAGCAGCAGCACGCCTCCAAACTTGGCGAGAGAATTCTTTTTGAGTCTTTTCCACCAATCCATAGCGTGTCAGAAGTAAGGGTTTTGAGAATTTACTGCTCGCGGCTAGAAACGATAACGCGATCGTCCTCTTCGTCAGAATCAACCGACAGGATGGGTTCCAGAATACTATTTTCCACAGCTTCTGAGAAGATCGAGCCACTTTGAGGCGGCAGCATGGGATTCATAATAATCTCAACGATCGTTCTCACTACACTGGTCAACGGAATCGCCAAAATAACACCCAGCAGTCCGGCAACTCTCGCACCCACCAATAGAGAAGTCAAGATAATGACGGGACTCAGCCCGGTGAGGTTGCCCATAATTCGAGGCGCGATCAGGTTGTCTTTGACCTGCTGAAGGGCGATCGCTGCCCCCAACGCTTGCAGAGCCAGCCACCAGTCGATAAAGGCGATGACGATACAAACGGTGGCAATCCCCAAACTTGCTCCAATAAAAGGAATCACCTCCATCACGCCAATAAAGACCGCAAACAGCAAAAAGAACGGCACCCTCAGCCACCAAAACGCCAGCGACAGGGTAACCGCCATAAACAAACCCAAGAGCAACTGCCCAGAAGCAAATCGCTGCAAACTATCTCTCAGAGATTCCGTCAGGCGTTCTCGAATCGGAGCAGAAAAAATGCTGGTGAGTCCTTTCCAAATTTTCTCGCCGTCCAACAACAGATAGAAGGAGATCACCAAAATTAGAATCAGATCCAACACCCAGTTGAAGGTGCCCAGAACCAGGCCAATTCCTGTGGAAGCGATCGTTTTTACCTGTCCCTGTACCTGAGCAGAAAGCTGTTGCTCAAAAAATGAGAGATCGAATCCTAAGTGACGCGCCTGACTCCAACTTTGTAGCTCGTTTAGCTGCTGTTGACCCGATTCGACCAGTCCCGGCAGGTTGGTGACGAGTTGTTGTGCCTGAGTGAAAATGCGAGGGGCGATCGTCAGTCCGGCCAGTCCCAAAACGAGCGCGGCGACGAGGTAAACAACAGCGGCCGCAATTCCACGAGGTAAAACGGGGCGAAGGCGATCGACCGCATAATTGAGCAAAAAGGCAATCAAGCCAGCCGTGACCAAAACGCTAATCAGTTCGCCAAAGTAAGTTAGCGCATTCAGCGTCAACCATCCTGTGACCAAAATCAGCAGCCAGGTGATCAAAAACTGTTGAATGGGGGAGAAAAAGCGATCCATGAGCAGCTTGGGGGCGAGGGTCAATCCGTTTATCGAGAATTTGGGTAAAAACCCCGTCCTTCTGGGACGGCTTTACCGATATTTTTGCTAAAATAGCAATAAGTCGCCACAGGGCATTGGGAGACTTTAAACGGACGTGGAGGGATGGTAAGACTACTTCGGTAGCGCATCTCAGTGAAGCGTCAAGGAATCCTCGATCCTTTAGAACGAGGAGGTATGTCAACAACGTTAACTGATTGTGGGACAGGCTAAATGCAGAACGATCGCTGCTCTGGCTGTCCCGCCCTCATCGTCTGCTTTCATCCTAGATTATTCGTCGATTATTCGTCCGGCTTTTCGTGTTCGACGACAAACACATTGGAATATAGATTGGCAATAATTTGTTTGCCCTGCTGAGTCAGTGAGAGATAGTACAACGCATCTTTGACATAGGGATAAACGCCATGCCAATAAAACTTGGGATAGTTGCGGCGCAGATCGCCAGGGTGACGATATCCCAGAGCTTGATTAACGCCTGTTTCTTCAAACTCGTAGTAGAGGGCGCTGATTTTTTTGAGATAGCGAGGGTCACTGAGTTGTCCGATTAAATCAGACGCGCGAATTAAACCGGGGTAGTTAACAGTGTCTTGGTGATCTTCGGCAGCGGGGACGGGGAAGCGGGTCAGCTCAATATTGCGTTTGACCAATTCGGCATCAATCAGCTTGTGCCCACCAAATCGTTCATCAACAAAAAGTTTGGCGCGATCGACGTGGTAAGGAGTCAAAGCGGCATCAGAGGCACCAGGCGCTAAGGAGACCATTTTGCCATCTCTTCCGGTGGAGTAGGTTCGCCCATGATCTTGACGACAAACGCCTTTGACGTAGCCAATGTCATGACAAACGAGCGAAATGATGAAGTGGAGCCAATCTTCACACGAGACTCCGCCTTCTCGAATATGGCGACCCCGCAAAATTTCTTGACCCACGAGGGTGACTAAAATCGAATGTTCGACGTTGTGATAGAGCGCATCACTGTTAGCAATATTCTCCATTGCCATTGAGCCGACCCAGCCGATAATGTCTTCGTAGTCAGACTTCCAACCGCCGTAGGTGCGACGATAGCCATCTTTGAGCTTGTTAACAAAATCATCAATCAGGAGTTCTGTGGCGTTAAACATGGCGGGGCTGTTGACTCGGTTGGGCAAGCGATCGGGTAACTCATCTTAGTCTTCCCTTTATTTTGATAACTTCCGCGCATTTTGGGGAGGGAGAAAAACACAGAATTTGAGCGAAATTGATTCTAAACATCCTCCAACCGATTCACCCGATCGCAGGATGCCAACTGATTCGATAGAGCTTATTGTAAAGTAATTCCCTGAACTGACTGACTCGGCTAACCCTTCAAAAAAGTTGTAAATTCTCTATGGAACAATTTTGGTGAGAACAATTTTGTAAGTCCTAAATTGACGATCGCATGACAAATTCAACGTGACAAATCAAAATTTGGAAAACGATAGAAATTCCAAGGCAATAAGTTCTGGCTGACTAATCAAAGTCCTAGATCGAAAGTGCATTTGAGAATTGTTCACAAATTTGATCGAGCAGTGGTCTCTAGTACGTTGTGGGTAGCGATCGCGATCTATTTTTTGTTTTTGGCGAAACTGGCGATCAACGGTGGTTACTACGATGACATTGCCGCTGTCATTAATTTCAACACTCATCACGGCAAGCACGAAACGATACGCCAAAGTAGCTATACAATAGTGAGAAGCGATCGCGGGTATAGTTTAGTGGCAAAATGAATGCTTCCCAAGCATTAGTTGCGAGTTCGATTCTCGCTACCCGCTTAGGTTCTGACTGAGTACAGCCTTTGATTTTGAGTAACACTTCTCCAACGTAAAGTTCTCCAACGTAGAGTGACCTTCGCAAGTACCAGGAGCGATCGAGATGACCCTCGCCACCCAACAGCGCCTCAGTTTCGAGGATTATCTTAAATACGACGATGGCACTGACACCCGCTATGAACTGGTCAATGGAGAACTGATTCCGATGAGTCTTGGTAGCGGACAACATGGAGAAGTCATTCACTTTATTGAGAAGCAGTTGAGTGCAGAAATTGAGCGATCGAGTTTGCCCTGGGTCGCACGTCAGGCAGTCATTGGCATTCGGATTCCCCGTGGCTACCGATGGGATACGTCTCGAATTCCTGATGTAACCGTGATTCCATTAGAACAGTGGCAAACTTTACGTAACCGTGAGGCCGTGATCGAGCTAAACGAAGCGGCCCCCTTACTGGTAGTAGAAGTGGTCAGTGAATCAACCAAAACCGTTGACTATCGAGCAAAACGGCTGGAATACAACTTTCGCGACATTCCAGAATATTGGGTGGTCGATCCTCTAGAGAGCAAAATCACTGTCTTCACACTGGTCGAGGAATTTTATGAGGGCAGTGAGTTTAGAGGCAACGATCGTATTCTCTCCGCTACTTTTCCAAAATTGACGCTGACGGTGGATGAGATTTTGACTGCGACATAGCCCCGTAATGTTTGCAAAAAGAAGTGAAAACTCTGGTGTGTAGAGAGAACCGGGGTGCGTTATGATAGTGCTTCTGAACTCTCGATCCGTCCAAACAAATCTCTTGCACTAAAATGTGAGAGAGGTGAGGTGTAGGCTGCACAATTTTGTGTGCATACGCATCGGCAGGAGGCGAACTTTTTACGGAGATACCACTGGGAAACTATTAGCATGGCCAATCAGAACACGTTAGCTATTGATGTCGGCTTTACTCACGAAGATTTTGCGGCGCTACTCGACAAATACGACTACCATTTCAGCCCTGGAGATGTGGTGGCTGGTACCGTGTTTAGTTTAGAGCCAAGAGGCGCTCTGATTGACATTGGGGCCAAAACGGCTGCCTATATTCCCATTCAGGAAATGTCGATTAACCGGATTGATAGCCCCGAAGAAGTGCTGCAATCCAACGAGACCCGCGAATTTTTCATCCTCGCAGACGAAAACGAAGATGGTCAACTCACCCTCTCGATTCGTCGGATCGAATACATGCGAGCATGGGAGCGAGTGCGCCAACTTCAAGCCGAAGATGCAACGGTGCGATCGATTGTCTTTGCCACAAACCGAGGCGGTGCCCTAGTGCGAATCGAAGGGCTACGGGGCTTTATCCCTGGTTCTCACATCAGCACCCGCAAGCCCAAAGAAGAACTCGTCAGCGAAGAGTTGCCTCTAAAGTTTTTAGAAGTGGACGAAGAGCGCAACCGTCTGGTTCTCAGCCATCGTCGTGCTTTGGTTGAGCGCAAGATGAATCGTCTGGAAGTGGGCGAAGTGGTGATCGGTACAGTGCGCGGCATCAAACCCTACGGTGCATTCATTGACATCGGCGGCGTGAGCGGTTTGCTACACATTTCTGAAATTTCTCACGATCACATCGACACGCCCCACAGCGTCTTCAACGTCAACGACGAAGTGAAGGTGATGATTATCGATCTCGATGCAGAGCGCGGTCGGATTTCGCTTTCGACTAAGCAGCTTGAGCCAGAACCCGGTGATATGGTGAAAAACCCCACCGTAGTTTACGAGAAGGCTGAGGAAATGGCTGCTAAATATCGTGAACAGATGCAAATCAATCAACAAGGTGGTGCGGCTCCAGTAGCGGCGATCGAGGTAGCCGTTGAACCCCCTATCGACGTTGAAGTGCCTGATGCAGTTGAAGAAATTGAAGATCTGCCTCCAGCGACTGAAGAAGAATAAGGCAGGCGTTTGATTTGAGACTTTAGAGACGGGGGAGCAATCCCTCTTTTTTTTGACCGTTTTTTGACTAATTTTGGGGGTGAGTTTTGGCGATCGTTCACTGTGGGTCGAATGTGTTCTCGGATGTTCAGGCGATTTTGTTTGACAAAGATGGGACGCTGGCCGATTCTCAGCAGTTTCTCAAAGTTTTGGCAGAGCGGCGATCGCATCTGATCAACCTCCAGGTTCCCGATGTGCAGTCTGCTTTGTTGGAGGCGTTTGGTGTGCGTCAAGGTCAACTTGATCCCGCTGGACTGATGGCCGTCGGCACTCGACTCGAAAATGAAATCGCGGCGGCAGTCTGTATCGCCCAAACAGGACTGGACTGGATCGATTCTAAAACGATCGCGCAGTCTGTCTTTGAGGAAGCCGATCGCTCCTTGCCCCGCAAAGCGTCTTTAACTCCCCTGTTTGAAGGAGCGTTATTCTTGCTCAAGTCTTTGGCTGCTCTGGATCTCAGGCTGGGGATTCTCTCGGCTGACAGTGACGAAAATGTGCGGGATTTTGCCGACTATTCTGGAATTTCGCCCTATCTGCAATTACAAATGGGAACATCAGGCGGACTCAGTAAGCCCAACCCTCAACTGTTAAAAATGGCTTGCGAAGCTTTGAGCGTCTCCCCAGCGAATACGATCGTCATCGGAGATTCTCAAGCCGATATGCAGCTTGCCCGTCGAGGAGGCGCGATCGCTGCGATCGGGGTCACCTGGGGAGGAACCCGCCGAAATAGCCTCACTGATGCGAACGTCGTAGTTGATCAGTTTGACGAAATTCAAGCCTGGGCGTGAGTGCGTGACCTGTAGTAGTCAAAAAAATGTTGCTCAGAAGCTCTCTGGGGCTTGGGTGGCTCAGTGGCGCTTCTGGCAAACCCCTGAATTTTTTTAAACAACTCATCAAAGTCGATCGGCTTGCGAATCAGATCGTTGACCCCAATCTCAGAGTAGGGAAGGGTAGACAACTCATCGTGGGCAGTCATAAAGACGATCGGCACCCAGGAAGACTGGCGGATGCGCTGTGCGACCTGATAGCCGTTTAGCCCTGGCATCATAATGTCAAGCAGCACCAAATCTGGTGGAGAGGCTTGAAACTGATTTAAAGCGCTGGTGCCATCGGTAGCAGACTCGACGAGGTAGCCTTCTGTCTCTAAGACGGTTTGCAGCAGAAATAGATTATCTGCAACGTCGTCAACAATAAGAATTCGATAGCTGTGGGGTGGCATCGTTAAAAAAGATATTGAAAGGGGATAAGAACGAACCGTATTGTGTCTCTAACTAGGTATAGTTTTTATCTAAGCTGTAGATCTCTCACTCAAGGTAGATTTCAAGGCTCTGGCAAGAGATGTTTATCTTTTCTTAACAGTTTCTTTATCGGAATAAGTAATTTCACTCTTTCTTTGTCTGCTGCTTTTCAGGTCTCAGATTCAAAAGAGTATTTGTGATCATTGTTAGAAGTACGATCGTCTGTTAAACAAAATCGTTCTATGTAAATTTCAAGCATTGATGGTGCGTTTCACTAACTCAACACACCCTACCTGGTTAAATTTAGGGTTCTAATGAGATGTCAGAATTTCTGCTAAAAGATCCCCAACTTTTTGAAGAAGCCAGGGATCTCATATCAACTTTTTGAAGAAGTCTAGAGTTCAGTCTATTGTCCAGATCTTTTTATAGAAACTGTCTCAATCTTGGTTGGCAGTCCTGCGGGATCGGTATCTTGACCAAACCACATTACAGCGTAGTGTTTGTAGACAGCAACTCCTACAGCGTTCCACTTCATTGCTTTCCAGCGTTCTTGATTGAGCATCACATCATTGTGCGCGGTGTGATCTTGCCATCCCTTAAAGGCTTTCTCAGCGGTGACATTTTCTCCATAACTGATGTAGGCATTCTCAAACCCGTAGCTGGGATAAGCCGTTTTTAGCCGCTGTGGGGCTGACCACATACAAGGATAAGTTTGGGCATCGTGGGCATCAAAGGCGCAGTTGCTCCAGCTATGGGTGAGCTTGTCTAGATTTTCTGCAAGGTCTTGGGCGTGGCGGTTGGCAACCAATGTCAGGGACTTTGAGAGCGGAATCGGTGGCAAATTATGTTGCGCGCGGTACTGGTTGACCAACTGGTGGAGCTTGGCTTCTTCGGGTTCTAGATCATCGCCATCGCAAGCCGCCGCCAACAAAACTTTTTGCTTTTGGCACACTTCGCCTCCAGACTTTCGGGCAGTTACCTGCGCCGTAGTGGGGGAAATTAAAGCAATCGAAATTAGGGACGCAACGACCCCTGCGCCCGACCAATATTGGGTTAAATTCATGTCAATTTCCGGGTAGTGACAACAGCAGTCAGAGGGCGACTCACTTCATCAGTTCTGATTGAGAAGCGATGCTGTTAGACGATCGGGAAACACACTGCAAGAAGAGAATTCCAACCGCATTTTTTCCGAAGTCAGTGATAATGTCAACCTCTGTTTCTACGTCTGAAGTTTTCCCCGGAACGGCGGAAACTAACGGTTTTTAGGTGGCTTTGAGAGAATTAGGAATTACTACGGACTATATTTTTATCAACAAATGTTGATACTGTGCGGACACACTTCATCTAAACTTTGCAATTGCTGAAAGATACATTTTTTCTCACGATCGTCAACCACGAGATCTACATTCAGGCAGACGACAAATCCTCGACAGGCTACTGGTTTTCTAATCTCCAGTCTCGTAACGAGGGATACAGCGACTCATATCGATGCCAGGCAGCTTCTAACTCAGAGTTTGGCGGTTGGGGAAGAATTTCTTCAAGAGCAACCACCATTTTTGGAACCGTGGCAAAGGTGTAAGTTCCAGTTCCCAGCCCTGCGAGAATGGCCGCTCCTCGTGCAGAAGCTGCCGTAACGGTAACAGGGTGAAGGGGCAATTGCAGAATGTCAGCTAAAAGCTGTTTCCAGGCAGGCTCGATCGTGCCGCCTCCAGCCAGTCGTAGTGAAGTGGGTGTGATCCCTGTTTCTCGTAGTGCACGGAGTCCCTGACGCAGCGAAAAAGCGACCCCTTCTAAAGCAGCCCGCATCAGGTGCGATCGCGTGTGGTGCAAGCCCAGTCCAACCCAGCTTCCTCGCGCATGGGGATCAAGATGAGGCGTGCGCTCTCCGGTCAGGTAGGGTAAAAACGTCAGTCCTTCGCAGCCTGGAGACACCGTAAAAGCCTCTGCGTAAACTTCTGACCAACTCATGTTCAACAGATTTCGTACCCATTCCAGGGCGAGTCCGGCGTTTTGCAAAGCAGCCAGGGCATACCACTGATCAGGCAATGCCGATCGATAGAGATGCGTGTGGTAGTGGGGGTGGGGAATCGGCTCAGATCGCAGGGTGGCAATTTGGGCGGCGGTGCCGATCGTGAGTTGAACGATTCCAGGGTCGAGTAAGCCACTTCCCAATAAGGCGGCGGCGGTATCTGCGGCCCCTGAGATGACGGGAAGACCGATCGGCAAATTCAAAGATTCAGCGGCTGCGGGTGTGAGATAGCCTGCGATGTTGTGAGACGCGATCAAGGGGGGCAACCAGTCTGAGCGGAGGTTGAGTCGATCCAAAACTGAAGTAGACCAGCGATCGCTCAACACATCAAACAGCAGCGTTCCAGAAGCGTCTGAAGGTTCGGCGGTGGCGGTTCCCGTGAGGCGAAATCTCAGCCAGTCTTTGGGTTGGAAGGCCCAGCGAGCGATGGTGTACAGCGCAAATTCGTGTTTTTGTAGCCAGAGCAAACTGGTGCCAGCCATGCCTGTGGTGATGGGATTGGCGAGGCGATTTTGCAGGTCGAGGATCGCATGATATCGATACAACTGCTCACTCGCGCGCGTGTCTGCCCAAAGAATCGCAGGGTACAACGGCTGACTGTTGGCATCACTCAAAACGACTCCGTGCATCTGTCCCGATAGCCCGATCGCTTGAATCTGATTGCCCCGATTTTGAACGGCCTTTCTGACGGCGATCGCAACGGCTGACCACCAATCTTCGGGATTCGTTTCGGCCCATCCAGGGTGAGGCGCATTGACCAGATAGGGATGAGAAGACTGGGCGATCAAGGTGCCGTCGATCGTCATCAATAGCGCTTTGACTGAGCCTGTCCCCAAATCAATTCCTAACAGCATAATTTTGAGGGTGTGACATACTGATTTTGGGTATGGCTGAATAACAGTGAATCGTTGGGAAGCGAGATTTCTGGCGGCCCCCTAAATCCCCCACGAGTGAGGGACTTTGAAAGTCCGAGAGGCCTCCAGAAGGGGGATTGTGAGGCGAATTCAGACCATTGTTCAGCAACACCTAATTTTATTGTGGTTCAAAATTCGAGATGGCTGATCCGGTAATTGTATTTGGCAGCATCAATATGGATCTGGTTGCCAGAGTGCCTCGATTGCCAATTCCAGGAGAGACGCTTTTGGGACAGGGGTTTTCGACCGTTCCGGGTGGAAAGGGGGCGAATCAGGCAGTCGCGATCGTTCGCTTGGGAATTCCTGCAATCATGGTCGGACGAGTGGGCGGCGATCAGTTCGGAGAAAACTTATTGAATGGGTTGAAGGCAGCAAAAATTCAGACAGAAGATGTTTCAACGGATACTTCGGTGAGTTCTGGCATGGCGCTAATCGCAGTAGACGATCGCAGTGAAAACCAAATTATCGTGATTGCTGGCGCGAATGGGAACGTCAATGAAGAGGATGTTACTCGATTAATCCCTCATTTATCTCACGCAACGGCATTGTTATTACAGCTAGAGATCCCGATCGCAGCGGTAAAACTGGCAGCCCAAGCCGCAAAGAAAGCAGGCGTTACGGTAATTCTCGATCCGGCTCCTGCATCCGAAATTCCCCTTGATTTGTATCCTTTGATTGACATCATCACGCCCAACGCTGTGGAAGCGGAACAATTGGTAGGGTTTCCGATCGACAGCCCTTCTCTCACCTCTGAAGCAGCAAGCGTTCTGCAAAAACGAGGAGTCAAAACGGTGATTCTCAAACTGGGTGCCAAAGGTGGATTTTGTGCAACGTCAGAGGAGGCTTTCTTTTTTCCGGCTTTTGAGGTGGAGGCGATCGATACGGTCGCTGCGGGAGATGCCTTTAATGGAGGACTTGCCGCCGCCCTCGCCGAAGGTCATTCCATCCGAGAAGCCGTAACTTGGGGAGCCGCCACCGGAGCGCTATCGACGACAAAATCAGGGGCGCAGGGAGCATTGCCCGATCGGGAGGAGGTGATGAAGCTGATGGGAAGGGATGAGGGATGAGGGATGAGGGATGAGGGATGAGGGATGAGGGATGAGGGATTTTGGGCGTTGCTGAATCAGGGGATGAATTGCCCCAAAGCGGAGCGAAACCCAAGGTTCAAAGTCCCCCAATTTTGGGGGATTTAGGGGGCGAAGGATCTGTAGCATTAACAAATTGATTTGGTATCACTCCTCACTCCGCCAATAGTCAATGAGCTTACGCGCAATGCTGATTTTAGAAGGAATTTCTGGCAAGTTGTGTTTGTGAAACCAGGCGGCTTCGGCGATTTCTTTGGGGTCGATGATAATCTCACCACTGGCGTACGTTGCTGTGAATCCGATCATCAAGGAGTTGGGAAAAGCCCACGGCTGCGAACCAAAGTAGCGAATGTCTTTGATTTCGATTCCGACTTCTTCGCGAACTTCACGCACGACAGTTTCTTCGAGTGATTCACCCGGTTCGACAAAGCCTGCCAACACGCTGTACATGGACTTGCGAAATCGAGGCGCACGAGCCAGCAACACTTCTTGACCACGAGAAATCAACACAATAATCGCAGGAGATAGGCGCGGATAATTGACCAATCCACAAGCAGGACAACGTTTTGCCCGATCGCACTCAATCTGAATCATCGGAGTCGCACAGTGCCCACAATATTGATGAGTCCGATCCCATTCCATAATCTGCACGGCTCGACCTGCCAGCGAGAACAAATCTTCGTCCACCATTTCGTAGAGTTCGCGCAGTCCTTGAAAGGTTAGATCGGGGGGAGCAATGGTCGCTTTGTCGAGTTCCGCAGAGTAGCAGGGAGCGCCGTCTAGCGTTCCTAAAAACTGGGTGCGAATGGGTTTGAGTCCGATTTCGGTCAGATCTGTCAGCTTGGGAATTTCACTTGCCGTTTCTGTGAGATGTACCAGCAATTTGTTGCCTACAAACGCAAACCAGTAAGCAGGTTGAGAATCGGGGGGAGGCGTAGTGCCAGAGAGAAAAGTTCGCATGATTGTAGGAGTCGATCGCCCCTCATGGTAACACTGAGAAAATTCGTAAACTGGCGATTCAAATCGCGGCTATTAGAGCGAAGTCCACCTCCGTGGACTAGTTGGTACGATCGCTTCTTAGTGTGCAGAGGCATACTTTGTTTTGATAGCCGCGATTTGAATCGCCAAGCTGAGAGAATTTAGGCTTCACGTCTGTCTTTCTCACCACCTCGTGCTGACCCACGATGTATTACCACCATCAACACAGCCAGAGGCAACAGCGAGACGGGAATGGCTTCTAAGCCTGCACGATCGGCGACCCAACCCACCGCACTAGGAATGGCCGCTGCCCCAAGCGACGCAATACTTGCCAAAAACCCGATCGCTGCGGGAACGATCGACGCGGGAACTCGCTGCGGCATCAGCCAAATAATCGTCGGGAAAATAGCAGCCAGCGCAAATCCACTTAAAGGCAAACTCCACCCCTGATCGGGAAATTGCCACCAGGTCACTAAACCAATGATCAGTAAGGTGAGCGAAACGTCGATCGTGCGAATTGCCCCCCAATATCTCACCATCTGTCCCATTGCTAATCGTCCCATTGTCAGACCAAACCAATAGCCACTGACGCTATAGCCTGCGACCCAGGTGGGAATGTCTCGGCTGACGTGTTGAACGGTGTAAGCCCAACTGCCGATCGAAGCCTCTACCCCCGTGTAAATCAGCAGCATCAGAGCAGAGAGTAGCACGATCGGCATTCTTAGCGCACGACGTAGATTAGTTTTAGAATTGCTGGCAGCAACCGAAGAAGTCATCATCGGTTGATACTGGTGCAACACTGCCCAACTCATGCCAATGATTAACAAACTAACTAGAGATGCAATCACTAAATAAATCTGTCGCCACTGCAATCCCAATGCTAAAAGAGTCGTCGCGATCGTGGGCCCCAACAACGCCCCGATTCCATAAAAAGCGTGGAGCATTCCCATTAAGTTAGCGTTGCGCTGATTGCTGGCGATATAGGTGTTGATCCCTGCGTCGATCAGTCCGATTCCCAGTCCGAGAAGCAGTCCGACTGTGACCATGATGGGCCAATGAGTCGTAAAAGCGTAAAGGCTGAGGGCACTGGTGAGGGCGATCGCGGCCATCCAAATCATTTTCGCCAATCCCAATCGACTACTCAGTAAACTGCTGGTCAAGGCGGCGGTGATATAACCTGACATCTGACTGATAAAAAGCAGCGTTACGGTTGCGGGCGTTAGCTGATAAGTCGTGAGAATCGAGGGCAACAAAACGCCTAAGCCACCTTCTGCAATGCCGATCGCGATAAACGCATAAAACGAAAGGGCAACGCCAATCCAGGCAGGATAATTTGAACGAGATGTAGCCATGATCTTCTACACAGAGTAAGAATCTTCAAGGGGGTAGGGGGTAGTTCTTGATTGACCCCACACCCCACACCCCACACCCCACACCCCAGAACCCCGCACCCAAATTCTCATGAATCAAATAGGACTGCTATATGGTAGAAGTTTCTGTGTGGAGCGCGTTCTATCATCAGGCAGAGAGGGGAAAGCCAGCGCTAACAGCCACGCAAAAAACAACGCTGTGCCAATCGCATAGATCCACACGTCATTTAGTCGTCCGATTACGAAGGAGAATAATCCGAAGAATACGGGAAACAATGGCAGTAGAAGAAATATGAATCCTAGCTTTGGTAGAAAGACGATCGCTAGCGTGAATCCTGCCACCAGAGCCAAACTTTCGGTCAACCACCAGCCGACTCGTCCGATCGCGCTTCTCTGAGATTGAGCCATTCCCGATGCCAAAAACCAGGGAAAACAGGCCAGCGCGATCGGCAACCAAACCGCCAACCGAGTCGGAATTAGCCACCATTGCAGCCAAACCACTTGAGCCATCGCCCCAAACGCCACCCAAAGCAGCCCAAACAGCGCAAAACCCAGACCTAGTGACCGTCCGCTCAAACGTGGCCACCGAAATAGAATCGCTAACCACACCAATCCGGCAATCAAAAACCAAACGCCAACGGCACCCCCCACTTGAACGCCGCCCAAACTTTCTAAAGAGACGACGGGATCTAAAAGCTTCAATCCTAACGATGCCACGCCAGATGATGTCGCTAAACCGCCCCAGGTTTGCCACGGAGACAGCTTGAGATCCACCGTTTCTGACGCAAATTTAGAGGCAAGCAGTCCCAAAACAATCAGCCATCCGGTTAGATGGAGCGCGTACCAGATCATGCGGCGATCGACATAGCTACTCTCAATCTGTTGCCCAAAGGTCGCATCTAACCAGCGTAAGGCCGCCTGATGGCTGACGGCGTTAAACAAAATGGTGATGTGTTCGACATTGGGAACCGTGATCAGTTCTCGTGCTTTGCCTGCGGTAAATTGAGCGTTTTCGCCTCCGGCTGCTGTCAGCAATTTTTGGGTGTAGGGAGCTAATCGACCTTCCCAGGCTCCAATTTGCAGTTGCAGATTTTTGGGCGCGTTGGGGCTGACATTCTGAGCGGCAGGAGAAATGGCGATCGTCGCCGCAAATCGATCCACATCCTCAACGCCTGCTTGAATGACAACTGCACTGCCCATTGAGTGACCGAGTAGCGCCAGGCGATCGCGATTCACTTCAGGCTGTTCAATCAGCACATTGAGGGCAGTTTTCAGGTTTTGGGAGAGGTCAAATCTGGTGAGGGGGGCGGGGTTGGCTCCATGTCCATCAAAATCCCACAGCATTGTGGCATAGCCTGCATGAGCAAGTACATGCCCATAGCTCAACATCAGTTGTTTTGACCCCGCAAACCCATGAGCAATCAAGACTCCAGGCGCTTGTGTCGCTTGTTTGGGTGCCATATAGATCAGAGGAACGCCATCCCGCTCTAAAGAACGAACGACTAACCCCGATCGCGCCTCAACAATGCCCCACCACGAAGACAGAATGAGGGCGATCACCAACCCCAGCCAACCCCAGCGTTTTAACCAATTCATGAAGATTATTTGTGCAGTTGTTTTAGTTTAGCGAGTGATCAGCCGAGGACATTAGACCGGAGACTGAAGACCGGACTTAGACTATTCTCATCCCTCCTCGCGAAGCGGAACAAAGTTCTCCCTCATCTTCCGTCGCTGTCGAGTGAGGATGCTCATCACTTCGCCAAACGAGGGTGCAGGGAGTAGAGGACTCCAGTCTGTGGCATTCGCAAATCGTCGAACGTGCAGGTTTTGGATCGTCTCAGTTACGCCGTCAGAGGAACCGATAATTAACACGCGCAGGATTTCAAACTCATCAGAATGAGGAATCGCGACATCAGGTAAAAGATCCTGAAGCGGAACGCGAAGCGAAGTAATGGTGAAACGGGGAATGGAATCGGGAAGGAAACGGCGTTGAATCAATTCTAGGAATGCATAGGCAAAATCGCACAGCCAAAAGCCAGCGTTTAAAAGACGCTCTGCCATAGAAATACTCCAAAATTTAGGTCTCCGAAGAAACCCAAAAAACTAGCCGCCCCAAAGAGCAGAACAAATCGGAGCAGCCAAAGGAGTGATAAAATTCTCCATTAGCCCTCTTGACTGGCATCAGCAGTCTTGCGGGTTAGCTGCCCTTCGTTGGTTGCTACAACTTGGGGCGGCGACAGACTAGATTTTTTGGGCAGCCAGACAACTTTCCTGTGACGAAAAGATGTCCTTGATTTGAGAGAATATCTGGAATTTTGACTCACGTCAAGTAAATGTTGCAGGGCGTTGCCGAACAACTGGATCGGATGCCGATCGGTTTAGAATTGTGAATTAAATAAAATCGGGCGCTGCTGATCGGAGGGATAAATCTGTGGAAAGTGTCCATCTTTTCGCCCCCTAAATCCCCCAAAATTGGGGGACTTTGAACCTTGGGGTTCCCGCCGCTTTGGGGCAATTCATCCCCTGATTTAGCAATGCCTAAAATCGTTGTCTAAATATCACAAATATCGATGTTATTTGATTCTCGATTCTTAATGTCTAGCTTGCATCGTACGATCGCTTCCACCAAACAATTCACATCTCTTAACCTCTAAAACGATCGCTCGTCATACAATTTTGTACCATACAGATTTGTACCCTAAAGAAAACGCGATTGTGAGGAACCACTCATGCCTTTAGATCTCTATCAACTGGATGCTATTACCGATTTTGATGAAGCGATCGATCGTCTTGATGACTACGTTGCAAAACTGGTTGAGGAGTTGGTTGAATCACCAGAAGGCAAGGCGTATCTCAAAGCTCATCCTGATGTGGAATCCTTTGGGGGTTGGATTCATCAACTGCTTTACTTTGGGTATTCCTATCGATCGGTAACATTGCCACACTTCAAAAAGAGCGATGTCGAGGTAATTCTCACAGAGTTATTTCCGGCTAAGGTGACGTTGCTTAATCCAGATGAGGCAGATACAGCAATTCCAGAATTGACGGCTTTTTGGCAGTTTCTCAAGCGACAATACAAGCACGCGAATGCAACTAAAATTCTTACTTTTCTTAAAAAAATTCAGCCTGAGTTTAAAGCATTAATGACTGACTCCAATAACTTTGGTATGGCAAAATCCATCTTTATGTCAGGCATTGAGTCAGGATTTGATATGACGACTCAGGAAGGGTTGCAGGCGTTTCAAGAACAACATAACCAAAAGATTCGAGAAGCAACCACGCCGCCTGGGTTTGGTAAAGTGCTGAAGAACTTAAACCCCGGTGAGAATACAACCTCAATACAACAACAGCTACATAATCTGCTGAATACAATGGCAAGTGCCATGCTTTCTCAAGCGGATGATCTGTTTGAACCTGCAAGGAGTCACTCCAACGATTCTGACCGCCCCAACCTAGAATCTTCAGGCGATACCTTTAATCGGGGACTCCAAACATCGATGTGGGAAGCAACTGCCTCTGAATTACCACCCTTGTCCGAGGAAGCGATCGCACTTCTCAAACAACAATCGATCACCGAAACAACACCGGGAACGATCGTGCGCGACTTCCAAACTTTAATAGAGTTTATAGGCGATGGGATTCCTGTCAGTGGAACACATCAATTGATTTCAACGGTCAAAGCTCTAGCAGATCTCAATCAACGTCTGAGTGATCCGATCGCAATTGATCTTCAGCGTCCTCAACAAAAATCTTATCCGCCGATCAATGCACTCTATCTGCTATTACGCACGACTGGATTAGGGCAAGTAGTCGGTCGTGGTAAGAAACACTTTCTCGTGATCGACCCTGAGTTATTGCAGTCCTGGAATAGTCTAAATTTGACAGAACGCTATTTCACTTTATTAGAAGCCTGGTTAATTCGATCAAGTTCAGAAACGCTAGGAGATGAGCGAAGCTACATCAATGAAGGAACGCAATGTGTTCAAGACTGGCGGTTCATTTCTCAAGAGAAACACTTTAGTCGCTATGCCGATCAGCAGACATTAAATTATCATCCCGGCTATCACAATCTGGCACTGCTTAAGCTATTCGGCATGATGGAGATCGACTCTGACAAGCCGGAAACCGGGAAAGGTTGGCGAATTAAGCGCATTCAAAAGACGGCGATCGGCAATGCTTTGATGCAGGTCATTGTGCCTTTCTACCTCGAAAGTGGTCTGATGTGGGAGTCGGAAATCAACCCAACGCTGCCCTTTGGCGAACTGCAACCTGTCCTGCAACCTTACTTTCCAGAATGGCAAAACAATCTAGCAAGGCTCACTCGTAAAGGGCGATCGGGCGTGTTTGTCTTTAAGGTATCTCTGGGCAAAATCTGGCGCAGGCTGGCGATTTCGAGTGATTTAGTGCTGAGTGATCTAAGCAGTTTGATTTTAGAATCGGTGGGCTTTGATGAGGATCATTTAGATATGTATCAATACAAAAATCAGGTGGGTCGATCGGTAAAAATTTCTCATCCCTATGTCGAGGAGTCTCCTTCGACCAATGACGTGCGGGTGGGCGAGTTGCCGATCGCTGAGGGAACGTCAATGCTGTATGTCTTTGATCTTGGCGACTGGTGGGAGTTTGATGTGCAGTTAGAAAAAGTTGAGGGTGACGATCGACAAGGCTACAGTGCGATTCTCGAAAGTCACGGTGCCGCGCCCAAGCAATATCCCGATTGGGACGAAGAAGCTTAATCGGTTCGCTGCGGTGTTTGGCGCTTCTACTCGCCAACTGTGCAACTTTGGGGGACTTTGGAAATAAGCGTTTCGGAGGTTCTGCACCTATGAGGAAGTCAGCAAGGAGCGTATTTCAACGAATGCCCGTCAACAAAAGCGCCCCCGCAGACCAGACCACTTAAACCGTGAGATATTGGTGAACTAGCGCGTCTGTCAATTGAGAAGTCTCGCCCTTAGCCACGATCGCGCCCTTTTCCATAATGAAAAACTTTTGAGCGAGTTGCCGAGCGAAATCAATCTTTTGTTCGACGACGACAACAGTGATGCCTTTTTCGTGATTGATGCGTTTGAGCGTCTCCTCAATTTCTTGCACGATCGACGGTTGAATGCCTTCGGTCGGCTCGTCTAACAGCATAATTTTGGGATTGCTCATCAAACCACGCGCGATCGCCAGTTGTTGTTGTTGTCCGCCGCTGAGTAGTCCCCCTTGACGATTGAGATGCTGCTTGAGCATCGGAAAAAACTCGAAGATCTCATCGGGAATCTTGCGAAGCTTCTTTTTGGCAGCAGACATCCCTAGCTTGAGATTGTCTAACACCGACAGATACGGGATAATTTCTCGCCCCTGGGGAATGTATGAAATACCATAGCGGGCCCGTTTGAAGGTGGACACTTTGGTAATCTCATCTGCATCAAAAACAATGCTCCCCGACAGAACTTTATTCAACCCAATGACACTTCTCAGTAAGGTGGTTTTGCCCACTCCGTTGCGACCGAGAATGCAAGCAATTTCACCTTGTTCGACGGTCATATTGACCCCAAATAAGACGGGAGTCTGGTCATAGGAGACGGTGACATCCGCGAGTTCAAGCAGCATTGTCGATTTGTTCACGACCTAGATATACCTCAATGACTTTTGCGTTTGACTGAATTTCTTGAACTGATCCTTCGGCTAACTTTTCGCCCTGGTGCAGTACGACAATTCGTTGAGCAATTTGTTTGACAAACTCCATGTCATGCTCGATCACGACAACCGAATGAGTTTGAGCAATAATCTTGATGATCTCGCCTGTGGCATAAGTTTCGTCAGCGGTCATGCCAGCCGTAGGCTCGTCAAGTAGGACAACAGTCGGATCTTGAGCCATGACCATGCCAATCTCGACCCATTGTTTTTGCCCGTGGGAGAGCGAAGAAACTTTGGCAAACCCTTTGTCGAGTAGTCCGATGCGATCGAGCACCTGTTCAATCTTTTCTTTCTTAGCGCGGGTCAGCTTCGATCGAATTGCCGCAAATACGCCATGTGAGCCTTTGAGCGCCAAAAGAAGATTCTCAAACACCGATAGCTCATTGTAGACATTGGGGTTTTGAAACTTACGCCCAATTCCCATCCGAGCAATGTCATAGGGATTGTAGTTTGTAATGTCTCGCCCGTGATAGTAGACGTGACCTGACGCAACGGGAGACTTGCCCACGATCGCATCCAGTAGCGTACTTTTCCCGGCTCCGTTGGGGCCGATAATCGTGACAATCTCTTGATCTCCGACCTCCAAATCAATGCCTTTGAGCGCTTTGAAGCCTGAAAACACAACTTTGAGATCTTTGACCGCCAAAACAGGTTCGCCAGAATTCAGGGTTGTGGAACTCGAAATCGAGGAGGCTGCTTGCATCGCGTGTATTCCTTAATTGCTATGTGAGTGAGAAACCGCTTACCGTTTGTTGTGTCCGCGAAGCTTATCCACAAATTCCATTAATGGCGTGTACCAATCGAATAAGCTGGCTCGTACAAACCCCGCAGTAGAACGCGAACCCATCAAACTAGTCATTCGGTTAGCTTCGGTAAAGCGAAACTTTTTGGGAAGCAAACTCATCAAACCATCAGGTAAAAACAGCACCACCAGCAAGAGAATGATGCCGACAATTAACTGCCAATCTTGAGTAATGCGATCGACCGAGTTTTGTAACTGTCCCAGCAAA
The DNA here is from genome assembly GCF_052939475.1 of Phormidesmis sp. 146-20. Lineage (NCBI taxonomy): Bacteria > Bacillati > Cyanobacteriota > Cyanophyceae > Leptolyngbyales > Leptolyngbyaceae > Phormidesmis > Phormidesmis sp. 146-20. The sequence continues at coordinate 47,390 of NZ_JBJPHT010000011.1, forward strand.
ATGGCCGCAATCACCGGCCCAAACAGCGTTCCACGTCCGCCCACTGCCACCCAAATTACAACCTGAGTCCCAAACGCAACCGCCAGATAGACCGGAGAAATAAACTTGTTGAGCGGCACAAACAATCCGCCTGTGATGCCTGCGATCCCTGCTGAGAGCGTCCAGATAAAGATCTTAAAGCTGGCAACGTCATAGCCTAAGTAGGAAATCCGCTTCTCGTTTTCTTTGATCGATCGCAGAATCAGACCGAAGTTCGATTGAGTTAACCACCAGCTTCCAGCAATCACAAAGGCGGCAAAAAATAGAATCATGTAGTACAGTCCCAGTGGCGGCACGACGATCCCAAACAAGCTTAACTTTGAGACATCTGTGATCCCGTTTGTTCCCCCGGTGTAGGCTTGTTGGCTGACAAAGAACGTCGTCAGGGCCGAAGAAATCGCCAGGGTAATAATCGTGATGTATACCCCACTGACTTTAGAGCGAAAGATAAACCAACCAATGATGTAGGCAAATCCCGCAGGGACGGCAACCATTGCGATCGCTGCGATCGGAAAGAACTGTAGCGGTGCAATAAACCAGGGTAGCTCCTTGAGTCCATTCCACACCATAAAGTCAGGCAGGGTGCCCCCGTAAGTGTTGGCGGCGGCTGACAAATTGAGCTTGAGGTAATACGCCATCGCATAGCCGCCCAGGGTAAAGAACACCCCATGAGCAAAGCTGAGAATTCCAGTGAATCCCCAGACCAGATCAAGCGAAACCCCCAGCGTGCCAAACAATAGCAGTTTCGCCATCAAGTTCGTTTGAAAGCCACCCGCAACAAGCGGGAAAATGCACAAAATGAGCAGCAGAACGCCACTCGTCACAATCAACTTAGTTGGAACATTTGTAGCTTGTCGAATTCGCCCAATTACTTCTGTCATTGCTATTAGCTCCGCTTCTGAACCGTAAACAGACCTTCGGGGCGATAGCGAATCAGCACAATCACAGCAGCTAACACAATGACTCTGGCAGAGGGATCATTGAGCAAGTAAGCGATCGCTGCATTCGATTGCCCAATCAAAAACGCACCCGCCAGTACGCCCACTAACTTATCTACGCCTCCCGTCACCACCGTCATCCAGGCATCTACGAGATAATCCTGTCCCATTGGGGGAGCCACACTCTTGAGCGAAGAAATCACCGTTCCGGCAACGCCTGCCAGCCCACATCCATAAGCAAAAGTGGCCATATCAACCAAACTGGTATTTACGCCCAGACACTTGGCCATTTCTCGGTTTTGGGTCACAGCCCGGACTTCTCGACCCAGTGAGGTGCCATAGAGCAAGTAAGCCGTCAGCGCCAACAACAATAGCGCCATAAAGACAATAAACAGCCGATAGACCGAAATCTGAATCGCCTGGTCGCCTACTTCAAAGGGTGTCCAATTGCCGCGAATGTAAGGAGGTGCTTTGACGTACTTTAACTGAGCCGTAAAGATCAGTTTGACCACGCCCTGAAGGACAATACTCAACCCCCAGGTTGCTAACAGCGTTTCGAGGGGTCGCCCATACAGTCGGCGAATGATGGTTAATTCGACGATCGCCCCCACCAGTGCTGTAAATAAAAACGAGAATGGGATCGTCAACAGCAAATCCATCTTGAAGTTACTCTGAAGCACAAAGGTTGTGTATGCGCCCAGCATAATGAATTCACCATGAGCGAGATTGATAATCCGCATCACACCGAATGTAATCGCCAGCCCCAACCCCGTCAGTAACAGAATCCCGACGATCCCCAATCCGTTGAGCAGTTGGTTGGTAAAGGCGATCGCATCAAACCCTTTATCTGTGGGAGTTGACTGTGCTAGATAGCGTGTTGCGTCCGCGATCGCAGACATCGTGTCTAATATCAGAGTGTTCATATCCCCTCGAATACAAATCGATCAAAATTTAGACTCCCCAACTTCAAGTCGAAATCGGAGAGTCGGGTCAGCCTACACTTTTAGAAGCTCGACTGGCAGATCTTTGTTGGTTTCAACGATCGGGTTGCCGCGCTCATCCGGTGTTTTGTGAACACAGGTGCGACCTCTATAAAGCGCCTGACTCCAGGGAATCGGCTTCACGGCGGCCTGCGTTGCAAAGATAATCTCTGCCTGTCCGTCTGCTTTCCACTTACCAATCCGAGAGTAGAGGAACGTATGGTAGTTGTCGGGATCAACTTTCACAGTCCCTTGAGGCGCTTTGAAGACCTGTCCACGGGTCGCTTCTCGTAGGTTAGAAGTCGTGAGTTCTTTCCCTTCTTTGGCACATTTCTCCATTGCTTGCGCCATAAAAAAAGTTTGGAAGTAAGCCGCTTCCATGACTCCATTCGTCACCCGATCCTTGCCAAACTTCTCCTTAAACTGTTCCACAAACGCCTTGTTTTCGGGCGTGTCTACCGTTTGGAAGTAGTTAAAGCTGGTGTAGTGACCTTCCGCAAACTCTGGCCCCATTGCCTGAATTTCTTCCTCAGTCGTGGGATAAGCCATGATGGGAATGTCTTTGGAGGTGATTCCAGCATCCTTTAGCTGCTTGTAGAAAGCAGGAATACTGTCCCCTACTAGGTTGCTGAGAATGAAGTTAGGTTTCGCCTGCTTGATCTTGTTGATGATTGTAATGAACTCAGTCGTGCCCAGGGCTGCATATTCATCACCCACGACTTCGCCGCCCGCTTTGACTAGCTCTGCTTTGGCGATCCGGTTACTTTCTTTGGGATAGATGTAGTCAGAGCCGATAAAGAAGCCTTTTTTGCCGAACGTCTTGGCGCAAAACGGAATGGAGTCCGTGATCTGTTGGTTAGGAGCCGCTCCGGTGTAGAAGACATTAGAACTACACTCGTTGCCTTCGTAATAGACCGGGTAGTAGAGCAGCTTGTCTTTTTCCTCAAACACAGGTAGCACCGATTTGCGGCTGGCAGAGGTATAGCACCCCAACACACAGGCAACCTTATCTTCATCAATCAGCCGCTTGGCCATCTGGTTGTACAAGTCCCAGTTAGAGTCTGGGTTGACTACTACCATGTCGATCTTTTTGCCATTGATGCCTTGTTTGCCTGACCACGGCCCTTTGCCTTCATTAATTTGCTCAACGGCTAAGAAGGTCGCATCCTGCAAAGATTTTTCGACGATCGCGATCGTGCCCGTTGTGGAGTAAAGCACCCCGACTTTGATGCCATCACCAGAGGGGGAAGTACCTGCTGCTGGGCTACTGGCCGTTGTCCCTGTGTCGCCTCCTCCACCACCAGAGCAAGCCGCAACAACCGTACTGCCGATCGCCAAAGAACCATATTGAATAAACCGACGACGGGTAATTCCGCCTAAAACAATCCGGGGTGTACGTGACTTCATTAATTGAAATTCTCCTTGTCTAACAAAACTCACACCAAAAGAAACCTTGCGATTTTGCGAAATGCTCCCTGAAGAATCAGTGTCCAATCATCCAGGGGCGGCTGCCAGCATGATATTGAACCTGGGGCGCTTTGGGTTCTCGATCGCGCTTAACTAACTGTGGCTCCCGGCTTTCCTGCTTTAGTCGAAAGGTTCCAGAGAGAACGGCCGGGGGCGAAAAAATTCGTTTCCCTGGCGTGTCACAGTCTGGACAGGGGGCAGGATTGCTGGATTCGACGAGCGATCGCCACACGTCAAACAGACCACAATCATCACATCGAAACTCATAGAGAGGCATAGGCTCGTTACTCAGAAGTCAGCACATTCAAACAATAGACTGGTGAATGCCAGATAGCAACTCATTAGACCGGAAGAATGTTTTGATCGAAGATCGCAGTGGGAATCGCCAGAGTACAGCAAGCATTTGGAATATCTACAATCCCGCTTACTCGACCTTCAACAGGCGCACAGCTTAGAAGTAGATAAGCCTGCTCTCCGGTAAACCCAAACTTTTTGAGATACTCGATCGCATTCAAACAAGCTCGACGATAGGCAATATGCACATCCATAAAGTACTGTTTGCCCGAAAACTCATCAACTGAGATTCCTTCAAACACCAGGTACTCTGAGTAGTTTGGCTCAACTGGGCCCGGCTTAAAGATCGGATTCACCATCGCGTACTTTTCCATGCCGCCTTTGATGATGTCTACATGCAGATCAATAAAGCCAGACATCTCGATCGCGCCACAAAATGAGATCTCGCCATCTCCCTGTGAAAAGTGAATGTCACCCATTGATAGCTTTGCACCTTCCACATACACCGGGAAGTAAATGCGCGTGCCTCTCGACAAGTTTTTGATATCGCAGTTGCCGCCATGTTCTCGCGGAGGGACGGTACGGGCCGCTTCGGCTGCGACGCGATCGTACTCCGACTTGTCTAGGGTGCCTAAAATCGCGTTTGTCGGGTTGGGCAATGCTGCCAAAACAGGAACGCCATCCAGGTTGATCCCGGCTCCATAGGTGCGGCGATCGGGCTGGCTGGTCATCAGTTCGGTTTCTCGCTTGTTCCACTTGGCGAGTAGCTCATGAGAAGGGGCACAGCCAATCAGCCCAGGGTGAGTAATCCCCGCAAACTTAACCCCAGGAATGTGGCGAGACGTGGTGTAAATTCCTTGAAAGTCCCAGATTGCCTTGGCGGGAGCCGGGAAATGATCGGTTAAGAAGCCGCCGCCATTCTTTTGGTCAAAGATGCCTGTAAAGCCCCATTCATCTCCTTGCAGAGCGCCAATGTCTACGAGATCGACCACTAAAATATCTCCTGGCTCAGCCCCGTTGACCCAAATTGGCCCACTCAACACATGCACCACGGTCAAATCAACATCTCGAACATCGTCGGGACTATCATTGTCTTTGATTTGTCCATCTGTCCAGTCTTTGCATTCAATCCGAAATACATCGCCTGGGTTGACCGAAACAACGGCTGGAATGTCTGGATGCCAGCGATTGTGTCCCGGTAGATCTTGCTGATCCATCGGCTTGGTCAGGTCAACTTTGAACAGCGTTTTAGGCATTAGCCTCTCCTCAATTTTAGAAGCGTCTACGGTAATGAAAAAACTCCGAATTCACTAGACGGTAAGTGGGCGACCTCTCTCACGAATTTGCCCTTATGTCTAGTCAAATGATTGATGATTAGAGTAACTTGAAACTGATCAACAAGTTGCAAAATACGTCGCAAAATACACAGTGAAACTTTGAATCTGAGGAAGGGTGACACTTACCTGAGTGTGGGTCAGCGGTTAAAACCTTTAGAAACTCGTACTCTGCCATCCAATACCAGTTTTGACCCTAAAAGTGCCATTTGCTAAGGAACGATTTATGCTTACTGTGCTGCATTCGCTAATTGCTTGATCTCTCAAGATTCTAGAGATAGAAGAACTAGAGTTTTGTGCTCAAGTATACAGTTCATTATAAATTAGTTGACTTTAATGGAGTGAATGATTAAGCAATTAATTACTAAGCAACAGCAAGGCTACTCAAGGGTTTGACTTTGCACCCGCACAATGAGGTTCAGCGTTTCACTGGATGTCTCCACTACTTCAGGCAGGTTGTCTTTTATCACAGTAGGGGGGCCGTTGCGCGATAAAGTTGCCCGGTTAGGCTAAGAATTGAATACTATCTAGAAGCCTTAGAAGATAGTCAGATCTTAGAGCTTTTACCGACTAACTAAAGGCGAGAATGTTTAGAACAAAGCATATTACTAACTTGTAAGAAACCTGTAAGAAATTGCTGCAAAAAGTTATGTAGTAAGCCTAACTCTACGCAATGTGCATTTGGGCGTTTTTGAGCTAATCTACTCGGAGCAATTCTGCAATCTCTCGTATGTTCTAGCGGGCAAGTAGCGTTTTGAGCGCACCATCAATAAATTGAGTATCCACTAAATTTACACCGCCGCCTGCAAAGTGTCCCCACACTGACTTAATGGCGCAGAACTCGGCATTGGGCATAAACTTTACTTCATACTCATTATCTTCGGGCGGGAAGTAGAGATCCATCTCGGCAGGCATGACGATCGCTTTTGCCTTAATCGCTCCGAGTGCTTTCTCAAAGTCACCGTCAAAGCCAGGAGTGTTGCCAATATTGCCGTTTTGCCAAGTCCACAGCATGGTCAGTAGATTATTGGCATCTTTTTTAAGAAAAAATCCTTCCCAAAATTCCACCAAAAAGTCTTCTAGCGACGAGTAGCCTTCTTGCAGATAGACCTTCTCGCGGTAAAACGCCTGAGATAGCCCCCAGCCTGCATAGACTCGTCCCACGGCTCGAAGTCCAGTTGTCGGTGGCTCATCATACCAACCGCCCTGATAGGCAGCGTCGGCTTGTAGGGCAGCCTTCACGCCCTCTAGAAAAACAATATTGTGCAAGCTCGTCTTTGCAGACCCACAGAAGGGCAAAATTCGTTCAACCATCTCTGGATAGCTGACAGCCCACTGATAGGTTTGTCCTGCGCCCATCGACCAGCCGACAACCAGCGCAATCTTCTCAATGCCAAATTGTTTGGTGACTAGCTGATGTTGAGCGCGAACATTGTCGTAGAAGGTGACATTGGGAAATCGAGCTTTGTTGTAAGGCTGAGGCGTGTTGCTGGGCGAGGAAGATAGCCCGTTGCCAATCATGTTGGGAATGATGATGAAATACGTCTGAGGATCAAGCGCCATACCTTCCCCGATCAGCCATTCATTGTCGTAGTGTTGACCAGAGTACCAGGTTGGGTAGACGATTACATTGCTTTTGTCAGCATTCAGAGTGCCGTAGGTTTTGTAGGCAAGCTTTGCGTTTCTCAGCGTTGCCCCTTGCTGAAGGGAGAAGTTCCCTAACTCAAAGATTTCGTAGTCAGACATTTTGAGCAACTCCCATTAGACTTCCTGCATGAATACCTGGCGATTGAAATCGCTGCTATCAGAACAAAGTCCACCTCCGTGGACTAACGGTTAAAATTGCCTCTTTAGTGTGCGAAGGCACACTTTGCTCTTGTAGCCCCGACTTTAGTCGGAGGGCATCTATGATTCGTGCAGGAAGTCTATTCTAAAGAATTTGTCCTGCTGATTCACTAGCCTTTGAATTATGGAACTATTTGCGTTCTTCTAACTATGTCTAAACATATCTAAAGTGCAATCTCGTAACTGTTCAGGTTCTAGAATGTTTCGTTGAGCAGATATTAGATTTCTTCGTCTCCAACCTTTTCTGAAAACGAAGAAATCTCACATTAGACTAGCTGCTGGTTGAAACGGGAACGGTCGCAGTCTGAGGCTTCTCGATCGACACCGTAGGAACCTTTTGAGTGGGTAGACCCTCGATCGGGCATTCTGCCGTACCCACAGTGGGACGAGTCAAGGCTTCTACTTTCTCCTTAGCCTTCTTAGGATCTAAAATCCATTCGCGATAGAACTCATACGGACATTCCGCCATACCCTCAGAGCCATCCCCAGAGTTGAGCATTCCGGTGTAGCCACGGTGCAACAGTTTGAACAGATGGTTTTGAGACTGAGCATTCTTACGGAAGTCACGAATGGCAAACTTAGACAGCGCAGCGTACTGAATGCCATTTTCTTCTTCGCCACATTCGCCCAAAGTCCGCCCATCAAATCCAACCACGGCTGAATGCCCAAAGTAGCTATACACGCCATCAAACCCGGCAGCGTTAGCCACAGCCACATAGACATTGTTCATCCAGGCCATCGCCTTGGAAACCATGATTTGCTGTTCCTTAGCGGGATACATGTAGCCCTGGCAGCGAATAATCAACTCTGCACCCTTCATCACGCAATCACGCCAGATCTCAGCATAGTTGCCGTCATCACAAATGATCAGACTGATCTTCAAGCCTTTGGGCCCGTCTGAAACATAGGTGCAGTTGCCAGGATACCAGCCTTCGATCGGTGTCCAGGGCATAATCTTGCGGTACTTCTGAACAATCTCGCCTTGATCATTCATCAAAATCAGCGTGTTGTAGGGCACTTTGTTGGGGTGATCTTCGTGCCGTTCGCCTGTGAGTGAGAAAACTCCCCAGACTTTGTTTCTGATGCAGGCTTCTGCAAAAATTGCGGTTTCTTCACCAGGAATGCTGGCCGCATTTTCCATCATCTCTTTGGGGTCGTACATGATCCCGTGAGTGGAGTATTCTGGGAAAATTACGAGATCCATTCCTGGTAATCCCACTTTCATCCCGTCAATCATTGAAGCGATGTTTTTACAGTTTTCAATGACTTCTGCTTTGGTGTGCAGACGCGGCATTTTATAGTTAACGACTGCAACTCCAACTGCATCATCACTTGAAGAAATATCGCCGTGATAAGACATTCTGACCTCCAATCAATTTCCATTCAGAGTAGTAATCCGTGATCTGAAACTTAGAAGACTAATTAGATAATCTCCCTGCAATCACAAATTTTTGATCTTTAGCAATGCTGGCGATCGCGCTTTGTTAATCAATGCGATCAATTCGGTGTCACCAATCCATTCATTTCTAATCGGTTCTTGATGACATGCAAGCCATCATAGAGAATGGGACAGAGGAATTTTGTATCTGGTTTTACAGTTAATAGTTAATCTCTTAACTATTTTTAGATAGTACAGATTTTTTTGACTCATCTGCATAATTCGTCCAGAGAATCAACAGTGTGAGGCTGTTTCAGCAATAAAAAAGTTACCGATTTGCCGATCCTTCGCCCAGGATGGTCAGAAATTTTCGTGCCAGTTCGATAAACTTTTGCCGCTCTGCCTGGTCTAGGGTGTCGAGCAGTTTGGAGAGTTGGTAGTGATCTTGGGGCGCAATCCAGTCTAAAAATTGTTGTCCTTTAGCAGTCAGCCTGACCCTGAGCGCCCGACGATCGGAGGGGTGATCATCTCGTTCAACATAGGCTTCTTGCTCCAATCCATCTAGTAGCCCTGTCATCGCCGCCCGTGACACACCACAGTGTTTGGCTAACAGCGAGGGACTCGCGCACAAGTCAGGCTCACCACTGAGATACATCAAAATCGAAAGCTTGGTTTGTGAAAGCCCCAGTTTTGCAGAATGTTCGTCAGTGAGCCGCAGCACAATTCTGGCGATCTGAGTAATCATCGACACTGTAGATAGCGCCCCTGTGTTTGGGTAGTGCAAAATGTCGTGAGTTACTTCCGTCACCAGTTGGCCCAGCGTTTCGATTTTTTCTCGGTGAGGCGAGTTCTTTGAGCTACTTGCAAGGGGTTGCTGATTAGCCTGTAGTTGGTGTAGCGATCGTTCGAGTTGTACGACTTTTTCGCGCTCTTGCAGTTCACTCGATCGCAGCGCCGCTTCGACTCGCTGATACTCGATGAGATCGAGTTGGAGACGTTGACCCATTTCTAACATCTGCATCAGGGTTGAGAAGGCTCTCAGAGCAGTCACTACGGTAATCAGCAGCTTTTTGGACGTTAATTCAGTTTTGAGTTTGTAATCATCAATTTCATAATTAACGGCGACAAAGGTTTCGGGAGCCTGACCAGGTTGTCCCGTTCGCAAAATAATTCTCACCGGTCGATTGCCCAACTCTTCGCGGACATACTGCACCACCTGCAATCCAGCATTCTCGGTTTCCATCACTACATCCAAAAAAATGATGGCGATATCGGGGTGCGATCGCATCAACTGTTTGGCTTCTTGAGCCGAATAAGCGCTAATAAACGTGAGGGATTTATTCTCAAAGGTCACATCACTGAGCACTAGCTTTGTGACTTCATGGACTTCAGCTTCATCATCCACAATCAAAATTTTCCAGCTTTTCTCAAGCGGGTTAATCTCCGTTTCTTCGGCAAACAAAATTTCTTCGTCTGCTTGGGCAAAAATCAGTTCGTCGCTTTGAGAATTAGGAGCTTGAGCGTTGTTTGACATGGACGAGCCTTCTGTAAATCTGCTAGATATTTGAGGACGGCTGTTTGCTTTAGTTAATGTCAATTTGATGACGTTTTTTCGCTTCACTGCTGAGTTCTTCTGCCTCCCAACCCCTCATTCTGAGGACTTTAAGACAAGCGTTCCGGCTTACGAGCATTGGTAGCACGATCGCTAATATGATGGTTCAACGGTTTTAAGGTTTTGGTAGCTTAATGATGAATTTTGCTCCCATAGAAGGTTGGCTCTCACACTGAATTTTTCCACCCAGCTTTTGAGTTACCAGGTTGTAGACAATATGTAATCCCAACCCACTGCCTCCCTGACCGCGTTTTGTGGTGAAAAAGGGTTCAAAGATTTTGCTCAAGTTTTCTAAGGGAATTCCTTGACCGTCATCAGCATACTCAAAAATGATCTGCTCCTCAATCTGCTCGAAGCGTAATGTAATATGTCCTTGTTCTCCGGGCGAGTAAGCGTGAAGTAGAGAATTCATCACCAGGTTAGTCACAATTTGCGAAAATGCCCCCGGATAGCTGTTGAGCGTGAGATGACGATCGCCCTGCACTTCAATTAGATGGGTCGTGGTTTTGACGATCGGACTAAGCTGTAATAAAACTTCTTCTAGATAAGCCCTAAAGTTAAACACCCGCCTCGACTCACTGGATTGATCCACCGCCACCTGCTTAAAGCTCTGGATCAATTGCGCTGCTCGATTTAGATTGGTCAACGTCATTTGGCTACTTTGTTGCGCGAGCGCGAGAAACTTCTCTAAGTCCGATCGCTTCATCGTGTTGCGCCTAAAGGAATCTGAAAAAGCAGTCGTTTTCTCAACTAACAATGAGGCCGCCGTCACCCCGATGCCGATCGGCGTATTAATCTCATGAGCAATTCCGGCGACCAGTCCGCCTAGGGCCGCCATTTTCTCAGTCTGAATCAGTTGAGCTTCGGCCTGTTGCAAATTGTACAGGGTTTGTTCAAGCTGTTGGGCTTTTTCTTGAAGTTGGACTTCGGCTAACTGACGCTCTTCGATTTCTTGCTGCAACAAAAGATTTTGCTTGTCGAGTTCTTCTTGGGCAAGTTGCCGACTTTCTTGAGTCAAGACCAGCCACCAGGAGCCAATGCCAATCAGCACAAACAACACAGCCGACACCTCAATCAAGGTTGCAGTTAGCCGCTGGACAGTGAGCTTGTCTAAACCAGAGTTGCTCATCACCTGCTGATAATAGACCACGCCCAACATGACTCCTAACAGCGTCGATAAAGAAAAAGACACCGCCAGATACTTCAGCAGCCTGACTTCTAGCTGTGGAGAAAGCTTGTCTCGCAAAAAGCTTCTGACGATCGGAGCCTCTAATTTCTTATCGGGAATCACCGTGGGTTTACAGGCATCGTGACAGCGCATATCAAGGCTGCAACACAAAGAGCAAATGGAGTCCTCATACACCGGACAAAACGCCATATCTTGAGGTTCATATTCCTGCTCACAGATGCAACAATCGATCGTGTGGGTGCAAGTTGAATAAGCATCTTCGCGAGCGATGTAGTACTTTCCTTGAGTGAGCAGCGCGATCGTCGGAGCCAGTACCATCGCCAATCCCAACGCAATAAATGACGCAAACGCCTTAGCAACTAAGCCAAACATTCCTACAAAAGCAGCCATTGAGACGATCGACGCAATCAAAACCGAGCCACACCCGACGGGATTAAAGTTGTAGAGATGCGCCCGCTTAAACTCAATATAAGAAGGACTCAGACCCAAGGGCTTATTGATCACCAGATCAGCCACCAATGCCCCCACCCAAGCGATCGCGACATTCGAGTACAGTCCCAGCACCGCTTCCAAGGTTGAGAAAACGCCTAGCTCCATTAATAGTAGAGCGATCGCGACATTAAAAAAAAGCCAAACAACGCGCCCTGGGTGACTGTGGGTGAGCCGAGAGAAAAAGTTTGACCAGGCCAGCGATCCCGCATAAGCATTCGTGACATTGATCTTGATCTGAGACAAAATCACGAAAAAAATCGTGACGGCCAAAGCAACCTCTGGGTTTGAGAAGACCGACTCAAACGCGACTGAATACATCTGAGTGGGCTGTTTGGCTTGAACAAAACTCACCCCATGTCCGATCGCCAACGCTGCTAAAAACGCCCCACCTAACTGCTTTGCACAGCCCAAAAAGATCCAGCCCGGCCCCGCCAAGACCACCGCTAACCACCACTTACCGCGATTATTTTCTTGTTTGTCGGGCAAAAATCGTAAGTAATCTACCTGCTCGCCAATTTGCACAATCAAAGAAAAACAAACCGTTGCCGCAGTGCCAAACAAAAGCGGATCAAACGCCGCCCCACTGCTCGACTGTCCCGCAAAACGCATCCAACTAGACAGCGCATCCGGCTGTTTGTAGAGAATGCATCCATAAGGTAACAGGATCAGCGTCAACCAGAGTGGCTGAGTCCAGAGATGCAATTGATTAATGACAGTCACCCCAAAAAAGACCAGGGGAATAATCGCTAAAGAACAAACGACATAGCCGATCGCCAACGGCAGATGAAAATATAGCTCCAAGGCCTGGGCCATGATCACCGCCTCGATCGCAAAGAAGATAAACGTAAACGAGGCATAGATTAAGGAAGTAATCGTCGAGCCAATGTAACCAAAGCCCGCCCCCCGCGTCAGCAGATCCATATCAATGTTGTATTTGGCCGCATAGTAGGCGATCGGCAACCCCGTCAAAAAGATGATCAGCCCGACCGCCATAATCGCCCAAACAGAATTGGCAAACCCATAGTTAATCGAGAGAGAACCGCCGATCGCTTCCAGGGCTAAAAATGACAGCCCTCCCGTTGCGGTATTGGTCACGAGCCACTCTGACCACTTTCTAAAAGATTTGGGAGCAAACCGGAGCGCATAATCTTCTAGCGTTTCTGCGGCGACCCAAGCATTGTAGTCACGCCTGTCTTTAACAATCTTGAAGCTGGGATGGATTGGCATAAGACTGAGTTCTCGGTCACGCTGGGATAGTAGGGCTTCAACCGTAGGGCTTCAACCGTAGGGCTTCAACCGTAGGGCTTCAACAGAGAGCGATCGTGGATGCATCACTTTAACTTTAATCAAACGTGAATTCGATGAAACCTTTCGCTGCGATTATTAATTCAGGCAGCCTCCTAAATCTCCGCTAAATAAAAGCCATTGAACTAGAAATCTGGTCTGAAAGTCCCCTAAAGTTGGCGTTAATCAAGATCAAGGGTTGCAAACTCTGGTTCTAGCTGATCATATAGCCGTTGATATCGCTCAAATAATTTGTGATAACGCTGAGTCTGCTGTAAGTTTGGAGAATGTCGATCGCGAATCCGAATCATTGATCGCACCGCTTCTAATTGGCTAATCTCCTCTACAGCATACATCGCTAAGACGGCTGCCCCAAATCCGCTCGCCTCATAGACTTCTGGGGTCAAAACGTCGAGACCAAACAGGTCAGCCATCATCTGTCGCCAAGCTTGCGATCGCGCAAAGCCGCCCGATGCTAATATCGTTTGACTTGTCTCGGTGAGGTCACTCAAAACAGTCGTAATACTATAAGCTGCAAACAAGATGCCTTCTAGGACAGCCCGGACAAAATGCGATCGCTCATGGTGTAAGGCGACACCAAAAAAGACCCCTCGTGCTTCTGCATTCCAGTAGGGCGCACGTTCGCCAGAGAGAAAGGGCAGAAATAGGAGTCCGTCGGCTCCCGCAGGCACCGTCTCAGCTAACTGGATCAACAGATCATAAGCATCTTGATGGTGTTGGGTAGCTTGTGCGATTTCAGGTTGTCCAAAGCGATCGCGAAACCATCGAAGTACAATTCCCCCATTGTTAGAAGGGCCGCCGACAACCCAGTGCTGATCGGTCAGAGCATAGCAAAACGTTCGTCCTTGCTGGTCGGTGATGGGTTGAGAAACTACTTTTCGCACAGCGCTACTTGTCCCGATCGTAATGGCAAGCTGATTGGCTGCGATCGCGCCGACTCCCAAATTTGCTAATACGCCATCACTCGCGCCGATGACAACAGGTGTATTGGAATCTAGCCCCATCATTTCAGCAAAGTGAGGTTTAATCCCCTGCAATCGATGAGTTGTAGGAACCAACTCGCTCAGTTGATCAATTTGAATTTGAGCAAGTTCTAAAGCCTCTGTATCCCAGGTTAGTGTCTTGAGATTAAACAACCCCGTAGCAGACGCGATCGAATAATCGACTATATATTGCTCAAACCATTGATATAAAACATACTCTTTGATTGAGATAAACTTGGCTGCTTTGTGAAACAAGTCTGGCTCACAGTCTCGCATCCAGATCAACTTGGTCAAAGGTGACATTGGATGAAGTGGCGTTCCTGTTTTTTGGTAGATCTGAAGTCCGATCGGGCTTTGTTTTAACTGTTGAGCTTGAACAACACTGCGACTATCGGCCCAGGTAATACTCTGGCTGAGTGGCTGATGATCAGCGCTCATGACAATCAAACTATGCATCGCAGACCCCAATCCCACAGCAGCAATCTCTCGACTAGATAAATTAGTCTGCTGCATGACTGCTTGAATAGACTGCAACACAGCCAAAAAGATCACGTCTGGGTCTTGTTCGGCGAACCGAGGCTGCGGAGAGAGCAAAGGGTAGTCTCGGCTGGCAAGACCTTTCATCTCACCAGTTGAAGAAACAACGATCGCTTTTGTACTGGTAGTTCCAATATCAACACCCATAAAGTAAGCCATTGTCCAACCCCTACTAAACAAAACCGCTAATCCTGAATGCCACACTACTTTAACTGTGGATAGTGCAGTTTTACGATTACTCAAAACGATTGCTCAAAACGATTACTCAAAACGATTACTCAAAAAGTAAAGGATGCATCAGTCCAAGACCAACACATCCTTTATTACACCACTTTGATCAACCAGAAAACTACTACTGTTTGGGCTTAAAAGCCAGCACCGCTTCAAATTGACTAGTCGTTTTATCCAGTTGAGTCGTTGTTCCACCGATGCTCTTGATTGAATTTAGAATGGCGGTCGTCTCTGGCTTCATCGTCGAAGTTTGAGAAAGCTGCGTAGCTTTATTAACTAGAGCCATTGTTTTCTCCACATCCATGTAAAAGTAACCGATGTTTTGCTTGGGTAGAGAAGCTGTCACCGCTTTAAAGCTATCGCTGGCTTCTAGGGAAGGACTGGGCTGACTCGACAGGGTAGTGACCAGATCGCCTGTTGCAATAAAAACGGTGTTGTCGTCTAGCCAACCATGACCAAGTATCGTGCCTTGGGGCGCTTTCCATTCAGTGACTTTTTTGCCATTCACGTCTCGTTGAGCGACATTTAGAAATTGACGCTTGGCGATCGTATCCAGCTTACCCAACGTTGTTTCAGCCGTTTTACGATCGCTCGTCTTAAACACCATGACCTGGCCAAATCCCAGTTGGGCCATCATGCCTTGATTGACAGGAGCCATTGCGATCGCAAACTCATCATTCATCCAGCCAAAAATGTCTTTGTCCAGATCAAGACCAATCATTTGACTGTTGCCCCGCATTGCGTCTATTACTTTCTGGCTGTCTGGGTTGTCTTTAGTTTGAGCCACAAACTGACTCCAATAGCCGCTAATATTGGCACCAGAGATGAGCGCAAATGTATCGGCTGGAAACTGACCCACGACCTTGCCCGGAGAGGGCTTAAAGTCGATCGCCATTTTTGGATCGACCGTAACCCCTCCCTTAAAGCGCAGCCCCATATCATCTACGCTAACGTTGCCAGCCATCGATTTAACTTGTTTGAGCGATTCCAGAGTAGAGGCACTCATCTGACTACTAGAATTGCTAGTCATCGCTTGTACCATTGCTGCGTAATCTGGGATGTAAAAGCGAGCAAGTACGGCTTCTCCACTACTCTGAGCCAAGAGCGACGCAGCTTCTGGTTTAGTCGCAAAAGAGGCGCTACCCTGAGCAGACTCGATCGCCTGTTCGATCGAAGGCTTACTCGACGAGACGATGAGGTATGAGTTGTTAAGAACTGCTGCGTAGCCGGGTTTTTTGCCTTTTTCACTGACAAATTCGCTAACATTGACTCCTTTGTAGTCAGTTTCGACGCTCTTAACCTTTGAGTCGCTTTTGAGCTTGTTGGCAAAGTTGAGGGCACTCACTTTATCTTTGATTGCGATCGCGACTACCATATTTGCCTCTTTGGTGCTCGCCCCCGGCATCATCGCAACCATCATGTTGCCCATCCAGGGTTTGAGGTCTTTGTCTACGTCCGTATTGGACTGAGTGAGCATTTTTTGGCGAAATTCTTGAAAGCTTTTCTCAAACGCCTGTTGAGCCTCTGGGGTGCCAAACTGCTTGAGCTTTGCCCAATTTTGTTCATCAGTGGAGATAAAAGCGGCCGCATACGCTTCATCAGGAATGACTTTGGCAATTGCGATCGGGGTTGCACTATCTCCCGATGCTTTATTAAAGTAAAAATATCCGGCTACCCCTCCAACCACAGCAGTCGTCGCCACCGCAGGTAAAATCAGCTTCTTTATTGCCATATTGTTTCCTCAACGTTCTAGATAGTATTACGGCTGGATTGAACTTCACCCTGACACTTGCCGAATTCGGACGGCTGAGTGATTAAGATCAATGCCGCTAGAGTTCCCTATGATTTTGGAGTTAGCACAGAGAGAAACGTTTCGGTATTGGATTGATCAGGTGCAAAAGACACCGCAACAATTAACTTCTGTACTAAAAATCTGTACTAAAAGCGGTAGGTATTTCTTCTCTTTTTTAGGGAGTTAAGGGGAATTTTCAGAATCTCAACCTGTGAGCAAGAAACGTTTTAAGCCGTCGAGATTTGATGAGCGATGAATAACATCACTTTGCGATCGACGGAATCTAAAGCTAACCTTGTTTAAAGACTTTGCGAACTTTGAACGACAGGGGCACTTACTCAAGTATGTATAGTACATTTGTACAGGTTCAACAAGTAGCACTATGGCCTCTACACTCACCGTCTCCGGAAAAGTCATGGGAAAAACTCAACCCATCTTTTCTGACTGGAAACTAACCTTGCCTGAAGTTGAGGACGCTCTCACCCTACGAAATTTGCTAACTCAAATCGTCTGCGCCGAAGTTGCTGGATTTGAAGCTCGTCAACGTCAGGGTCGCCTGATGCGGGTCGTCAGTCCGGGTCAGATTAGTCTGGGCGTTGAGCAGGGAAAAGTGGATTTGGGCAGCCGTGATCTAGAACAAACTGTGAATCTGGAACGATCTATCGAGACAGCCCTACAAGCGTTTACAGACGGATTGTATTTTGTGTTTCTCGACGAGCAGCAGCAAGAAAATTTAGAGGACGTGGTGAGATTGCGACCTGATTCGCAACTGTTGTTTTTACGGTTAGTTCCGCTAGTAGGCGGGTAGCATTTAGAACGATCAAACCTGGAGGCACTTCAGTAGGGTGACGATCGTTCTATTTTGGGCTTAATTAGGGTGAATAACGGCGGGTCAAGAATTTGTTGAGGAATTAAAGAATGCTGAATCGCGAAGTTGCACAGGCTCAGTTACAAGCAGTTTATGTAGCAGATTGGCGATCGCAGCGTATTCAACAATTGAGTAGTCTTGACGAACGGTTGCGATCGGTGGGCTATGCCATTCTCGGTTATGGGTCTGACGGACAGCGATCAGACAGTTATGAGTTCTATGAATGGTTGAGATCAATGGCGCAACGGTTAGAGGAATCTACGTCTGGCGATCGTCTGCAAATTTTCAACATTCTCTTTCCCAAGTTCGGTTCGATCGTCGAATCTGCGTGGCAACTGATCGCACAATTACCTTATCGATCGGGCTACAGTCGGCGATCATTTCGCGCCCCAAACCATGCTGAATACAGTGCAGACAAGCGACAAAGTTGGTTGCAACAACTGATTGATGTTGTAGAAGGCCATGACCAGGATTTGGAGTGGTTTGCTGCCTGGGTGCCATACCTGGGCTACTATGCATCCGATGTGTTAGGAATTTTGTTTGCAGCCGCGATCGATCACACCGAAGGACAAGCCATTTTCGAGATTCTGACCGCTTCAGCCAGCGGCAATCACGACATCGGAGCAATGGGACGGCATGTGACTCGTGCGCTACTGGTCGCCAATCGAGCCGATGGCTGGGACTTTATCGAACGCTTACTCCTTGCCGCCCAACGACAAGAAGGCTTGCGACAAACCATTTTGGAGACGATCGACGAAGCTCACCCGATCGCCTTTCAGCGAATGTTGCGATTGATTCTGGAGCAAAATCTAATTCGGTTTAGCGCCACAATTCGCGCGGTGGATGTCTGGTTTGGGTTCGGTTTGGAGTCACTCAACGAAAAACTCGCCAAACAACTGATCGCCCAAGTGCTGGATCTGCTCGAAAGTTTGGATGCTCGATCTGCCGCCCTGGAAAGTGAAGACCCGCAGCTAGTTTATTTAGCCCTGTGGTCAGCCGGATTTGGGGATGCCGTGGCTGCGATCGACCTTGCCGTACCGCTGCTCAACCATCCCCAAGCCACTCATCGATTTGTTGCGGTGCATTTTTTAGCTCAACTAGAGATCGCGCCAGCCAGAATGAGTCTATTGTCGGCGGTGAACGATCGTGATTTGCAGGTGGCGACGGCTGCGGTGCAAGCGCTTTCTCACACGGGAGACACAGACATTCATCAGTCTGACTTGTTTGAGCGGTTAGAACAAGCCTTACCCAACTTTCCGATTAAGCCCAAAACGCAGTCGATCGCCTGGGAATGGGTGACGCTCGAATCCAGCCAAAATCTAGTCGCCTCAGCGCTGATCCAAAATTTGGGAACGCGATCGCCCAAGCGACTCATTGCTTACCTGCCACTGCTTGACACTTATGAACGAGCCAATGTTGCTGGATTGTTGGCCGAGGTCAAACCCTGGGACAGTGAAATTCGGGCGGCGCTGTTTGATCTGGTCGGGGATGCCAGCAGCTATGTGAGAGAACAGGTGATTCGGCTTCTACAAGCGTGCACGATCGTTCCCTTAGAAAGCACCCAGTTAGAACACCTGCTCACCCGTCAAGCGAGCGATCTGCGGCGAGGAATTTTGGGCTTGCTGTTAAGCCAATCGGATGAAGCGGCGATCGCCTCCGCAGAACGGTTACTCACTGCCAAACAAGCCCCTCAACGTCAAGCCGGACTCGAACTTCTGCGCGAACTGGTACAGCGAAATCGTCTGCTCGATCGCGCCCAAAGTTTGGCAACTGACTATCAGACCCGTCGATCGAAGCTCACGCTCACCGAAACGCAATTACTTACAGGCATTTTGCAATCCGAAACCGAAGCCACGCTGACAGACGCTTTGGGACTGGTGCAGCCTGCCGATTTGACAGCGATCGCGCCTCCCCAAGTCATCAAGCCTGTTGCGATCGCGACCCTCCCCGCTCTGAATTGTTTGCTGGCATTGGATGACCTGATCCACGAGCATCACCAAACGCCTGTCAAAGTCGAGCAAGAAGAAGAACTCCTCGGCAACCTGAACTGGAACTTTCCCCGCTTCTATTCAAAGCTGTCGCGAGAGGAGAATCTGGAACGATTGCCATTGAGTGATGTTTGGCTTAACTGGTGGCGCGATCGGTCTGACACGCTGCGCGATGCCGATGGGCTGGAGTTGATTCGAGCGATCGCCCCTCGATTTGACTACCGCTCAGATCCATACACGTCAGAAGTCGCCAATTTGAGTGATGAATCCAGCCTGGTGGATCGAGTTGTTGCTGACCTGCAAGCCCACACGGGACAAACTCCGCCATCACTACGATATCCGTCGCAAATCAATCTCATCATTGCATGGCTGCTCTATCTACATCCGCCGACTCAAGTTTTTGACTATTGCCTGGAGGCGATCGCCACCCTGCTCGACACGATTCCCTTGACGCAACTGAAGAATGATCCCCAGTGGGAACACAGTTCAAGCTATTGGGGAGCCAAGCGACAGGTCAGCGATTTTATTGGCTACTGGATTAATTTCGCTCGACATTATCAATCTGATGGGGAGTCCGATCGCATTCGCTGGTGGCATCTAGTCCGCTGGGTCGATCGTTTTTTGCCCAGTTATCAAGGAACAGTGACGCTGTGGGATGTATTCGACACCTACCAGCTTGGCGGGGCAACTGAGGCGGATGTGATGTTTTACCTGTTGGGCGCTGAAGACCGTCCTACCGATGCCATTCAACAATCAGGGAGTGCTGCCGAAGCAAAAGCCAATCTCAGAACGTCGTTTCCGGCGCTGTCAGATCTGACTCGTCGCACTGTCATCGAAACCTACACCGCCCATCCTTTCTTATTGGAACTGGCCGATCGGGCCCGTCAGCGAATTCTAGCAATCGAACTCCAGCGCGGTGATTTGCCAACAGCCGCTTCTCAAGCAGCACGAGCGCTCAAGTCCGTTGTGGGAATGTCTACTGTCATCCAACTGATTCAAGCCTTCGATCGCAATAAGCTGGTACGCCACTACGCCTACAACAGTCTCAGCAAAGCCTCCGTGTTTAGTCATCTGATGCGAGTCAGCTTTCCGGCCCCAGACGACACCCCAGCCGAATTCTCTCAGCGCGTTCAATCCGCCCAAATCAAGCCAGAAAATCTAATCCAATTTGCCTTTTATGCGCCGCAGTGGGTTCACTATATCGAACACGCGATCGACTGTCCCGGATTTGCCGAAGCGGTCTGGTGGTTTCATGCCCACACCAAAGACAACGGTTGGAGCGTCGAGCCAGAAGTTCGCGAAACCTGGGTCGCCCAAATTAGCGAACGAACTCCGCTGTCGGCTCAAAGTCTAGTCGAGGGGGCGGTCGATGTCGAATGGTTTCATCGCCTCTACAAACTGCTCAAGTCCGATCGCTGGAACCAACTCTACGAAGCCGCCCAATATGCCTCAAGTGGAGCCGGACACCAGCGCGCCAAGCTGTTTGCAGATGCGATGTTGGGCAATCTAGAGTCCCAAACGCTACGCGATCGCATTACCACTAAGCGCCATCAGGATGCCGTCCGAGCGTTGGGATTGTTGCCGCTGCCAAAGGGGAAAAAGCGCGATCGTGAGATGCTCGATCGTTACCAACTGCTCCAAGAATTTCTGCGTACCAGCAAAAAGTTTGGTTCTCAGCGACAGGCCAGCGAAAAGTTAGCCGTCTCGATCGGACTCGAAAATCTGGCCCGTACCGCAGGCTTTGTCGATCCCCAGCGACTCCAATGGGCTATGGAAGCGCAAGCGATCGCCGATCTCGTGGGTCAAGCTCAAGTTGTGACGATCGATCAAGTTAGCGTCAGTCTCGCCATTACGGTTGAAGGTGCGCCAGAAATTACGGTGACGAAACAAGGAAAACCACTTAAAGCTATTCCTGCCAAGCTCAAAAAACAGCCTGAAATTCAAGTCCTCACCGCTCGCAAGCAAGAAATCACCCAACAAGCTTCTCGGATTCGGATTTCGCTAGAGCAGGCGATGTGTCGAGGCGATCGCTTTACCGCAACAGAGTTAATTCAACTCGCAAAGCATCCGGTCTTATTCCCCCTGTTGAGTCAGCTTGTGTTGATGGGCGATGCTGAAATTGGCTATCTCGTCAATCAAGGAACCGCCCTGAAAAATCACAGTCAAATCGTCACCCCGATCGCTTCCACTCAGTTGAGAATTGCCCATCCCCATGATTTGTTAATGACTCAGGAATGGCATTTGTGGCAGCAAGATTGTTTTGGCAGCGATCGAGTGCAACCCTTCAAGCAAATCTTTCGAGAACTCTACGTTCCCACGACTGCCGAACAGCCAGAATCGATGTCTCGTCGCTACGAAGGTCATCAAGTCAACCCAAAACAGGCGTTGGCGCTGTGGGGTCAGCGGGGCTGGATCGCGACTCCCGAAGTCGGCGTTCGACGGACATTTCACGCGGAGGGACTGATTGCTGAAGTCGATTTTCTCAACGGATTTTACACGCCGCTAGAAGTTGAAGGATTGACGATCGAGGGCGTTCGATTTTACCGTCGCGACGAATGGAAGCCGATTCCGTTAACCGAAGTGCCGCCTCGTCTATTTAGCGAAGTGATGCGCGATCTGGATCTGGTGGTCAGTGTGGCCCATCAAGGCGGAGTCGATCCCGAAGCGACGGCCTCCACAGTTGAGATGCGATCGGCATTAGTCCGCGAAACCTGTCGATTGTTAAAGCTTCACAATGTGCAACTCCAAAGTGCTCACGTCTTGATCGAGGGACAGTTGGGCAGTTACTCGGTGCATTTGGGCAGCGCAAACGTCCATCGTCAACCAGGCGGAGCGCTCTGCATCGTCCCCGTCCATTCTCAGCATCGTGGCAGAATCTTTTTACCGTTTGTCGATCCCGATCCCAAAACGGCCGAAGTCGTCTCAAAAGTGCTGTTATTAGCGCGAGACAAAGAGATCCAAGACCCCACAATTTTAGAGCAGATTTTGTAGAGGACGTTGGACTATAGACGTTGGACAAATCAGAGACTTTGAACCACAATTCTTCTCTTAAAGTCCCCCAAAATTGGCAGCTTGGGGGGCAAAAGGACAGAACAACGAAGCGAAAAAACTGCATCGAATTCGCGTAAAACTAAGCGATCGTAAACAGTTCTTCTGCGGAAGAGGGATGAATCCCGATCGTACGATCGAAGTCTTGTTTTGTAATACCTTGCTGCATTGCTAATACAAATCCCTGAATGATCTCGGCAGCATTATCGCCAACGATGTGTAGTCCAATCACTTGATCAGTCTCTTCATCAGTCACTAACTTGATCAACATCTTGACATCTTGACCACTCAGACTATGAAAGAGCGGCTTAAATTCTGTTTGATAGCAGCGAATTTTTCCTAATTTTTCTTGGGCTTGTGATTCGGTCAGTCCGATCGAAGCCGCTTCGGGACGCGCACAAACCGCCGACGGCACACTGGCATAGTCTACTGTCCAGGAATAGTCGCCAAATTGAGTATCTGCAAAAGCGCGCCCTTCTGAACGGGCAACAGGGGTGAGTTGTTTGCGATTGGTGCAGTCTCCCACTGCAAAGATGTGAGATTGACTGGTGCGGCTGTGAACATCGACAGCGATCGCTTTTTGATCCATCTCCACGTCCAGTTGCTCTAGTCCTAAATTCTCTAAATTGGCAGACCGCCCGATCGCACAGAGAACCGTATCGACCACGATCGTTTCACCATTAGAAAGCGTTAAAGTCAGACCTTCATTAACTGGAATGATTTTGTCGATCGTGGTATTGCAAAAATTGTGAATTCCGCGTTTTAACAAACCTTCTCGCACAGCTTGACTAACGGATTGATCAAATCCATGCAAAATGCAGTCCTCTTTGTTCATTAAAAAAACTTCAGATCCAAATCCGCGCAGCACACTCGCAAATTCAACACCAATGTAGCCAGCCCCCAACATTGCAACTCGTTTGGGTAACTGCTTGAGGTTAAACATTTGGTCAGAAGTTAGCGCATGTTCAATACCCGGAATGTCCGGTTTGATTGGCTTTCCCCCTGTAGCAATGAGAATCTTGTTGGCTGTAACTTTCTGATCTGCTACTTCGATCGTGTGCAAATCAAGCAGTTTTGCCCGACCTTGAAAAAGGTTAACGTTGGCTTTGTGTAATGAGTTTTGATGGCTTTGTCGCAGACGATCGAGTTCTTGATTTCGGGCTGTCACAAAACGCTGCCAATCAAACAGAGGCGGCTCACCCTGCCACCCATAACCTTTTGAGGCCTCAAACCAATCTGCAAAATCAGCCGCATAAACCATCAGCTTTTTGGGAATGCAGCCAAGGTTTGCACAGGTGCCACCGAGATGATTAGCTTCAGCGATCGCGACGTTTGCTCCATATTTTGCGGCTCTTTTGGCAGCAGACAATCCTCCTGGCCCAGCCCCGATCACAAACAAATCATAGTCATACATGGCGCGATCGTCCTTTCACTAAATGGATGGCGGAGCGCAAAAACTTCAGCGTTTTAAGACAGCGAAGCGTGCAAAAGCCCTAAGTAATTGTCGTCTCAATTTATTCAGTCGCAGGGTCGAATCGCTACCGTCGCAAGACAGAGGTTACAGGTTGCATCCGCTTTTATTCTAGAAATGCAGTATGCAGGATCACCATGAGCGAAGAACTAAAGAAAGGCGATCGGGTCAAGTGGAACACTTCCCAAGGCACCACCGAAGGCACGATCAAAAAGAAATTAACTGAACCAACAGACTTTAAAGGACATCACTTCGACGCTTCAAAAGACAACCCCGAATACTTAGTCGAAAGTGCAAAGACGGGAAAAGAAGCGATTCATAAAGCGGATGCACTAAATAAAGTTGAGGAGTAGACATGGTTGAAGAAACAAAGACAATTGTTAATGAATTTCAGCAAGCTGTTAATATGACTGCTCGTGAGTTAGAGTCTTGGCTAAACACCGAAGAGTCTCGCAGTGTAGGACAAATTAAGGAAGGACACGAGGAATCGATCGGGCATGAATCCGGTCGTCATATTGTCGAACTTCTGCACAAAAAGCACTCTGAGTATAGCCAAGATGACTTATCTCAAATGCAGCACGTCATCAGCTATGTACATCGTCACTCTGCTCAAAAGCCATCGGGTGATATTGAACATACTCGCTGGCGCTATTCGTTAATGAACTGGGGACATGACCCACTAAAAGCTAGATAAATTGGGCAGTGAGTGGATGATAACGCCTCAATTAGGATTGGTTTGCATTACCGAATCGCAGGCAGTCAGGTTCAAGACGGTGACGCGCAAACGGTTGTTGCAGTTCGATCACGCCGAGCAAGAAACTATGTTGCGAACCCTTTATGCCGAAAATTTGCGGCGACTTGGGCGGGCGATCGACTTTTGCGATGTGAATAACATTCGTCTCTATCGCATGGGTTCTGGGCTATTTCCATTTGCAGATGACACGATCGGCGAAGCAATCTTGCCTGAATTTGCGGATGAAATGAAACAGGTCGGCGATCGCAGTTCGGCATTGGGAATTCGATTAGTGCTGCATCCTGATCAGTTTGTGGTGTTGAGTTCCGACCGCCCTGAAGTCGTGCAAACCAGCATCAAAATTTTGGCAACTCATGCCCGTATTATGGATTTTTTGGGACTGCCGCAGTCTCCCTGGGCATTAATGAATATTCATGGTGGAAAGGGCGATCGTCGCGATCGGTTAATCAGTGTGATTCGAGATTTGCCTGATAATATTCGGCTTCGCTTGACCTTAGAAAATGATGAATATACCTACAGCAGTCAAGAGATTGGTACAATTTGTCAGGCAGCTAACATTCCCTTATTATTTGATGCTCATCATCATGTTATTCATGAAAAAGTAGATAGCTATGAAGATGCCAGCGTTGCAGAAATGTTTGCATTGGCTCGTAGCACTTGGGCGACTCCAGACTTGCAGGTTGTGCATATCTCTAACGGAGCAGAATCCTTTTTAGATCAGCGTCACAGCGATTACATCACCATTATGCCCAGCGTTTACCGTCAGGCTCCCTGGATTGAAATTGAAGCAAAACAAAAAGAGTTCGCGATTAAGAAACTACAAGATGAATGGCTTCCTTCTGATCTCAATGTGTTGCCACCTGTTAAATTACCACTTGTAGAATCGTCCGACACTTCTCAGGGAGCAGCCTAGGTTTCTGGAAGTGATAATAGCCTGCGGATCAGTTGACTACATTAATCAAGTGGTCTGCAAATTAGCGGCTTTGCTGAATCAATCTAAGCGTGGTGACTTCGTGGGTCGATCGGGTAGCATAAGGGGTAATCAATGTTACAAAAATCACGCTATTGACTTCTTATGAAACTCAGTCTACGCAGTGGAAAGCTTGTAAAGTGGAAAGACGATCGTGGATTTGGTTTCATTCAACCGGATGATGGTAGCCCAGAAGTTTTTCTACATATTACTGGCCTCAAAAACGTAACTCGTCGTCCCCAAGCAAATGACACAATTTATTACTACACAGTGATTGAGTCAGATGGCAAAGCCCGTGCCTATGATGCTTTTATTTCGGGCGCACGCAGCAAACCTACTTTTTTCTCCACGTCGATCGCATCCAAGCCCAAGTTCCCAATATTCACGACATTACTGTTGTCAATTTTGCCACTGGCTGGAGCCGTTCATTTCACCTGGATCACTCGCAATCCGCTGCCGCTCATTCTCTATCCTGTAATGAGTTTAGTCACTTATTCTATGTATGTTGACGACAAAGCTCGTGCCCAACGAAGAGACCGCAGAACTCCAGAGAAAAGGCTGCATCTATGTGAGCTTGCAGGTGGTTGGCCAGGTGGCTTTGTAGCTCAGAAGAGAGTACGCCACAAAAGTCAGAAGGAGTCTTATCAGTTTACGTTTTGGACGATCGTCACAACTCATTATCTTATTTGGCTAACCTGGTTATTTTGGGGTCAGATAGTGTGGCTCAGACGTTAGAAGGTCATAAACTGATGGGGGATCTTAGTCGATCGCACCTCAACAAACTCTGCCTTTAGGGTGACAACGCTCTCTCTCTGGAGTGGATGTATTTAGACAAATCAATCAATCAATATGTTAGAGAAAATACAAATGATCAGAGAAATACATGCAGGGCAGCTTAGTTACACGTTTGGAAAAAGAGCGAGTCATTCCTAAGCCTCTGGAGACTCAGATAGAACACAACCCCTACTACAGCGCTGAACAAGCTTTTGGCAAACTTCTGGAAGCGGAAAACTTAGACAAAAACTTACAGCGCTACACTTCGGAAGTGAGTACTTTTGAGACTGCTTTGCACGCCGCCCTGGTTCAGGCTTACAACACTCAAGACGGCTCAGAGGCGGCTCATCTGTTTATTCAGCGAGTCCTCTACCGCATCAATCGTCTCAATCTCTTCTGGTATGACGACCTGAGCAATTACACAAACGAGCGCTCGCCTTACCTGCACAAAATCCGCGATCAGATCGAAACCATTTGGCAGCAGTGGGAACTCGAAAACTTTGACCTCGACGCTTACAAAACTCTGGATGTAAAGCAAGCTATTCTTGATCGCTTTGATGCTGATCTAGAACCTCCGCTTTCGTTAGATGCTCACTACATGCGCGAACAGATGACGCTGGAAGGCTATCGCTATCTGTTGGCGCTCGCTTCCTTTGACGGTCTTATCGAAGCTAGTCGTCTGTCTCGCATTTTGGGTGGTGCTGCAAATGAAGTACAGGCGACACTCACCAAAGTTTTGCTCGAAGAGTATGGCAATGGTCGTCTTTCGCGCAAACACTCCACATTCTTTGCTCAAATGTTGACCGAACTTGGACTCAGCATTCAGCCAGAAGCGTATTTTGACCTTGTACCGTGGGAAGTGTTAGCCAGCATTAACCACAACTTTTTGCTCACCGAATGTAAGCGTTATTTTCTGCGCTACAACGGCGGTCTAGCTTACTTTGAAGTTGCTGGGCCGGCGGCTTATCACAACTATCTGGCAGCAGCAAAACGGCTTAAACTGTCGGACGCTGCAATGGGCTATTGGGATCTACACATCAAAGAAGACGAGCGACACGGACGCTGGATGATTCAAAATGTCACGCTGCCTTTGATTGATATGTACCCGGCTCAAGCATGGCAAATGATTTTGGGCTACGACCAGGAAAAACTGATGGGTGATCGTGCTAGTGAGGCGGTCGTTCGAGTGATTCGTCAGGGTGAAAAAACGCAGCCTTTGCCCGTGATCTCAGTTTGATAAACGGTTTTGAGGGGTAGGCATCTGGTCTGCCCTTCGTCTTTATACACACTCTTACAAAGCGAGGGTATTACCTTGACTGGAATTTTGTTGCGATCGCAGTCCACCCGCAAATCTGTTTCTGAGAAAGAAGTCTTCTTTTGTCCCGAAGAATCTCATTTCTATTCCCATTGTCTTGAGCGTCTGGTTTTTAATCACTGTGATGATGTAGATACGATCGTAGAGTTTGGCTGTGGTGATGGAACTCCGGTCATTAATTCACTTTTACGAACTAACTTTGTCGGTAAAGTTCATGGATATGAATTAAATCCTTCGGCTTCTCAGGTGGCTCAATCGAGAGTGGCTCAATATGAGTTAGATCATCAATATTTCATTCACAATCGATCGTTTTTTGAGACTCCCAGACCGACGGCTCAATATCTCATTGCCAATCCTCCTTACCTTCCTGCACCCGATAATGATATTCTCATGCCCTTGCTGTATGGCGGATTTGATGGGGCTGCCATTACCAATTCTCTATTAACGCTGGACTATCCCAACGTCATGGTGTTGGTCTCAAGCTACTCTAACCCAGTGGGCACGATCGCTCAAGGTGAAACATACAACTACAGTGTTGAAGATTTTATGATCACGCCGCTTCAATTTGGTTACTACAGTTCAGAACCAAAGGTGAAAAATCATATTGCAGAACTTCAGGCTAATCAACAGGCCTTCTACTCAGGAAACACCTATTTTCTAGCAGGCGTATTGTTTAGAAAGCGTGAT
This sequence comes from Phormidesmis sp. 146-20, assembly GCF_052939475.1. NCBI lineage: Bacteria > Bacillati > Cyanobacteriota > Cyanophyceae > Leptolyngbyales > Leptolyngbyaceae > Phormidesmis > Phormidesmis sp. 146-20. The sequence goes on from NZ_JBJPHT010000011.1 coordinate 75,681, forward strand.
CTTTCTGACGTTGATCTGTCTAGCGAATTAACTCAAGCGATGACGGCGCTCTAGAAGTTAGTGATTCACTCATCGAATCTCTAATCGAATATCTAACGGTTCGTCGTTGAGGATCAATGATTAAACAGCCTGTAATGTTGACTGGCGGTTCAAGCCGCGCCTACCAGAACGAAGTCTGCATAAACTAGAAAAGCGTCCTATACCCAATCAATTTGTTAATGCTACAGATCCTTCGCTCCCTAAATTCCCCATTCTGAGGGAGTTTGAGAATCCGAGACTTCTTTGGCTTGAAGTCCTCCACAAGTCGGGGATTTAGGTTGCTCTCCAAGATCTGTAGCACTCAAAGATCAATTTGGTATTAACCTGAAGGCAGGTTTTGTTTGACTAGCCGCGAATTGATTGCCGGGTTTATTGGATTCACGATTCTAAGATTCTATTCCTCATAGCATTGTTGAAATGACGATCGTTGATGTTCTCATTCCTACCTACAATCGCCCCTCAGCGTTAGCCGTCACATTAACCAGTTTGATCGCTCAATCGTTTCAGAATTTTCGCATTGTCATTTCTGATCAGACTGAAACATTCGACGCGATCGCGGTTGGTGAAGTGCAGTCAGCATTACGAGTGTTGCGATCGCACCAGCATTCGATCGCAACGCACAGACATCTCCCGCGTCGAGGAATGGCCGAGCAGCGACAGTTTCTCCTTGACCAGGTGACTGCACCTTACGCACTGTTTCTCGATGATGACTTGATTCTAGAATCTTATGTAATTGAGCAAATGCTGACTGCAATTCAGCAAGAATGCTGTGGATTTGTCGGAAGCGCGCTGACGGGACTCAGTTTTGTCGATGACATTCGACCCCACGAGCAAGCGATCGAGTTTTGGGATGAGCCAGTTCACCCCGAAGCCCTGCAACCCGGAATGCCAGAATGGGAACGTTGGCGACTACACAATGCTGCCAATCTTTTTCACCTACAACAGCGTCTCAACCTCGACCCCAAAAATCCTCGCAAATACCGAGTTGCTTGGGTAGGCGGTTGCGTAATATATGACACTCAAAAACTTCGCTCTGTCGGCGGCTTTAACTTTTGGCAAGACCTACCGCTCAATCACTGTGGCGAAGATGTCATGGCCCAACAGCGAGTTATGTCCCAATATGGCGGCTGTGGTCTAATTCCATCAGGAGTTTACCATCAAGAATTACCGACTACCATTGTTGATCGCAGCGTCAATGCCCCTATTGTATTACGCACAAAAACGACCACAAACAAAAAGTAATGATTCACAACCAACCAGCGAAGCAAAAAATTCAATAGATTGCAAATGCATGATCTAGAATTTTTCTCTTAAAGTCCCCTAGATTGAGGGGCTGGGGGCAGAAGCTCTCAATAACGAAGTGAAGGAACTTCATCAAGCACATCAAATAGACATTAAATACAATTGGTATAAAATAAGGGCAATTGGATCAGAAAACTATCTTTCACCAATTGCCCTTTTAACGTTCAATACAATTTAATGCTCAATACAATCCGCTTTTAGAAGCCCTGGAAGTTATATCCAACGCCTAGCAGAATCCCGATCGCGGCTTCCCCCGTTACCGAAGCATTGACAGAAGCCGTCGCTGTAAACTGAGAACTCAAAGGCACATCGATCCCCCCAGTCAGCAACAACCCCACCTCAGCGTCATCACCCGTCGAAATCGCAACCCCAACACCCACAAAAGGAGCCGCAGCAAACCCAAGTCCTCCCGTTGGCCCTTCGCCAAAACTAAAGTCGTAGGTAACAGGCACCAAAATTGTCACATCATCGCTAAACAGCACCGAAGGACGCACAGATACCGACGGCAGCAGCCCAATTTTACTCAAGACCGCAAAGCTACCCTGTCCCAGTTCCGTGTCTCCACTACCAATGCCAATGTTGCCGCCCACTCCAACGTAGCTAGACCCCGATCGTGTCACTCGCCCCGGAGAAACTTCTGTCGTCTGAGCCGCCGGACTCGGAGTCGTTTGAGGGGTAGATTCAGGCGTTTGGATAGGTTGAGTCTGAGGAGTCGATTCTACAGGGGTCTGATTTACACCAGTATTGGGCACTGTGTTAGGCGTTGCGTTAGGTGTTGCATTAGGCGTTGCGTTAGGCGCAGTAATCGAGCCGGAAGGCGCTAACGTATCTGCCCCATTTGCAGGCGTGACAACACCGGGCGTTGTAGTAGTTTGAGCAGTCAGGAATGCTTGCCCTCCAGTCAACTCGCTTGCAGAAGTCGGCACCTCACCCGGAATCGGATCAGCAACTCTGCTGGCGATTTGAGCCACACTAACTTGAGCAGGTTTGTTGGATCGAACCCGCTCCCAATCAATCTCAGACTGGTTGACTGGTAAAGACTCTGTTGAGTTTGGATCTTCTGCATTCGCTCGCAGATTGCCTGTAAAAATAGCAAACGCAATGATACTAATCGGTAGGAAAACCTGTCTAAACCGAGATGAATTTAATTTCATGGTGAATGCAGCGCAGTTCCCAGCATGGGTTCCGGTAATGTTCTGAGTATCCTCCAAGCGTAGTGACCCCGATCGATCGGAGCGTCTCTCTAAAGAAGGAATATTTGAAGAGAGAAATGAGTCAGTTTTGGAACACTCAAGGATTATGAACTAGACAAAACCGTTACCTGTCGGGTGTGTTGAGTTAAGCAAAGCGCACTGCTAACTGAGAAGTGATGCGTTTCTACGTAATGTTTAGTTTGTTTTAAGGTTGAGCAATCTTCGATCGCGGCTGTACGGCCCCTTGAGGAGTCGTCCCATTTTGGTTAGAAGCGGGTTGACTAAAATACTGATACGTGATCCGAGACGCTTGACGAATCAGTTCTTCACCCTGATCATCATTTCGGGGCCGCTTCACCATGACACCAATCAGATAACGCTTACCGCTGGGCATATCCACCAGTCCAACATCACCCGTCATGCCGCCAATATTGCCTGTTTTGTGAGCGATCGTCGCGCCTTCTCCCAGTCCGCTCGGTAGTAGAGTATCGGTGACCGTTTGGCGCATGATTTCCAGCAGCCGATCGCGCGATCGCATCGACAACAATTTTCCATTACTAACTAGACCTAGCAGCAACACCAGATCTTGAGAACTACTCATGTTGGTTCCTTCGACATCAGGAAGCAAATTGCGAATCGAGGTAGTCATCAAGCCCCAAGACTGAAAGCGCTGGTTAAGGGCATCTTTACCGCCGAGGCGATCGATCAGTAAATTTGTCGCGGTGTTGTCGCTGATCGTGATCATCTTGGTTGCCGTTTCTAAAGCGCTAAACTGGGTGCCCGGAGGCTGGTATTGCATATCTCCCGATTCGGTTGCTACCAGATCAGGACGCATGGTTAGCATCTCATCAAGACGAATCTTTCCCGCATCAACATCCTGAAAGAAAGCAACCAGGATAGGTAGCTTAATCGTACTGGCACAAGGAAGCGGAGTTGCCGCATTCAGGTTGAAGTAGGCGTTGGTATCTAGATCAACGACCATCATTCCTGCGGTCAGTTGCGGCTGTTGGGCGACCAAGGTCTGAATCTGTGTTTTGAGCGGCGTGATTTCTTGCCCCAGTTGCAGCGTTGGCGTTTCTGAGACGGGCGGCGTTGAGGTGACTTCTGTCTTTTCTGAAGAAGCTCCAGCGGTGAAATGGCTGGCAGGGTCCCAAACAGACAAAATGGTTCCGGCGATCACACCCACACCCACACCCAAGATCAGCAGGCGAGTTCCATACAAAAGGGCGGCTCCCGATCGCGTTCTCAGAAGAGCAGGCTTGGCCATCGGTCGAACGCTGGCTGGATGAGTGGCATAGGGCTTGGGCGACCCCTGGCGGGTATCTCGGAGAGATCGCTGGCGACGACGCAAATCAGACTGGCTTTTTTTAACAGCAGGATTGGGCTTGCGATCGCGCTTCTCAGGTCGTCTGCGGCTGGCTTCGGGGCGATCGTTCTCTGGTTTAAAGCTGGGGCGTAAGGCATCGACTGGCGGTTTTTGCAAAGAAAGGGGCGCTTTTCGGGAGGCTGGTTCAGGGCGGGTACGTCGTCGAGTTTTTTGAATCGGACGCGGCTCTGGAGGCTGGCTCAAGCGTCTCAGCCGCTGGTTAACAGGACGTTGGGAAAGTCTCTCTTCTGAAGCATTGCCCTCAAAAGGCGCATTTGGATCGTTGCCATCCCGCATTTAGGTCTTCCTCTCTTTAGTCAAGCGATCTATGAACAGGCTTTGAGCCAGGTTTAACGCCTTTTGTGTGACGATTTTTTGACAGGAACGATCGAGCGCTCCCACTAGATGTAGGGATTTTACATTGAGTTCGTCAAAGTGGTTGGTTGAATAATAAACATTTGAGAAGAATTGCTAGATAGATAGCAATCCTAAATGAGTCACTCGCACTTACGATCGCGGCTTTTGAGTCTCGATCGCCCAGGCCACCTGTCTCAAAATTCCCCGCAGCAGAGCCACCTCCGTCGGAGCGGGATAAGCACGATTTAACAGTCGTCTAAATTTCTCCATGCGACTGCTGGCCGTGTGAGGATGCAGATAACCAATTTTAAGCAGCAATTCCTCAAGGTTTTGGTAGTAGCCTTCCAGGTCATCCAGTGAGGCGAGTTCTGAATTGTAAGGGGGTGTAGAAATGGGTTGATTGATCGTTATTGGCTGACTGACCCATTGATAAAGCTCGTAACAACAAATGGCCACCGCTTGCGCCAGATTGAGCGACTGATAAACAGGACTCGATGGAATACAGACAAAGCGTTGTGCATATTTCAGTTCTTCGTTGCTTAAGCCTCGATCTTCAGAACCAAAGATCAAGGCCGACTGTAGTCTCTGACCTTCTTGTGACTGATTTTCTGGAATGCCTCCCAGCAGCCACGGTAGGGCAGTTCTGGGATGCTCTAACGGGGTATCGACGGAGCGGGTACGAACGGTGGTGGCGATCGCTCTTTGACATCCCTTAAGCGCATCGGGCAGCGTCGGGACGATTTCGGCGGATTCCAACAGGTCGGCAGCATGGACTGCCATCTGTCGCGCCTCGGCTGACAGCGGATCACAACTGGGATTGACCAGCACCATACGTCTCAGCCCCATATTTTTGAGGATGCGCGCGCTCGATCCCACATTTAGCGCCCCGGCTGGCTCCACCAAAACAATACGAATGTGAGAAAGTGCAGTTTCGCTCATCAAGAGAATCAGAAATACAAGGTCAGCATCCTTAGCTTTACATAGACAAGGCCACTCAGAAGGGGCGATCGCAACGATAGAAAAGAAATAAAACCTGTTAGCTAAGTGTATATCTGTAGTTAACGACTATTTGGCATTACAAATTACACATAAATATAGTAAATAACACGTAGTGATTTTATTAGAGCTTTCTCATTTTTAACTTAGGTGAAGACTGGATTAAGCTCGATAGAAGGGTCGGATATTCATCAATCTTTGGGTATAGATTTATACATACACTCCCAAGGTTCTGCACGCAATGTTTAAATTCTCTCTCGCGTCAAGAGCAAGTCAGTCAATTCTCGTAGCACTCGGCTTATTTTCCGTTTTGGGAAGTGCGCCAGCTTTCGCACAAGTGAACCCGCAGACCGCATCTACTTCTTCGGTTCTATTTTCTGGTACCAACTCTGGACGATCGGCATCCGCCCTCTTTGATTTATCGAATAACGTGTTGTCGATCGCGCTCAACAATACCAGCACAGCCGATTCTCTAGTTCCCACAGACGTTTTGACGGGACTGTTTTTTGACATTGGCAATAATCTAAAGCTCAATCCCATTTCTGCACGATTGGGCAATGGTTCCAGCATCTATGGCGGTAGCCCCAACACCACAAACGTTGGCGGCGAATGGGGCTTTAACTCTAAGCTGGCGATCGGCAGTTCGAGTTACAACTACGGAATGAGCGCCGCAGGATTGGGACTTTTTGGCCCCAAAAATCGCTTCGACACCTCAGCCAATCTGTCTGGCACTGAAAACGTCGGCGGTCTAGACTATGGCATCGTGACAGCAGGTGACAACTCCACGACAGGTAATGGCGGACTCAATCGCGATTTGATTAAGGGATCTGTAGTCTTTTCCTTTGGCGTATCTGGACTTCCGGCTGGCTTTGACCTTGCCAAGGCGATCAGCAATGTGCGTTTTCAATACGGCACCAACACGGCTGAACCAAGCTTTGCTGGAAGCATCCCGACTCCTCCCGTTGTCATTCCTCCCGTTGTCATTCCTCCGATCACTCCTCCGATCACTCCTCCCGTTGTAGAACCTCCCGTTGTTCCTCCCGTCGTCATTCCTCCAGTCACCGAGCCTCCTGCTGTGATTCCTCCGGTTGTAGAGCCTCCGGTTGTGATTCCTCCGGTCACCGAGCCTCCGGTCATCATTCCTACCCCTGAGCCACCTGCTCCGAACCCAACCCCTGATGAAGAGCCTGCTACCCAGACAGTGCCCGAACCAGGTGCGATCGCTGCTATTTTGCTGGCAGGTGCCGCGATGCTCCGTTCTCGTAAATCAGTGCGAACCAACGATTAGAAACGTCTGAACAGGTGCAGCTTCGCAGCAAAACTTTTCTTCCTTGTCTTAGTTAAGAGGCAGGGGAGATTTTTTTATGAAGAATTTGCTACAGCGTTTAAGCTAGAGGAATCCAGTAACATGGTTCAATACCTTAGTCACCATGCCTCGTGCCCGCTCAAAGTCCGATTTGCCGACTAAAATTTGTCCCGTTTGTGGGCTGCCTTTCACTTGGCGCAAAAAGTGGGAAGACTGCTGGGACGATGTAAAGTACTGCTCAGAACGTTGTCGTCGTCGCAAATCTCAGGCAAAAGAAGCAAACGATTCGTGATTGGCGAACGTTGAGTTGATCCACCATCAGAGATAATGAACTGTTGATCCACCCAGCGATCGTTTGATCATTCTCTTGAGGCTTTAATTCATGACTGCAAATCGCATCCAACCCAAGCTCATTATTCACGGTGGGGCTGGCAGTTCGCTTAAGGGGAAGGGAGGCGCAGATGCGGTACGACGATCGCTCTACAAAGTTGTCGAGGACGTTTACGCGCTGCTCAAAGATGGGGCAACGGCTCAAACCGCAGTCGTACATGGCTGTCAGCTTTTGGAAGATGATCCCCGATTTAATGCGGGAACGGGTTCGGTTTTGCAGTCTGATGGTCAGATTCGCATGAGTGCTGCCCTGATGGATGGGGCGACTCAGCGATTTAGCGGTGTGATTAATACTTCGCGCGTCAAGAACCCGATCGAGCTTGCCCAATTTTTGCAAACCTCGGACGATCGCATTCTCTCTGACTTCGGTTCAGCAGAATTACTACGCGAATTGCAACTGCCGCTCTACGACCCGATGACCGAGTTGCGTCTCAAAGAATGGATGCTGGAGCGTGAGGGCAATTTTAACAAAGCAATGGCGGGAGTTGTCGCAGAACAGGAATTAGTCAGCGAGGCCGGAAGAGGAACGATCGGGGTCGTCGTTTTAGATGGTCAGGGCAACATTGCAGCAGGCACATCCACGGGAGGCAAAGGCTTTGAGCGGATTGGACGGGTCAGCGATTCGGCCATGCCAGCCGGAAACTATGCCACGGTCAAGGCGGGCGTGAGCTGTACAGGAATTGGCGAAGACATCATTGACGAATGTTTGGCGGCCAAAATTGTGATTCGTGTTGCAGATGGCTTGTCGCTATTAGGTGCGTTTGATCGATCGATCAAAGAAGCTCACACCAACAAACGAGATTTGGGCGCGATCGGGCTAGATGCAGAGGGCGCGATCGCCTGGGGCAAAACCAGCGAAGTTCTTCTTGCAGCCTACCACACAGGCGAAAAGATGGGCGACACCCTAGAGATGTCCGAGGAAATGGGTGTTCTTTCCATCTAATCTAAGACGGGTGAGTTTCTTGCATTGGATTCAGATGCATCAGTTAGCGAGAACTCTAGTACTACCTTTCTTAACAATTTAGGGAATAGGGGGGCAGTTGGGATTGAGCGCCGCGAAGTTAGTGAAGTCCTTCCTGCCAATCAGTAGGGTAATATTGGCTACTTGAGATCAAGTGAGGCTATGATAAGACCGCCTGCTGAGTTTATCTAGAAATTGAAATGAGATTGCCAGAACCACAAACAAGGACATTCTTCAGCTTGGTAAGTGATATTGAGAAGGGGCAAATCAAAATTCCGCAATTCCAAAGAGATTTTGTTTGGACAATGCAGAAATCGGCTGGTTTCATAGACAGCATCATCAAAGGCTATCCAGTGGGCACGTTTATCTTTTGGAGAACCAGGGAAAGACTTCGCTCGGTCAAAGATATTGGTAAGCAGGTACTGCCAAACCCTGAACAAGGCGAACTTGTTGATTATGTCCTAGATGGACAACAGAGACTAACCAGCTTGTTTGCCAGTCTGAGAGGCGTTATGTTAAAAAGAGAGGATGGCAGGGAAGATGACTTCTCAAAGATATTTGTTGATCTCGATGTAGAGGAATCTGAGCAGATTGTTATCACCGACCTTGAAGGAAAGGATGAAAGTAGTCTAATCAGCATTCTCGCGTTGCTGAAGGGGGACTTTCAGGTTCTAGCGTCATACCCTCAGAGGTATCATGAGAAGCTGGGAACCTATAAGAACAGAATTGAGAGTTATCAATACTCGATTATCCTTGTTAGAGATGCTCCTATAGATATTGCTACAGAAATTTTCACCAGAATCAATGTTGGTGGAAAGCCATTGTCCTTGTTTGAGATTATGGCCGCTAAAACATTTGACTATGAGAGAAACTTTGATTTGTCAGAGAAGTTTCAGGAACTGATAGAAAATTTGAAGCCTTTCAACTACGAAACAATTTCGGATGCTACAGTGCTTCAGATTGTTTCCATCATTCTCTCCAAGGAGTGCAAGAGACAGGTCATTCTACAACTTAACAAGAATGACTTCATTAATATTTGGGGGCAGGCGGTAGATTCTATAGAGCGAACAGTAGAATACTTCAAAAACTCATACAGAATTCCTGTCTCTCAACTACTTCCGTATAACGCACTAATAATTCCCTTTTCATACTTCTTTTTTCACCATAATGATAAACCAACTGGGAATAAGCAAAAATATTTAGAGGACTTTTTTTGGAGATGTTCACTGTCTGGTCGATATTCATCCTCAGTAGAGAGTAAACTAGCTCAAGACATAAAAAGGATTGATCAAATCCTGTTGGATGAGTTACCAAATTATGATTGGTCAATTGATACTTCAGAAGAGTTTATCAAGAACAATGGATGGTTTAGTGCCGCAAGAAGTTACATCAAAGCAATACTATGTGTCTATTCATATCATCAACCAAAGTCTTTCAATGACAATGCAATTGTTAACATTAGTAATTATTGGCTCAAACAAGCAAATAGCAAGAACTATCATCACTTTTTCCCAAAAGCGCATTTAAGAGCTAAGGACTACGGGAGTTTTTACATAAACCACATCTTAAACATCACAATAGTAGATGATTTTCTCAATAAAAGAGAAATTGGAGCGAAAGCGCCCTCAAAATATATGGCTAAATTTCGCGAAAATTCAAATCTGAGTAGCACGATGGCAACTCACTTAATAGAGGATTTGAATACTTTTGGTATATGGGACGACGACTACGATAAGTTCTTTGATGAACGAGCAAAAGTTGTTAGTCGTGAGCTTTCAAAAAGAGTTATCAAGCAAGAGGTAGATAGAAAGGGACAAGCGAACCTAATTAATGATTTTGATGAAGAGTTAACGACAGCCGAGTAGCTGCAAGAGTAGTGAACTGTAAGAGTTCATATTGAGGAAATACGGAGTAACTGAAAGCTTCTATTAAGGTTCTCTGTGGGCACTTACTTGGAAAGTTGACTGGACTTAAAAATCTCTACGATCGCTAAACTTCTGAATTTTATGCCTAGGATTTTTGCGATCGCACCACCGCCAAAAATTCTTTAACCGCTTGAGGTTGCTCTTGAGGTCGAATGTATTGTGCCAATACTTGTAAGTCAAGGTCTGGGAAAAACTGGCTTCGTACAACTGCTCTAGATTGAGCTTCACGGAGATCATAGAGCGTCAACTGCTGATCTTGCCAGATCAACACCTCCGGAATGCCCAGCCCTTTGTACACTAACAACTTATCGATGCCTCCACTGGTCAGATTGACCTCGATCGCAAGATCCGGCAGTTCCTTAAGTGTTTCCACACAGTAACACTCGTCAGGTTCTAGCCCTCGCGCCTTTGCCTCTCGTCGAAATGTGGTCGAGCCGTAGCCGTGTAGGGGAATGTCAACTTCTTCGGCGTAGCGCTCTAAAAGTCTGGCAATCACCTTTTTCAGCATTTCGTGTTCTGAAGAAGGCATAAAAATCTCCAGTGTTCCTTCGAGGTAGATCAGCCGCAGCCCAGTCTGGTCGCTTAGCGTCGTGAGTAAGTTTTCATATTGCTGCCAGGTCACGCCAGGTAAGATGACTCGTTGTTCTTCAACTGGGTTTGGTGGCTGAATGAGTGAAGTCATAAGACATACAGCTTGGCCGAATCTTTGAATCTATTCTAACGATCGCTCACTCTTTTGACTTTAATCTCCAGCCCAGTTTGACGACTTGACGGGCACGCGCGATCGCTAGACAATCATTCGGCAAATCTTCGGTAATGGTAGAGCCTGCGGCGATCGTGACGTCTTCTCCAATCGTTAAGGGTGCAATGAGGGAATTGTTCACGCCTGTTTTGCTGCGATCGCCAATTACCGTTCGATGTTTTTTCACACCATCGTAGTTGGCTGTAATGGTGCCGCCGCCGATATTTGCTTTTGTACCAATGGTGGCATCGCCCAGATAAGACAAGTGTGCAACGTTGGTCTGATCGCCGATCGTCGTATTCTTCAATTCAACAAAGTTACCAATTCGACAATTAGAACCAACTTCTGCATGGCCTTTGAGATGCGCGTAGGGGCCGATCGTCGAATCTGATTTCACCACACTATCTCGAACAACTGAAAAAAGAACGGTTGTATTTTCGCCAATATGACTGTTTTCAATTAAACTTCCCGGCCCAATATGACTTCTGGTTTGAATAATGCTATTGCCGCGTAGATGAGTTTGCGGCTCGATCACTACGTCGGGGTGTAGTTGTACTGTGTCATCGATCGTAATGCTGTCTGGATCAATTAACGTCACGCCCTGCGCCATCCAATCATCTTTGATGCGAGTTTGCAGAATGCTGTAAGCGGTGGCGAGTTGTTTGCGATCGTTAATTCCCAAAATCTCTTGATAATCTTCGACATCGACGGTCATCACAGGATTGAGATAATTCACCGCATCGGTCAGGTAATATTCTTGTTGATCATTGCGAGTCGTCAGTTTGGGCAAAACGTCTGACAAATCTGACCAGCGAAAACAATAAACTCCCGCATTCACACGACGGTTTTGCTTTTGGGCCGGACTACAATCACGATCTTCAACAATTTGGGTTAGCAGATTATTGCCGTCACAAAAAACGCGCCCATAGCCTTTAGGATTAGGAACTTGAGCCGTGAGAATCGTTGCAGCGTTGCCGTGATCTTGATGCGTCTCGAGCAACCGTTGCAACGTCTGAGGTCGCAGCAAAGGCACATCGCCATTCAAGACCAACAAATCGCCCTCAAAGCCTTCTAGATGGGGAAGCAACTGCTGAATTGCGTGTCCGGTTCCCAACTGTTGAGGCTGCTCGACAAATTCTAAGCCCGATCTCTCCCTCAGAGACTCTTGAACAAATTCGCTCCGGTAGCCTACAATCACGAGCCGCCGTGAGGGATGAATCTGTTCGGCATTGTCTAACACCCGCTCAACCAGCGATCGCCCCCCCAGTTGATGAAGGACTTTCGGCAAGTCCGATTTCATGCGCGTTCCCCGCCCCGCCGCCAGAATTGCTACCGCTACCATTGCTATCTCTGTCTGTTTACTCCGAGGAGTATACCGCGCCTGTGGAGATTGGGAGTACTGCGATCGTGACATCCAGAGAAGGCTTTACAAAGCGCTAAACTGGAGAGAAATAGAATTCTACGTGCCCAAGAAGATTCGAGAACTAAAACGTCTATTGCTGCAAGCGGGATTTGACTACCAGCCCGGTAAAGGAAGTCATACCAAGTGGTTTCATCCCTTGCTACCTGGCAAACTTACCCTTTCAGGCAGGGATAGTGCGGATGCCAAGCGTTATCAGGAAGACGATGTAGACAACGCACTAAGCCGATTAGCAGAAATTAAAGGAGAACAGGAAGGTCACGAATGAATTCTCACTACACCGTCATTATCCAGTGGTCGAATGAAGATGAGTGTTATGTCGTCAGTCTGCCTGAATGGGGGGAGTTCTGTCATACACACGGTGACACCTATCAAGAGGCGATGCAGAATGCTCATGAAGTTTTAGAACTTTTGATCGACTCTGCAAGTCAGAACGGCGAACCGCTTCCTGAACCTAAAACTTTTGGGCAAGCCCTACAAATTGCTTGATTGAATTTTCTCTGAACTTAACGCTTTGCTATTTCAAGTCATTGACGATCGACGCTACAATCGATCACTCAGGAAGCAGACCTTCTACTGTCGCTGTACAACAAACTCATATCATTTAGGACTTTGCTCTGTGACTCAGACTAACTCAGACTTTTTGGCGAAAGCTGACCCAGCCATTGCGGAGATGATCCAGCATGAGCTACAACGTCAACGCGATCACCTCGAACTGATTGCCAGCGAAAATTTCACATCGGCGGCGGTGATGGCTGCTCAAGGGTCGGTATTGACCAACAAATACGCCGAAGGCTTGCCCACAAAGCGCTATTACGGCGGCTGTGAATTTGTCGATCGCGTCGAACAACTGGCTATCGATCGGGCAAAACAACTGTTTGGAGCTGCTCACGCTAACGTTCAACCCCACTCTGGAGCGCAGGCCAACTTTGCTGTCTTTCTCTCGCTCTTGAAGCCGGGTGACACGATCATGGGCATGGACTTGTCCCACGGCGGACACCTGACGCATGGGTCTCCCGTAAATGTGTCGGGCAAATGGTTCAACGTGCAGCACTATGGCGTGAGTCAAGAAACAGAAGCGTTGGATTACGATCAGATTCGCGATCTGGCGCTCAAGCATCGTCCCAAACTGCTGATTTGTGGCTATTCTGCTTATCCCAGAATTATTCAGTTTGACAAGTTTAGAGAAATCGCTGACGAGATCGGGGCTTACCTGCTGGCAGACATCGCCCATATTGCTGGACTGGTCGCCACCGGACATCATCCCAATCCGATTCCCTTCTGTGATGTGGTCACGACGACGACTCACAAAACTCTACGTGGGCCGAGAGGCGGTTTGATTCTGACTCGCGATGCTGAACTGGGCAAACAGCTTGATAAAGCAGTCTTTCCTGGCTCTCAAGGCGGCCCGCTAGAGCATGTGATTGCTGGAAAAGCGGTTGCCTTTGGGGAAGCGCTCAAGCCCGAATTCAAAACCTACTCCGGTCAGGTGATCGAGAATGCGAAGGCAATGGCGACTCAGCTTCAAAATCGTCAATTCAAGATTGTCTCTGGCGGTACAGACAATCACCTGATGCTGGTTGATTTACGATCGATCGCCATGACGGGCAAAATCGCAGATCAGTTGGTAAGTGGTGTGAATATTACTGCCAACAAAAACACGGTTCCCTTTGATCCCGAATCGCCGTTTGTCACAAGTGGGTTGCGCCTCGGCTCTCCTGCGATGACGACTAGAGGAATGGGCCCGATCGAGTTTACCGAAATTGCCAACATCATCGCCGATCGCCTCCTGTCTCCCGAAGACGATTCAGTGGCTCAGACCTGTCGGCAACGAGTCGCTGCTTTGTGCGATCGCTTCCCGCTCTATCCACATTTAGCCATTCCCGTCCCGGCGATGGTTTAGAACGGTCAATTCGGCATTGTGCGATCGCACGTTAGATCCTCCGGAGATCCAGTTTCACTCTAGGAGAAGGTAAGGGCATCAATCGGTGCCCTTTGTTTTAGGCAGACCGCTTCTACATTAGTCAATGGCACTCATCACTCACTATCAATAGAAATCCTTGACAAATCTTCCAAATTGATTGCGCTTAATAATTCTTTGCTGAGTATCATCTGAAATGTAGTAGACTCTGCCTGACAACTACTGTCCATCCTTACTGCGATTTCAGATGCCCTTTCAGTTGTATCACCTCCTCGCGTTCCTCGTTTCTGTGCTGGTTGTCCTCTGGATGACCCCGATCGTTAAAAAAATCGGCCTTCAAAGCGGACGAGTTGACTTGCCAAACGGTCGTAAGGTTCATCAGCGCCCAATGGTACGCCTGGGGGGAGTTTCGATTTTTTTTGGTGTGGTGGCTGCTTTGCTCGTCGTCTGGTGGACAGGAGGCTTCGGCGTTCTTCCTCCTGGCAAGGAATATGAAGTTTGGGGAGTGACGATCGGCGGACTTGCGTTTTTCTTAATCGGACTCGCAGACGATCTATTTAATTTGTCACCTAAGACTCGGTTAATTTTGCAAGCGATCGTCGCCAGTCTCGCCTGGAAAGCCGGGGTGCAGATTGAGTTTTTGACGAACCCGGTTGAGGGGCTGTTCCCTTTAGCGGATTGGATTAGTCTACCGATTACCGTCATTTGGCTAGTCGGAATGGCTAACGCAATGAATTGGATCGATGGGCTAGATGGGTTAGCGGCCGGAGTTTCGGGCATTGCGGCGGTTGTGATGCTGGTCACTTGCCTGTTTATGCAACAGCCTGCTGCTGCGCTGATTGCTGCTGCCCTCGCGGGCGGATGCTTAGGATTTTTGCGCTACAACTTCAATCCAGCCCAAATCTTTATGGGGGATGGCGGGGCCTATTTCATTGGCTTCACGCTGGCGGGCGTTGGCATTATTGGACTGGTGAAAAGTGTCACCACGGTTGCGGTCTTGTTGCCCTATGTGATTTTGGCGGTGCCGATTTTGGATATGTCTGCGGTGATTCTCGATCGTCTTCGTCGCGGCAAGTCTCCCTTTGTTGCTGACAAGCGTCACCTGCATCACCGTCTACTTAAAGCAGGGCTTTCTCATCGGTTAGCGGTTCTGTTTATCTATTCGTTAACGCTATGGGTCGGCACGCTGGCCCTGGCAGTTTCAGGAATGCCGAGCGGCTTGACCTACGCCCTGGGCGCAACCGTTTTGCTCAGTCTCACGAGTTGGCAAGTTTGGCGAACCGCGAGGTGAGGGGCGGAAGAACTTCGATGATCTGTTCCCCCTTGGGGGGTAATCCGCTTCGCGAGGAGGGATGAGGGAGGAGGGAGGAGGGAGGAAAAGGAATTCTTGGTGTTGTATCGAGAAGTGCTTTTCTAATCTATGCTTCAAAAAGCTGTCGATAGATCTCCGATTTACTCTGTTAGACGTTAGAACGTAACTCAAGCGGCAAGGCCCTTTCATCCCTCATCCTTCATCCCTGTTTACTTATGAGTGCAGAAATTATCAGTGTCGGGACTGAGCTACTGCTGGGGGATATTCTCAACTCGAATGCTCAGTTTTTGGCGCAGGAGTTGGCTGAGTTGGGCATTCCTCACTACTATCAGACCGTGGTAGGGGATAACGTCGATCGCCTCAAACAAGCCATTTCGATCGCCAGCGATCGCGCCCAGATTCTGATTTTTACAGGAGGATTGGGGCCAACGCCGGATGATTTGACGACAGAAACGATCGCCAGTTTTTTTGATACGCCTCTGGTCGAAAGACCCGAAATCGTTGCAGACATTCAACAAAAGTTTGCAGAACGCGGGCGTGAGATGACTGACAACAACCGCAAGCAGGCCCTACTTCCTCAAGGGGCTGAGGTTTTGCCCAACCCAGTAGGAAGTGCGCCGGGAATGATTTGGCAGGTGCGTCTTCGAGATACCCGCGACGAGTCACAGCTAACCCTATTGACCTTTCCGGGAGTGCCCGTTGAGATGCGGGAAATGTGGCAACAAACGGCGGTTCCCTTTCTCAAAACTCAGGGCTGGGGGCGGGAAATCATTGTCAGTCGCCTGCTGAAATTTTGGGGCATCTCCGAATCATCTCTAGCCGAAAAGGTCGCTGACTTCTTTGAGCTAGACAATCCTACCGTTGCGCCCTACGCCAATTTTGGAGAAGTAAAGCTGCGAGTTTCTGCTAGGGCGGCCTCATCAGAAGCCGCTCGTCAAATCATCGAACCCGTCGAACAGCAGCTATTACAAATCGGCGGACTGGACTGCTACGGCACTAATCAAGAGTCACTGGCTTCTGTCGTCGGTGACCTGCTCAAAATCACCCAAACGACTCTTAGCGTCGCTGAATCCTGCACTGGGGGAGGCTTGGGACAAATGCTGACAAGCGTTTCAGGAAGCTCTAGCTATTTTTGGGGCGGCATTATTTCTTACGACAATTCGGTTAAAGAAACCCTGTTGGGAGTTGATCCCAAGGTGCTGTCAGAATTTGGAGCCGTCAGTAATCAGGTCGCTGAACAAATGGCCGTAGGGGTACGATCACGCCTCAATACCACCTGGGGACTTAGCATCACAGGCATTGCGGGCCCCGATGGTGGCACCGAGACCAAACCCGTCGGATTGGTCTACATCGGATTGGCCGGCCCCGAAACCGAAGTCACGAGTTTTGCCTACCGCTTTGGCGCACGAGGACGCGACTGGGTAAGACAAGTGAGCGCCTGTACTGCTCTCGACCAACTACGCCGCAAATTGTTAACAGAACCTTTACCTGAGAGGGATCCTTCTTGATCTCTGGGGATCATTCGTTATGATTGAAGTAGGCATCGGAAAATTTACAGGGATGACCCTTGGCTTTCCGGTTTTCCCCTGTTAAGATCTAGTTAGATTTCTGTAAAGTATTAGTATTGTCTGAGTCAAGCTTGGGCAATCCTGAAGAAGTCCAAGCGATATCGAAGGAGCTGTCAGTTCAATGGATTACATTGAAAAGGTGCTGGAAAAGTTAAAGGAAATGACCCGCAGACTGATTGAAGCGCTGCTAGGGCCAGAAGTTCAGCCAGAAATGGAACCAATCCCGATTCCTGTAAACGATCCCCAGCGTCGTCGGTAATATTCCGTTCTGACAGATCAGTTGCACAATATTTTGGTTCTCCACGGGCCGAACTTAAATCTTCTGGGCAAACGAGAGCCAGGAATTTATGGGTCAGTCACGCTGGAGCAAATTAATCAAATGCTTGATCGCGAGTCTCAAGCCCTGCAAGCGACCATTCTAGTGCTGCAATCGAACCACGAAGGCGTTTTGATTGATGCGATTCATGAAGCGATCGGTCAGCATCAGGGTCTCTTGATCAATGCAGGTGCCTACACGCACACGAGTATTGGGCTGAGGGATGCGATCGCCGCCGTCAACCTTCCTACGGTTGAGGTTCATCTCAGCAACATTTATAAGCGTGAAGCCTTCCGTCATCATTCCTACATTGCTCCTGTTGCGATCGGTCAGATCAGCGGATTTGGTGCCGAAAGTTACCGTTTAGGCTTACATGCCCTGGTAAATTACCTCAAGCAGTCTCCGTAGTTCAATCAAGAAATTTGTTCAATCAAGAAATTTTAGTTTTTTAAGTAGATTTTTAAGTAGAGACGTTGGCAGCAGCGTCTTTCTTTGTTTTTACAGTTTGTTTTTGAAAGCTACTTCTGCAAGGTGCGATGGAAAACACAGTCTATCTGGCAGTCAACGGTACTCTGATGAGAGGGCTAGAACTCAACCAAAACCTGCACTCAATTGGGGCAGCCTTTGTGCGAGAAACTTCGACTGAAGCAGCCTATCGAATCTGGTCGATCGGCGATCGTCATCCCGCAATGCTAAAAGTGTCTCAGGAAGGCGTGTCTGTTGCGGTTGAGGTGTGGGCGGTTCCTGTCGGTGGACTGAGTACGCTGCTAATCTCAGAGCCGCCTGGACTGTGTATTGGCAAGGTCAAGTTATCTGATGGGGAGGAGGTTCTGGGAGTGTTGGGCGAACCCTTTCTTTGTGAGGGTGAGCAAGAAATCACTCAATGGGGTGGCTGGCGAGCTTATATAGAACGCGACTTACAGCACGATTAAGACGAATGGCAAGCCTAATGTTTGTGGTGTGATGAAACGGTTATGACAGACAAGATAAACTCGGCAGAATATGTCGATCTGATGGCAGCCGTGGTCGGTTTGCCCCTTAATCCAGACTATCGACCGGGTGTAATCGCCAACTTTGAACGAATTCAAACGATCGCTCAACTGGTGATGGAGTTTCCTCTTCCCGAAACGGTGGAAGCTGCTCCGGTGTTTGAGCCATGAATTACGCCAATCTGGACGCAACTCAAATTTCTGAATTGGTACGATCGCGACAAGTGTCTGCAAAAACGATCGTATCTGAAGCGCTGGCTCGCATTGCCAATCTTGACAAACTTTACAACTGTTTCACCAAGGTTTTGGCGGAGTCGGCTTTGCAAGAGGCAGAACGGGTGGATGAAGCGATCGCCGATGGAAAAGATCCAGGCATCCTGGCGGGTGTGCCATTTGCGGTCAAGGATTTGTTTGACATTGCTGGAGTGACGACGCTGGCAGGTTCTAAGATTAATGCCGAAAGACCGCCTGCGTCTCAAGATGCCGCTTTGGTGGCGCGACTCAAGCAAGCGGGAGCCATTCTGATCGGTGGCTTGAATATGGATGAGTACGCCTACGGGTTCACTACCGAAAATTCTCACTATGGCCCGGCTCACAATCCTCATAACTTAGAACGGATGACGGGCGGATCTTCGGGGGGATCGGCGGCTGCGATCGCTTCTGGTTTGGTGCCGATTACCCTGGGATCAGATACCAATGGCTCGATTCGCGTGCCGTCTGCTCTGTGCGGGATTTTTGGTCTGAAGCCAACTTATGGACGACTGTCTCGATCGGGCGCGTATCTGTTTTCTAGCAGCTTTGATCATTTGGGGCCGTTTGCGCGATCGGTTCGTGATATCGCCACGGTTTTTGATTTGCTGCAAGGAGAAGATCCCAGCGATCCAGTTTGCACAAAGCGTCCTCCTGACTTGTGCGCCCCGGAGTTGGCGAAGGGAACAGACGGATTGAGAATTGCCGTTGCGGACGATTATTTTGCCAGAGGTGCCCAGCCTGAAGTGTTTGCCGCCGTCGAAAAAGTGGCGCAGGCGTTGGGCGTAACTCGACGGGTGACGATTCCAGAAGCACATCGGGCTAGATCTGCGGCGTTTGTGATTACCTCCTGTGAAGGGGCAAATTTACACTTTGCTGATCTAAAAAGCCGCCCTCAAGACTTTGACGAAGCAACGCGCGATCGCTTTTTGGCCGGCTGTCTCGTCCCCGGCACCTGGTATCAGCAAGCTCAACGATTTCGCAGTTGGTATCGCGATCGCGTGCGTGAACTCTTTCAAGATGTGGATGTTATTCTGGCTCCCACAACTCCTTGTGCGGCTCCGCTGATCGGACAGGAACACATTGAATTAGATCACGTCAAAGTGCTTACCCGTCCCAATTTGGGGATGTTTACTCAACCGCTTTCTTTTATTGGGTTGCCGATCATTTCGGTGCCGATTCAGCGATCGGGTCAGTTACCGTTGGGTGTGCAGATTGTGGCGGCTCCCTACAACGAAGCTTTGATTTTGCGGGTAGCTTCCGAATTGGAGGCACAAGGAATTGTTTCTGCTCCTGTGGTGGGTCAATCCGTAAAATGAAAACCATCCATTCCCAAAGTCGGGAGTCTGGAATCACTTAATTTCTCATCCTTTTATGAAAAAAACAGTCGTTGTGGGTTCCTTGCTGATGTTGACGATCGGGCTTGGCGCAAAGCCCTTCATTCCTGCGGTGTCGGCTAAACCGAATACGATCGCCCAAGCTGCGAAGCCTACCGTTACCCCGCCCAAAATAGAATTGTTGACTCCGGGGGCACAGCCTCAGCAACCCTTGCGATTTAAGCCGATCGTCAACCAAAAAGAAACGGCAACTATGACGCTCAACATGGACATGAAGATGTCGTTTGGCGGCAACTCCATTCCTTCAAAGCTCCCCTCGACTGTGATGAAGATGGAAACTGTGGTGACAAAAGTTGATGCCAATGGCGACATTCACTACAGCTTTCGCTACACCGATGTCGATCTGATGGACAACGCCTCTCTGCCGCCTGCGGTGATCAAGCAACTGCGCGAACAGATGAAGCGGATGGTTGGGCTGAGTGGCTCATTTGTGGTTAACGATCGCGGTCAAACAAAGTCAGGCAATTTCGTAATTCCGCCGGGGATTGATAGCAGAACTCGCCAAATGTTGGAGCAGATGTCTCAGTCGCTCGATCAATTTTCTTCCCCCTTGCCGGATGTGGCGGTAGGAGTGGGTGCCCAATGGCGAGTCGCAATGCCCATGACTCTAAATGGAGTTGCTGTCAACCAGACCGCAAACTATGAGCTAGTCAGTCTAAAAGATGGCGTGGCAACCCTAAAAGTTACCCTGGTGCAGCAGGCAAATCCTCAAAAGCTCATGACTCCTGGAATGCCCAAAGGCGTAGAGATGACGCTCAAATCTCTCAATTCCACTGGACAAGGACAGACAATGCTTCGGCTCGATCGCCTTCTGCCCACCGATTCGAGTATTTCGCTCACCTCAAATGCCCAGATGCAAACCACCAATCCGCGATCGACTCAACCGATGACGATCGGCACCGAAACCCAAATGGAAATGACCTTCGGCTCAAAATAGCATTCTGTACGAACTGCGTCCCTCCCAAGAATCTCTTTAATTGACTTATAATGGGTCTTCCCTGAATTTGTCTGAGTTCAACTGACCAGCGGCTCAGGCTAAGATCAAAATAAAGGGATTGAGAGCGGTCATGCAATTTATCGATCAGGCAGAAATTCAAGTGCAGGCGGGGGATGGAGGTGATGGGATTGTCGCCTTTCGTCGCGAAAAGTATGTGCCTGCGGGTGGCCCGTCGGGTGGCAACGGTGGACGAGGCGGCTCCATCATTTTTAAGGCGGAAGCAAACCTGCAAACCCTACTGGACTTCCGCTATAGCCGTTTGTTTAAGGCAGAAAATGGTCAGCGGGGCGGCAGCAACAATAAAACAGGCGCATCGGGCGATGATTTGATGATTGAAGTTCCCTGTGGCACCGTGATTTATGATGCCGAATGCGATCGTATCATCGGTGACTTGACCAACCCAGGCGAAACGCTGCTAATCGCGCAAGGGGGACGAGGCGGATTGGGCAATCATTGTTTTTTGAGCAACCGCAACCGCGCCCCCGAAAATGCCTTCCCAGGACAGCCCGGCGAAAATCGCTTCTTGAGACTAGAGTTAAAACTGCTGGCAGAAGTTGGCATTATTGGCTTGCCCAACGCCGGAAAATCGACGCTCATTTCTGCGCTGTCTGCGGCTCGTCCCAAAATTGCTGATTATCCCTTCACGACGCTGGTTCCCAATCTGGGTGTCGTCAGAAAGCCCACGGGAGACGGAACGGTATTTGCGGACATTCCTGGACTGATTGAAGGGGCGCACACGGGCGCAGGTTTGGGTCACGACTTTTTGCGACACATTGAGCGAACTCGGTTGCTGTTGCATTTAGTAGACGCGACTTCTGAAACGGCGATCGCCGACTACCAAACTATCCAACAAGAACTCAAAGCCTACGGACGAGGATTAAGCGATCGCCCTCAAATTCTCGCCCTCAACAAAATTGACGCAGTAGACGACGAAGACTTGCAGGCACTCCTCACTGAATTTCAACAGTTGACCCAAGCTACAGTTTTTACGATCTCAGCCGTCACCCGCGCCAATTTAGACACCCTTCTCAATCAAGTTTGGCAAGGATTGGATGCCATTCAAGCCGCAGAAAAAGCTGAGTTAGAAGTGTTGGTCGGTGGGTAGAGAGGGGAGCGATCGCCTTTTCGGGAGCGACTCTCTCTATAAGAGTTTGCAAGAGCTTGCAGAACGGGATGGTATTTCTATTGATCAATTCATCTCAACAACAGTTGCAGAGAAGATTGCTGCATCAATCGATCGCGATTTAGAGGAATTGTCACAACGAGGTAGCCGAGCAAAGTATGATGCAGTTTTAGCAAAAGTGCCTGACGTTGAGCCAGAACCTTGTGACCAGTTACCGCCGGAATAAGGATTCGAGCTTATCTACTGGAATGTAAAAAAACTCAGTACCCCTTGGTGAATTTGGAATCTTGCTAGAGAACGAACAGGCGGAGGACACTGAAGGGTAGGTAAAATACTTCAGTGACACCAGAATAAAGGAGATTTATTTTTGGATAGGGAGTTTTTAGACCGACAGCGCCATTTAGTTCACTTGTACTATATGCTAAAATTTTCGTGACGCTACGATCTAACTAGCGTTGGAACCGACAACCGAATTTGCACTCTTCGTAAGTGAGCCGCAACCGCCTGCGGTTGCGGCTCAACTAGGTTTTCGTCTTGCCTAATATTGCTTACATTCATAAAATGGATCACAGAGATCAAAGTGATAAAAAATCTCAATGGCTTATTTCCGCAGATGCCGAGAGAGAATGCTTTGTATATTTATTCTTTCAATCATGACTACTTTGTAGATCAAAGCACTAAGAAATTAGGAATTAGCGTAGTCTCACCTAAGAAATAATTCCTCCATGCAATAAGCGGCTACGAACTGAAAATTTAGGATGTTAATAATGGTCTAGTGACCATTACAGCATTACTTTGAAGAGCGCAGATGGAATTCACCCGATCGCTCACCCTAATTCTCTAGTCCTACGTCCCCTTCTGCGGGTTGAGCAATCTTTTCTCCTAATCGAGGTTCTGTCCCGGCTAACAGGCGTTGAATGTTGGTGCGATGTCGCCAGATTACATAGGAGCCACCCGCGATCGCAAACAACCCATAAGCTAACGGCTGACCCAATACAACCATCATCACCATAACCGCCAGGGCACCTGCGATCGAGCTTATCGACACAATTCGAGTGATTGCCAAACTCAACGCAAACACGCCCAGCGTACTCAACCCAACTCGCCAATCCATTGCCAACAACACGCCCAAACTCGTTGCGACTGACTTGCCACCTGTGAAGTTGAGCCACACCGATTTGCTGTGACCCAAAAGGGCCATTAGTCCCGCCAGCGTCACGATCCAGGGCTGCCAGTTGGCGAAATTTACATCGACGATCTTGGTGTAGTACAGCCATCCGGGGAGGTGCGTGAAGGCAAAGTGAACGGCGGCGATCGCCAGCACTCCCTTGCCAATATCGACCAGTAAAACAAAGGCTGCCGGAAGTTTTCCCACAGTTCGCAAAACATTTGTCGCCCCCGTTGACCCTGATCCTTCTTGCCGAATATCAATGCCTTTGACGACTCGCCCGACCCAGTAGCCTGTCGGAGTCGAACCCAGCAAATAAGCGAGAATGAGCAGCAGTCCGTTGTTGATGTACCAGGGAAGCATAGGGTCAATAGAGATAGGTCTGTTGCATCTGTTGAGGGTTGGGCGCAAAGGCGATCCACATCGGAAATTGCAGCATTGCGAGACTGATCAGTTCTTCGGTTTCATCGATCACGATCAAGGGCAGCAGGCCGTCTTTGACTAAGCGATCGGCTTTCAGTGCCAACGGTTCGGGAGTCTCAAACAGGGTGAGGCCGCGATCGCTGCCAAAATCACTGCGCGACACACCGAGACAATCTTGTAGCCCGCGTCGCCATTCGCCCAATCGCTCTGGAGAGTTGGCGAGAATTAAGGTACGAAGGCGATCGCCATAGAGGTTGTACAAAATAGAAATCGCTGCTGAAGCCACCAGAATGTTTTGTAGCCGCGAACCCATTGTCCGAACGGCTCCTCGACCACCCTGAGTCAAAAACCAGTTAGACACTCGCTCGGCGTGAATCGGCTCAAAGGTGCGGCGTAGCTTCCAGACGGGGCCATAGTAGTCGGGCTGATTGCGAAACTGATCGATCAAACTGCGAATCTTTTGCGTCTGATCTTGAAAACTCTGGTCGGCAAATTTGGGCGTTGAGGCACGATCTCCTGCGGGTATCTCGAAGCGACTCCTTGCGGGTATCTCGAAGAGATCGCCCTTCTTCTCAACTGCTGGAACGACTTGTTCGGGTGCTTCTGGAATCTGCAATTCTAACTGTTCTGCGGCTAAGGCAAGATCCTGTAAACTGCCTACCAGATAGTCTTTGAAGCTCTGGACGCGAATGGCGATTTCTTGAGATGAGCCAGCAAACGTCGTCCGCATCTCGTTGCGAATCCGTTCTTGACGGCGTTCTAGCTGCTCGACCGAGACCTGCAACGTTTGGCGACGGCGTTCTAGATCACTCAGCCCATCTTTAACCAGCTTGCTCAAAACAGACTGTGCCTCTGAGATTTGGGCTTGCAGTTGGTCACGGGTCGATCGCAGCGCCGCAATTTCTCTTTCTAACTCAGCCGTTTGAAGTGCCTTGGTCTCCTGAGAAACGTCTGGCTCGGCTGGCTTGCTCACCAATCCCAAATCAGGCAAAGGCTGTAAATTTTCGGCAGCGTCGACCCCTTGCGGGTAACTCGAAGAGATCGCAGAATCTTGATCGTCTGGCATTTGGGGCGGAAACTCATCGGAATTCATAGCAGACCAGGGAGTAGGGAAAGTCAGGAAACAGAATTTTTAGGAAATCGTTGCTCTAAAACAGGGCGAAGGGTTTTGGGATCAAAAATAATCGGCAGAAAGTGGATACTGTTGACTTCTTTGAAGTAGAAGAGAATCGGGACGGGAGACCAAAAAATTTCCCAATTTTGCCAATCTCGATAAGGGAATCGACGAATCAGCTTATCACCTCTAAAGATGTCGAGATCCGTCGGCGTAAATTTTAGGCGCAGCGTCACCGCCTGAATCATCAAAAACAGCCCAAACAGTCCGATCGCCAGCGCCACCCAGACCTGAACCCACACAATCGCAATCGCCGCCAACACCAGCACGATCGGAATGTTGTAGCTCGGAGCCAGCTCGACGGTTTGATCCGACGCAAAAGAGGCAGTCATGGCGTTTCTCCCACTACTTACGGCACTTTACTTATTCTAAAGACCAATGGCGATCGCAGAGAAATTCTGAAGAAAATAGGGAGATGACGCGAAGGGGGAAGGGCAAAGGGTGAAATAAAGGTTCGATCTTCTTCCAGATCTGACTTTTTGAGGCTTCTCTATGACATGGCAGCGTCCTGATGGCCGACGACCCGATCAACTGCGTCCCGTTTTGTTTGAGCGCAGGTTTACCAAGTTTGCGGCGGGGTCAGTGTTGGCAAAGTGTGGAGAAACTCAAGTGCTGTGTACGGTGACGATTCAGCCCAAGGTGCCGCGATTTTTGGTGGGCAAAGGTCAGGGTTGGTTGACAGCAGAATATCGGATGTTGCCCGGTGCCACGCCCGAACGTCAGGAACGAGAGTTTCTCAAACTGTCTGGTCGGACTCAAGAAATTCAGCGCTTGATTGGGCGAAGTTTGCGTTCAACCTTGGATATGGAAGCCCTAGGAGAACGTACCCTAACGATCGATGCCGATGTGCTGCAAGCCGATGCCGGGACGCGCACAACTGCCATTACAGGCGGATTTGTTGCTCTGCAAGACGCGATCGACCAGCTACTCAAACAGGGAGAACTGGAGCGATCGCCGATTATTCATCAAGTGGCTGCCGTTTCGGTTGGCTTACTCGAAGGGGAACCGTTTCTTGACCTGGACTACACCGAAGATGTGACAGCCGAAGTGGATTGCAATGTGGTGATGAACGAGTCGCTTAACGTGATCGAAGTGCAAGGCACCGCCGAGTCGGGGAGCTTTAGTCGGACGCAGTTAGATCAAATTATGAACTTCGCTGAGAAGGGGATTCAAGACTTGCTAGAATTGCAGCGTCAGACCTATCAGCCGTAATGTTTCTGACCTGATTCAAACTTAGGAATTCCTGCAATTTTGGCTATAGATCTCTGGTTTCTCTCTGCAAAAACCTATCAGATAGGAACCAGCCGTTTTGTTCTTGATGACTTTACTTGACAATTCTTGATTGAGTTTGAGCATGTCTTACCAAGACCATCTAACGGTTAACAGTGACCTCACCGTCCTCAATCATGTGCAGAGGTGGTTTGAGCAGTTTTGGCACCAGCATAATTCTCAATTGACCTGGCGTGATAGTCAGCTTTATCGGTTGAATCTGGCCCTTGCCGAAGGATTCACGAATGCGGTTCGTCATGCTCATTGTGGGCTGTCTTCCGAAACGTCGATCGAAATCGAAGTCGCCCAACACGACGATCGCACCGAAATTCGCATCTGGGACTGGGGACAACCCTTTGACCCTACCCACCTCGAAGAACCCGAACCCGGCACCCTCAGAGAAGGCGGCTACGGCTGGTTTCTCCTCCGACGACTCGCCGATCGCGTCACCTACGATCGTCAGGGACAACGAAACTGTCTACTGATCGTCAAATATACAAACTGATTACATCTAAGAAAAGTCGTGACTTCATTTCACGCCTCACGCCTCACGCCTCACTCCTCACTAGAAACGTTAAGCTAGACTTGGTAGAGCATTCCAGCAGACAAAAGGCAAGTGGAAATGATGAAAGGTCGGACTAAGGCAGTGACAAGTCGGAATCCTCTTCGGAGAAGCTCATCCGTCACGCGCATGGTGATGATTGGCTTTATTGTGGCACAGAGCATCATCGGCAATCCGGCGATCGCTCAAAACCGGGAGTCGCTGACCTATAGCCAACTGCTACAAAAAATTGACGCTGGAGAAGTGACCAAGGTCGAACTAGACGAAGCGCAACGGGTCGCCAGAGTTCAGCTAGACAAACAAAAGAAAAATGAGCCAATGATCGAAGTGCCGCTGCTCGATCGCAACCCTGAATTGATTGAACGGCTCAAGGCAAACAAGGTGAGCTTTGATTCTCAGCCCACGGCAGATAATAGTGTCGTCATGGGGCTGGTCGCCAACCTGCTGTTGTTTGTGCTGTTGATTGCGGGGCTGTTGCTGATTTTGCGACGGTCTACCAATGCGCCCGGTGGACCAGGGCAAGCGATGAGTTTTGGCAAGTCTCGCGCTCGGTTTCAGATGGAAGCCAAAACAGGCGTGATGTTTGATGACGTGGCGGGCATTGAGGAAGCGAAAGAAGAACTGCAAGAAGTCGTCACCTTTCTCAAAAAGCCAGAACGCTTTACGGCTGTCGGTGCGCGGATTCCCAAGGGTGTTTTGCTGATTGGGCCGCCTGGAACGGGGAAAACACTGCTGGCAAAAGCGATCGCGGGTGAGGCTGGCGTGCCTTTCTTCTCGATCTCTGGATCTGAATTTGTGGAAATGTTTGTCGGTGTCGGAGCTTCTCGCGTCCGTGACTTGTTCAAAAAAGCCAAAGAAAACGCTCCCTGCATCATCTTTATTGATGAAATCGACGCAGTAGGACGGCAGCGCGGCACCGGAATTGGCGGCGGTAACGACGAGCGAGAACAAACCCTCAACCAGTTGCTGACTGAGATGGATGGCTTTGAGGGCAATACAGGAATCATTATCATTGCTGCGACCAACCGACCTGATGTGTTAGATTCTGCCTTGTTGCGTCCGGGACGCTTCGATCGTCAAGTCACGGTCGATCTGCCCAGCTTCAAGGGTCGGTTGCGAATTTTAGAAGTCCACGCTCGCAACAAAAAACTGGCTCCCGAAGTTTCTCTAGAAGCCGTAGCCCGTCGGACTCCTGGCTTTTCGGGGGCCGAGCTTGCCAACCTGCTCAACGAAGCGGCCATTCTCACGGCCCGTCGCCGCAAAGATGCCGTCACTCCGCTCGAAATTGATGACGCGATCGACCGTCTCACCATTGGTCTGACCCTAACGCCGCTGCTCGACAGCAAGAAAAAGCGCCTGATTGCCTACCACGAAGTTGGTCACGCCTTACTGATGACTGTTCTCAAAACTTCTGGACTCAACAAAGTCACCATCATTCCTCGCTCTGGGGGGATTGGCGGCTTTGCTCAACCTGCGATCGACGAAGACATGATTGATAGTGGGCTTTATAGTCGGGCGTGGATGCTGGATCGGCTGACGATCGCGATGGGAGGTCGGGCCGCCGAAGAAGAAGTGTTTGGCGAGTCAGAGGTGACGGTTGGAGCCAGCGGTGATTTGCGCTACATTGCAGACTTAGCGCGAGAAATGGTGACTCGTTACGGTATGTCTGACCTGGGATTAGTCGCCCTCGAAGGCGGTGGTAACAACGAAGTCTTTTTGGGTCGCGGCTTTACCCCACGCAATGAATATTCTGAAGATGTCGCCGTTCAGATCGATCACCAGGTGCGCGAAATCGCCGTCCGCTGTCATGCCGAAGCCCGCCGCATTATCAGAGAAAATCGTCCTCTGGTCGATCGCTTAGTCGATCTGCTGCTAGAACAAGAGACGATCGACGGTGAAGAGTTTCTCAAGATTGTGGCAGACTACCGCGAAACTCCACAGCCAGCGATGTCTGGAGTCAAAGATTCTGTTGCCATTGCTAAAGACTCTTAAGGGAGCAGTACTAAAGCTAAATTCAGAAAAAGTTCCTCCGTAGCCCAAGATTTAGGGTAGACACGGAGGAATTTTTATTATTGAGATTATTTAGTCTAATGTGAATTCAGTGAAATCTTGCGCTGCGGTTATCAATCCAACCCGCCCCTCAATTTCCTATCACTGAGGGACAAGGGCAAAACATCACAGCGGAAAAAGCTTCATCGAATTGACTAACCCGAATTAACTACCCAATGAACACCCTAAACATTCTGTTTCTCTAGTTGGCAGGTCTACTAGACACCGATCGTCCACCTGATTGTTCTGCGTACATGGCTCTCAGCACCAAGGCAGGGTCAACCCATTGTCTGGAATACTTGAGACCCCAGTGAAGGTGTGGGCCCGTTGTGCGACCTGTCATGCCGACGCGACCAATTCGGGCACCTGCGGGGATGGCTTGACCTTCGTAGATTTGCAGACCACCGGAGCGATCGCTCAAATATTGCCCGTTTCCATCTTTCTCGACGTGACCTTGCATGTGACAGTAGACGTGTTCCCAGTTGCCCGACTCGATCACGATAGACGTGCCACAAGCGGAATTATCAGACACTTCAACAACTCGACCCGTCCACCAACTGCGAATGTAGCTGCCTTCGGGAGCCGCCATATCCAGCCCTCGGTGAAATTCCTGATTGTAGTAGCCATCGGGTGATTGACGATAGCCAAAAGGAGAGGTGTAGCCCTGAAAGTTTTCGACTGGGAAGGAAGCCCCTTGCCAAGTGCCCGTTGCGATCTCGGTTGATCCTGGCTCTACGGCTGCGACAGTCTGACTTAAGCTAACTGTAATCGCGGTTGCAATACCGAGTGTGATGATGAGCAGTCGCTTTGCAAAGGTAGAGCTAGCCAGAGTCCGCAACGATTTGAGGTGATTCATTCCTTCACTCCTCGACATAGATTTTTCAGGAGAAAATAGGTGAATTTCTGTAAATGCACAAGAAGTAGGAGTTGTGAACGACAGAATTTCTTTGGACAAATGCTAAGGCTCATTTAAGCACAAAAGTACTGTGTGAGCCGGAAATTTTCCTGACTCAACATTCCCTCAATGCTCGTTAGAACACGGTTGCTTTGCAGAATCTTCATATAAGAACGGTTAAGAACGATCGCTTTCTCCGTCTAAACCACGAGCTTCGCCAATCCCAGGTAGCTAAGTCCCTCAGTAGTTACCTCAAATCGACAGGGCAGCACTTCTAAACCGAGGGCGATCGCTTCGCGCAATAATTGACCATACAGCGGATCGGCTGTGTCTCCGGGCGAAAATTGGTCACAGTCGCCTCGATTGATAAAGTAGAGCATCACGGCTCGGTGTTGAGGTAGCAGGGCAGCCAGTTCGCGCAGGTGTTTTTGTCCACGGGTGGTCACGGTGTCTGGAAAGAGGGCGACTCCTTGCAAATCTCTCGCAGCGATCGTCTGGTTTGTCCAGGTCGTGTTTTTGACTTCGAGGTAGAGAGGGCGCTCTAATTCGCCGCCTGTGAGCCTGAAATCGATGCGGCTTTTTTCTTGACCGTAGGGGACTTCGGAGGCGATCGTGCTGTACTTTCCCAATTCAGGAAACAAATATTTCTCTAGCGCCAGTTTGATGACTCGATTGGGGAGGGCGGTGTTGATGCCTGTCCAGACGGGGGAGCCATTGTCGCTGACGGCGATCGTTTCCCAGGTATAAGCCAGTTTTCGAGTGGGGTTGTCGCTGCGAGACACTTGGACGGGGTTACCAGGAATACACACACCCGTCATTGGGCCGGTATTGGGACAGTGGGCGGTAATCACTTCGCCCGAAGCTAACTCAATGTCGGCAAAAAATCGCTTGTAGCGTTTGAGCAAGATGCCAGGGTAGAGAGGGGGATATTTGTAAATCAGGTCGGGCATTGCAGGGGATGAGGTGTGGATTCTAGACTTCAGGCGGGAATGCAGCTTAACGTGAATTCGATGAGAGGTTTTCCGCTTCGTTGTTCACGGCTTCTGCCCCCCAACCCCCCAATTTGGGGGACTTTAAGAGAGGAATTCTGGTTCAAAGTCCCTCACTCGTGGGGGATTTAGGGGGCGTTCCTGGATCTAAAAGCGAAGCGTTCATCGAACTGACGTCAGCTTAACGCTTCTGTCTTCTGTGAAAGTTAGCGATCGGGTACATTCACCCAAGTTCCGGTTTCGTTGGATTCGTGGCACAGATCCATGAGTTGCTGTGAGGCGATGCCTTCTTGTAGAGAGGGGGAGAGGGATTCGTGGCGATCGATGCCTCGTACAAACTGATCGACGACTCGAATGAAGGGGGCAATTCTGCCGTCTGCGTAAACTTGGGAAAAAGCCAGCCGTTTGGGAATTTCTAATTCTGACAAGGCTTCGCCCGTTTGACTGCCCCAAAGTTTGAAGCCGTGAACGTAGTCTTTTGGGTTGTCGCTGCCGAGAATTAGAGTGCCTCGATCGCCGTAGACTTCGACCCAGTGGCCCCGTCCTTGATAGGTGGCGGCACTTAGACAAAACTGGCAGGGCGTGCTATCGGCCAGTTCGAGCATGATGGTGCCTACGTCATCGGCATCGACGGGTTTTAAGACACCAGTTTGCGGATCGGGGCGTTGGGGAACGGTGACGTGTAAGCGGGCGGACAGACGATCGACGGAGCCAAACAGCCAGTTAATGTAATCGAACGCATGGGAACCGATCGCGCCCAGGGCACCGCCGCCTTGCTCTTTGCGGGCGTACCAATTCCACGGACGGGAAGCATCGGCTCGACTCGATACGAGCCAGTCAATTTTGATCAAGCGTTTTTGCCCGACGTAGTTTTCTGCCAGCAATTCGGCAAATCTTTGCCACGCGGGGATAAAGCGAAACTCAAAGTTCATCGTGGTCACAACGCCTTGCTGGAGAGCCAGAGTTTGTAGCTGTTTGGCTTCTGAAACGCAGAGGGCTGTGGGTTTTTCTAAAAGCAAATGTTTTCTAGCATTCAGCACTGTTTTGGCCATCTCAAAGTGTAAGAACGGCGGCGTTGAAATGCTGACAGCGTGGACATTTGGCAGGGAGACGATTTCTTCTACAGTCGTGCAGGCGTGAGGAATATTGTGAGTTTTGGCAATCTCTTGAGCTTTCTGCAAATCGCGATGATAGACAGCGACAATTTCTGTGCGCGGATGTTCTTGAAAGCCGGGAATATGAACTTTTTGACCGAAGCCCGTACCCACGATCGCTACACCAATCTGGGGCTGTGAAGAAAAAACCATAGGAAAAAAGCTTGAGGTTGGGGTTTAATATCAGGGGACTTTAGACAGGAGACTTTAGACAAGAGACGGAGCAGCATTTAAAGTCTTCGGTCTTTGTCCAATGTCCAACGTCTTAGTGCAAAAATCCCAGCGTAAACGGATATCGATAAGACTGACCATTATAAGCTTTGACCGCAGCCAGAATAATCACAGCGATTTGAAAGAATCCAAACAGCGCGACTATAGAGACAAGCCCCACAAATAACCAGTTAAAAACAATCCCCATAGAATTACCAGAACTTGGCAAACTAAACATGATTCCGCAGGTCATCAGGAATAGAAAAATGAATAGAATGCCAATAGAAATTGCATAGATAGCCATTGAAATCTGAAAGTTGAGCGACTCTCTCCCTTGATCATCGACAAAAGGATGCTGGTCACGACCGCCAATCCAGACTAGATAAGGCACAATCAAACTGACGAAAGGAATCAACACACAATTACACGGGGCACAAACGATCGCTGACAAGTGACAAGCCATTCCCCACAAACGCACCGATCGCGGCAAATCTTGATACATATTAAACAGAAGCCTCTCCTCGAATCGGTATGGATACCGTAAAAATTGTCTGACCCGGATGGCTGTCTACTTCTAACGTTCCTTCGTGTTTTTCGATAATCTTTTTGACAATACTTAATCCCAGTCCGTTGCCTTCGCCTCTCGGTTTGGTGGTAAAAAAGGGTTCAAATAGTCTGCTTTGTATGTCCAAAGGAATCCCCGGCCCGTTGTCGCAGATGCTTACTTTGAGTTCACGATCGTACATGCCAACCGATATCACCAGCGTTCCTCGATAGTTCATCGCTTGCAGCGCATTTTGAATCAAATTCGTCCAGACTTGGTTGAGTTCATCGGGGTAACAGAGAATTGGCGGCAAATCGGCATAGTGACGAATCACCTCAACTCCAGTTTTGATTTGGCTGTGATAGAGCGTCAGAGCGGTTTCGATGCCTTCAAGAATGTCTGCTTCGACAAGATAACTTTGTGACTGCTGATGAGCGTAACTTTTGAGCGCAATCACCACTTTGGCGGCTCGATCGCTAGCACTTACCAGAGTGCGAATGCTTCTTTGTAGACAGGTCAGTCGATCGGCAACATTCAAAATTTCTGGGCTGTGAGCGTCTTGTAGCAGTTCTAGAAATCTAGGTAGCGGGGTGTAAAGTCCCATGTCAGTCAGTGTGTCAGCAATCACGTCAGCGTTGTCAATATTGTGAGTTTGTAGTTGCTCGATCAGCGATCGCTTACATTGACGTTTTTCTCGCGTCGATAGGGGAGCGTTGACTTCTGACGATTGGGCAATCAGATCAAAAAAGTCTTGCTGTCGCTTTGGGCAAAGGGTTTGCAGAAATTGTGGCAGTTCTGGTAGATCTTGTTTGAGAACATGGGTCATATTGTCGGCTGACGATCGAATCGCTCCCAAAGGCGTGTTTAATTCGTGAGCAACGCCCGCAACCAATTGACCCAAAGCGGCCATCTTTTCGGACTGAATTAACTGGGCCTGTGTAGACCGTAATTCTTCTAGTGTTTCTGCTAAGTCTTGATTTTTTTGTTGTAGGTTAGACTGGAGCGATCGCAGTGCCAAATGAGTGCGAATTCTTGCGATCACTTCTTCGACTTGAAACGGCTTTGTGATGTAATCAACTCCACCCACCGAGAAGGCTTTGACTTTATCAAATACATCCGTCAACGCACTCAAAAAAATAACCGGAATCTCACGAGTTCGATCGCTCTGCTTTAATCGCTGACACACTTCGTATCCGTCCATGTCGGGCATATTGATGTCGAGCAAAATTAGATCAGGCGGAAACCCTTGAGCCGCCGTCAGAGCTAGCTTTCCACTGGTGACAGGACGCACTTTATACCCTTGCTGAGTCAACAGTCCGACTAAGAGACGCAGGTTATCAGGGGTGTCATCAACGACCAAAAGATTGGGAAGAGAATCAGTCATGAGATCACCTCCAATACCTGCTCATAATCAAATCGGTCAATGCAAGCTTGAATCGCGAGCGCTAAGTCAGGATTCTGCGTTTTGATCTGGTCGATCGTTCTTGCAGCTAACTCTAAGTCAACGTTTAACAAAGCTTGTTTGAGATTCAAAACCCATTCTGGCGGAAGTAGGCTAAAACACTCGATCGTTAACACTTCTTGTCTGGAATGATCAACTTGATCAGAAACGGCATCTGCATAGATATATTCCACACCGAGATGTTTTTGCATGATGGCGAAGATGTCAGATTCTCGAAAGGGTTTGCGAACGAAATCATCACATCCCGCCGAAAGGATCACCGATCGCTCTTCTTCTAAAACGCTGGCCGTGAGTGCAATGATGGCAATCGCTTGTCCTTTGGTGGTTGATTTGATCTGTCTGGTGGCTTCATAGCCGTCTAAAATTGGCATTCGCATATCCATCCAGATCAGGTGTGGTTCCCATTGGTGAGAGAGGGCGATCACGGCTTGTCCATCGCTGGCTTCTCTGACCTCAAACCCCAGGGGAACTAGCAGCTTGACCAATAGCCGACGATTGATCACTGCATCATCTACCACCAGAATTCGGTACAACGGTTGATTAGCTTGAAGGGCGACTACTCGCTGCGGCGGCTGTTGTGATTTGACTTGGGCCGCTTCCACCACAGAGACAGGAATGTGAAACGCAAAGCAGGTGCCCTTTCCGACCTTAGACTGTACGGTGATCTCGCCGCCCATCAGTTGCACAAATTTTTGGCTAATAGACAGTCCTAATCCGGTGCCTTCTCTCGCCGCTTTGCCAATTTCGGTCTGGACAAAGGACTGAAAGATGGTGTCGAGTTCGTTAGGAGGAATGCCCGCCCCGGTGTCTTTGACCTCGAAGGAGAGTGAGGCGTGAGGAGTGAGGGATGAGGGATGAGGGATGAGGGATGAGGGATGGGGTTTGACTTGTAGGGTGATGGTGCCGTGGGTGGTGAATTTGATGGCGTTGCTGAGGAGGTTGATGAGGATTTGGCGGAGTTTGGTTTGGTCAGCTCGGAGAAAGCGGGGAGTGTTGGGGGCACGATCGACGACCATCCGCAGATTTTTTTGCACGGCTCGCAGATGAAACATGGCGCTCAGATCATCTAAAAAGTAGTCGAGATCAAAGTCGGTGGGGGTGAGGGTGGTTTGTCCGGCTTCGATTTTGGAGAGGTCGAGGACGCTGTTGATTAACGCCAACAAATGTTCGCCGCTGCGGGTGATGATGTCTAGATTTTCTAGCTCGTCGGGCGATCGAGTACTGCGCTGCATCAGTTGGGCAAATCCTAAAATGGCGTTGAGGGGCGATCGCAGTTCGTGACTCATGTTGGCCAAAAATTCGCTTTTGGCTCGACTCGCGGCATCGGCGGCCAGTTTCGCCTGTTTGAGTTCTTGTTCGGCTTGTTTGCGATCGGTGACATTGCGCGCCACCCAGACGACAGAGTTTTCGTCGATGGGAGAAATGCTGGCATCTGACCAAATTTCTTGCCCGTTGATGGTCAGTTTGTACTCGACATCCAGCGTCGTTTGTGTCTCCAGGGTTTGCAGAATGTAGCCCGAAAAGCGATCGGCAATCTCAGACGGAAAGATCTCATGCAGCATCTTGCCCAGCCGAGTTCCTGATGGACGATACATCAGCGTTTTGCGACCCGTTGAGGGAATTTTGAGATGGCGGCCGTGGCGATCGTACACAAAAATCAATTGATCCATCGCCTTAAACAACGCCTGCATTTCAGCATTGGACTGGTTAGCGATTTCCTCAGCTTGCTGGCGTTCCTGGACTTCTTTTTCTAAGGCTTGTGTGCGATCGTAGACTTTCTGTTCGAGCGATCGGGCGTAGTCTTCTAGCCGTAGCCGAGATTGTTGAATCTCACCGCTCATATGGTTAAAAGAATTGGCCAGCACGTTGAGTTCTTGAATGCCGCCAATTTTGATCGGTTTGTCAAATTCACCCTGAGCAATTTTTTGGCTCGACGCAACCAGTCTGAGAATGGGACGAGTCAGCGATCGCGCCGCCAAAATTCCCAACCCGATCGCAATGCCCAACGCAATCAAACAGAGCCAGAGCGTTTTCTGAGTATTGGCGTTGATGGTTGCCATAAAATCAGACTCCGGCACGACGACGACAATCAGCCAATTTAAGCCAAAGCGATCGGCAAACGGAGCAACCTTCACCAATTGACGCTGATCATCAAGCCGAAAACTGAGTTGTTGACTGCTGTCAATGTCCGCTACGGTGCCAAATTGTTGTTGCAAATGTTGAGCCGTCGATCGAATCAAGCGATCGTCACTTTCAGAAGCAGCCAGTCGTTTTTTTTGCCCATCCAGCAGCGTTTGACGATCAGCCGAACTCGCCACCAATGCGCCAGATCGTTCTATCACAAAGGTTTTGCCCGTTCGCCCTACTTCCAGTCGCTTGAGAAACTCGCCCACGTGCGACAACACAAAGTCAGTGCCAATCACGCCGCGCAGTTTGCCTGATTTATACAGCGGTTGAGCCAGCGTAATTTTGGGTCGTTGTTCTGCAAAATCAAGATAAATCGGACTCCAGATCGGCTGTTTTGCGTTGACTGCGGCTTGATACCAGGGGCGCTGGCGCGGGTCGTAGGGCTTCTTGGTCGCCAGCAGCGTTGTAGGATTGCCATCAGCATCGATCGCATAGCTTTGAAATCGACGATTTGTAGAGCGATCCGATCGTCCCACTTCCCAATTGCCGTTCGACTGAAATCCTAATCCCACAAAATCGCCTTGGGCGCTGCCAAAATACAGGGCCGAGACACTCATCGAGTCAAACAAAAACCGTTGTTTCCAAAACGATCGAGTCAGACTGCTGACATTTTGCGGATCGGCTTGCCCCAGCGCGATCGTGTCCGTGTTTAACTGATTAATCACCCGTGGCGTTTCCAAATGGTGAGTCAGTTGTTGAGTAATGCGATCGCTGACGTTATCCATCAACTGATGCGCCAAATCATCGATCGCCCGCTGCCCATTGCGAAACGAAAAATATCCCACTGCCCCCACCGCCCCCACCATCTGAATCACCAGCGGCACCACGATCGCAACCTGAAGCGAAATTTTAGAAGTCATAGGGCAAATAAGAACCTAAAGCAAAACGCCCAACTCAACCCTTCTCATCCCTCATCCTTCATCCCTCACGCCCAGCGGAACAAAGTTCTCCCTCATCCCTGCACCCGATCGGCAACGTAAACCAAAACGTCGCTCCCTGATCAATCTGGCTGCTCACCCCAATTTGTCCCCCGTGGGCCGTGATAATCTGCCGACAAAGATATAACCCCAACCCCAGACCTAGCGATCGACGAGACCGATTTTCTGGAGACCGATTGCCCTGCACATAGCGATCGAACAGCCCGTCACAGTCCGCTTTGGTCATGCCAATTCCATCATCTTGAATCGTACAGCGCACTTCCAAAGGCTCTAGTTCGATATTCAGCGTCAGACAGATGCCAGGGGGATTGTGTTTGATCGCGTTGACAATCAGATTTTCGTAGACGCGCCTGAGTTGGGTTGGGTCAGCCTGGACTAGCGGAACTTTGACCTCACAGCGATCGACCAGCGTTGCTCCATGTTCACTGATCCAGGGTTCGAGTTCTTGAACGATCGCAGATACCAGTTTTTTTAAGTCGATCGGCTGACGGTGCAGGCTCAGTCCCACCAGGTCGCTGGAATGGGCTTCTAATAGAGAATCAAGCATTTGTAGCTGGCGATCGCTACTCTCAGTCATCCGATTCAAGACAGGCCGCGGCAGTGGGAGAACTTCTCCAGGCTTAGTTTGCAGCTTTTTTAACACCAACAGCATCCCCATCAGCGGCGTTCTCAAATCGTGAGAAACTGCATAGAGAAAATCTTCTTTGACCTGACTGAGCGTTTCTAACTCCTGCATTTTTTGCTGAAGTTGCAGCGTGCGTTCTTGAACTTGATGTTCTAGATTAACGTTGAGTTGTTCGACTTTTTGGTAAAGCTGCTTCAGTTCCTCATGAGCGTGTTGTAGCTGAAGAGACTGCATCTCTAGTTTGCGATCTTTGAGATAGCTTTGAATCGCCTCCAACACCACCATATTCAAATCTTCGGGCTGCCACGGTTTGCTGATATAGCGATAGAGCTTGGCTTCTCGAATCGTTTTGCTCACGGCTTCTAGATCGGCTTGTCCGCTAATCATGATATTTAGCGTCTTAGGTGAACATTCGTGAACCCGCTTGAGCAATTCATCCCCTTTGAGACCGGGCATAATGTAGTCCGCCAAAACCAGAGCCACTTCACATTTGTCTCGCTGAAGGTCATCAAATAGCTCTAGCGCTTCCTCACCCCCTTCTGCGGTCTCGACGAGACAATCTTTGCCTAATAGCTGCTTTAACTCGATCTTGAGACTTTCCAAAATCGTCGAATCGTCATCTACACAAATGACAACGGGTTTGCTCATGGCGGGATTAATCCAGTTGCAGAAGTTTAGCGATCGTCGTGAGCGGTCAAAGGCAACCATTTTTGAGTGAAGCGTGATCCAAAAACTGCCTTGATATTGATCGGATTTTTGATCGGATTTTCTGGGTTAATTATCTCGCACTTCTTAGAATCCTACCGATCTGTATTGTGACCAATCGCACGATGACTGCTTCACAAACGTTCGATCGCTGAAATTAAACTGCGTTGTGACTATTTTTTACCGCTAGAGGTATCTACATCCCCCTAGAATAGTAACCAGGTCAGACACTCAACAGCAGAAACGCGCAATTTGCAGTTTCTTGACCTAGACAATCGCCCAAATCAAGCACTTAACCGGAGTGAGGACGTGCCCAAGTCCCCAAAGTATCTGTTGATTGGATCGCTCGAAGCCTATAGCGGCAAGTCGGCGACCATTTTAGGAATCGCTCATCAACTCAAAGCCAAAGGGTTAGATATTGCCTATGGTAAGCCTCTAGCAGGCGGCTGGGGTCAATCTCAGATGGATGACAATGATGGAGACATGCAGTTTGTCGCCCAGACGTTAGGGCTTGCAGACGATCGCCTTCAATCAACGCTGCTGACTTTAGACAACGACACGGTGCAAAAGCGGCTTTTGGGAGAAGACACGACAGATTATCGTCAACAGCTTTTTGAACAAAGCCAACAGCAGAGCGGCGATCTCGTGATTCTCGAAGGGTCAGGAACGCTGGAGGAGGGCAAGCTGTTTGATTTGTCTCTACACCAGATTACACACACGATCCAAGCGTCGGTCTTGCTGGTGGCGCGGTTTCACTCGCTCTTGCTATTAGATGGGCTGATTGCCGCCAAAGAGCAGTTACAAAACCATCTGATCGGCGTAGTGATCAATGATGTGCCGTCTGACCAGGTTGAGACGATCGAGACGCTAGTCCGACCGTTTCTCGAAAAACACGACATCAAACTGTTGGGAATTTTGCCGAGCAGTAAGCTGCTTCGCAGTGTCAGCGTGGGTGAATTGGTCAAACAACTCAAAGCCGAGGTGCTGTGTCGTCCCGATCGCCTTGATCTAATGGTCGAAAGCCTGACGATCGGCGCAATGAATGTTAACTCTGCACTTAAATATTTTCGGGCGCGACAAAATATGGCGGTGGTCACGGGGGGCGATCGCACTGATTTGCAGCTTGCCGCTTTAGAAACCTCTACTCAATGTCTGATTCTAACGGGACACATTCCTCCCTCCAAAGCGATTATCAGTCGGGCTGAAGATCTAGAAATTCCTATTCTGTCTGTTGACCTCGATACCTTGACGACGGTGGAAATCGTCGATCGCGCCTTTGGTCAAGTTCGGTTACATGAGCCGATCAAATATCAGTACGTCTGCCAGATGATCAAAGAATATTTTGACTGCGATCGTCTGCTTGCAGAACTGGGGCTAGAACCCGCTGGAGCTATTAGCTAAGAAAAGATGGCGTTGCTGAATCAGGGGATGAATTGCCCCAAAGCGGCGGGAACCCCAAGGTTCAAAGTCCCCCAATTTTGGGGGATTTAGGGGGCGAACAGATGGACACTTCCCACAGATTCATCCCTCCAATCAGCAACGCCGAAAGGATTAATAAAACTGACGGATGCTGCTGGCTTCACATAAGACATTTTTCTAGTCTGCGAAGGCAGGCTTCGTTCTTGTAGGCGCGGTTTGAACCGCCAGCCAGAATGAGGAGTGGTCTAATTTTCGAGCCTGAGAATAACTTTCAGATTTAATGGCTCAAACTTTGGTTAAAACAGGCTCCGGAGACAGACGACAGAGAATCTGCTTGAGAACCATTGCTGTCCAGTCGATATCTTCTTCTGTGGTGTCGCGTCCAAACGTTAAGCGAATTCCTGATTTTGCTAAACGATCGCCGTATCCCATCGCTGTCAAAATCGGACTGGGAACCAGCTTGCCGCTATGACAGGCAGACCCCGCACTGATGCCGATTCCTGCTAAATTCATCTGGCGCACCAGCGTTTTGCCGCTGAGAATTTCTCCATCTGCGTACTCCAGACAAAAGCTGGCATGGTGAGGCAACCGATCCCAGCGATCGCCCGTCGGCACCAACCCCGCTACTTCTGATAACCGATCAAACAGCCGTTCTCGAAGTTGGATTAAGCGCGGAGTCTCGATCACCATTTCTTCAGCCATCAATTCTGCTGCGAGACCAAACCCAGCGATTACAGGAAGCGCCTGAGTGCCCGATCGTACTTTTGATTCCTGACCGCCTCCACCCAACAGCGGCACCAATTCAACCCCCGGACGAATGTACAGTGCCCCGGCTCCCTGCGGCCCATAAAGCTTGTGGCTAGACAGCGACAGCAAATCGACGGGCAGCTTTTGCATATCTAACGGCAGCCGACCCGCTACTTGAACGGCATCGGTATGAAACAAAGCACCGTGAGCGCGCACGATTTCACCTAGAGCAGCGATCGGCTGAATGGTTCCCACCTCGCTCTGACCGTAAATAACTGACACCAACACCGTATTCGGTTGCAGCGCCGCTTGAAGATCCTGCAAACGCACCTGTCCCGCTGCATTGACTGCAAGCCTTGTTACCTGCCAACCCCACTGTTCGAGTAACCGGACTGGCTCAGCGATCGCAGAATGCTCAACGCTGGAAATGATCACATGCTGCGGACTGGTGTACTGCTGTGCGACCCCCATAACCGCCAAGTTATCCGACTCAGTGCCCCCCGACGTAAAGACGATCGCCTCCGACGGAGCATTGACCAATCGCGCCACCTGGACTCTGGCCCGTTCTAATAGAGTGGCGGCTCGCTGTCCCCAGGCGTGTAGGCTTGAAGGATTGCCCCACTGCTCTGTGAGAACTTGCTGCATCAGGGCGATCGCTTCTGGTCGCGTCGGGGTGGTAGCACTATAGTCGAGATAAATTTGCATACGATTCGGTCAGCGAGAAAATTGCGGACTGCCCTTTCTATTTTCAGCTTAGACGGCTCAAAGCGGGTGAAACCTGACAAAAGTCTCAACTTGGGAAGAAAGAGACGGAGATAGAGTAGCGCATTTGGGAATTCTACCGAGGCAAGCTTTCTCTTAATCTGCGGTGCAACCTCTTCCTTTTCTCAAATTTACGCTGACTGGAACTGCGCTAGCGCTATGTTTAGCCGCCTGTCAGCAAGCCCAACCCCAGCCTTCTCGCCCCGCTTCGCTTCCTCAAGAAACCGCCGTTCAGGTTTATACCAACCACAACCCAGCGGCAGAGTATACGGAATCTTATCGCCAGCAGACTCGATCGGGCGACGACCTCGAACAGATCATGGTGGATGCGATCGCGTCTGCCCAAACCAGCGTCGATGTGGCCGTACAAGAATTTCGATTGCCCAAAATTGCTCAGGCGTTGAGCGATCGCCAAAAAGCAGGGGTCAAAGTGCGCGTCATTTTAGAAAACACCTATTCGCGTCCGTTTAGCAGCTTTACGCCTGACGAAATCGAGAAACTGGTCGAACGGGAGCGCGATCGCCTCAATGAATCTCGCAAACTTATCGATCAAGACGGCGACGGACAACTCAGCCCCACCGAAATCAATCAACGCGATGCCCTGGTGATGCTGGATGATGCCAAAATTCCTCGCATTGACGACACCGCTGACGGCTCCCGTGGTAGCCACTTGATGCACCATAAATTTGTGATTGTGGATGGGCGATCGCTGATTATCACGTCGGCTAACTTCACATTGTCAGACGTTCATGGCGATCTCAAGTCCCCCAGCAGTCGAGGCAACGCCAACAATTTGCTCAAAATTGACAGTCCAGAATTAGCCGCGCTGTTTACCCAAGAATTTAACCTGATGTGGGGCGATGGGGTCGGAGGCAAACAAGACAGCCGTTTTGGGACGAAAAAGCCTCACCGTCCTTCTCAACAGATAAATGTGGGCGGGGTGACGATCGAGGTGCAGTTTTCCCCTTCCTCCGCCTCCATTCCCTGGACGCAAACGACCAACGGACTAATCGGCAAAGCCTTGAGTCAGGCAAAACAGTCGATCGACCTGGCGCTTTTTGTATTTTCTGATCAGCCGTTGGTCAATTTACTCGAACCTCAACATCTGCAAGGACGGCAAATTCGCGCCCTGATCGATCCTGGTTTCATCTACCGCTCCTATAGCGAAGGTCTGGACATGTTGGGCGTTGCTCTTAATGACGACTGTAAATCCGAACCCAATAATCGTCCCTGGTCAGATCCGATCTCCACGGTTGGCATTCCTCGGCTTCCTCCGGGCGATCTGCTCCATCACAAATTTGGCATCGTCGATGGAGAAACCGTGATCACAGGCTCCCACAACTGGGCAACTGCCGCTAATCAGGGCAATGATGAAACGCTGCTAGTCGTTTCCAGTCCTTTGGTTGCTGCCCATTTTCAGCGAGAATTTGAGCGACTCTACGGGGATGCCGTGTTGGGTGTTCCGCCTGCCGTTCGTCGCAAGATCAAAGAACAGCGCCAAAAGTGTCCTCAACTTGCTGCTGCGCTTCCTCCACCAACTGCCTCTGTTCAAGACAAGGGACAAGACAAGGGACGAGAAGACAAGGGACGATCTCTTCGAGTTAGCCGCAAGGGGTCGCTTCAAGCGACCCGCAAGGAATCCATTCCGACTCCCAAACCCTCGGCTTCTTCTGGTCAACAGGTCAACCTCAACACCGCCACACAAGCAGAACTTGAAGCCTTACCTGGAGTTGGGCCCGGACTTGCAACCCGCATCATCGCCGCTCGCCAACAAAAAGCCTTTTCTTCACTAGACGACCTCGATCGCGTCTCCGGAGTCGGCCCCAAACTGCTTGAGAAATTGCGCGATCGAGTCACCTTGTAACGTTGAGCTTTCTACCCTCTATCATCAGTCAAAACAAACTAAGGGACTTTGGGACTCAAGAATCAACGGATTTTTTCATCCCTCCTCCCTCCTCGCGCAGCGGATTACCCCCAGAGGGGGAACAGATCATCGAAGTTCTCCCTCATCCCTCTAATTCCCACCACCCGCAATCAAGACCTCACCCTTCAGCATTCTCTGAGCGGCATCCAGAAGGGCCTCCTCTAGATAAGGCTTTGTGAAGTAGCCACTTGCGCCAAGAGAGACCGCCATTTGTCTGTGACGATCGGCTCCACGAGAAGTCAGCATGGCGATCGGCAAGTTGCTGAGATTGGGATCTTTTTGAATGCGAGACAGCAACTCTAACCCATCCATCCGAGGCATCTCAATGTCACAGAAGACAATATCGCAAGGCAGCCCCGCCCGCAGTTTTTCCCAGGCTTCTTGACCATCGCGAGCTTGCTCAACTCGATACCCCACTTTGTTGAAGGTCATTGAAAGCAGTTCGCGCACTGTGATCGAGTCGTCCACAATCAATACGGTTGGCTCAGTTTTGACGGTGAGCGTTTCGTTAGGATTCTGAGATGCGCCCTGATCCCACATTGTGCCAACGTCGCGACGAATCCGACCCATTGAGAGGTCGATCAGTTCTAACACATCGGCGATCGGCATGATTCGCCCATCTCCCAGCACGGTCGCACCTGCTACACCCACTGGTTTGGGAACGGGTCCTTCTAGCTGTTTGATTACAATTTCTTGCTCGCCCAACACCTGATCGACTTGCAGCGCCAAAAAGTTGCCCGCACTCCGCAGCACGACGACTGAAACCATATCGTCTTCCTGATTGCCGCCGTAGACGTTGCCTCGACTCAAGTGGCGATTGTATCCTAGCAGCTCAGTGAGAGGTCGCAAGGGTAGTAGCGCATCGCGCCAAGACAGACAGGCTTGCCCCTCGGCGTTGGTTTGAATCCGCTCCTTGGGAACGTCGAACATATCTTCGACCCCATCCATCGGAAAGGCAATCCGCGCCCGATCGCTAATACAGCACAGCGCCTTAGAAATACTCAGCGTCAGAGGCAAGCGAATCGTAAACGTCGTTCCTTTCGTAGACGCAGAATCGGTTGTAATTGCGCCTCGAATCTCACTCAAGCTGGTGCGAACCACATCCATGCCAACCCCACGACCCGAAAAGTCGTCTGCCTGATCTTTGGTAGTAAACCCTGGATGAAAGAGCAGATCGTAAATGTCTAAGCGAGTCATCGTTCTGGCTTCGGCGGGCGTGACCAAGCCTTTCTCGATCGCCTTTGCCTTGACGCGATCGACATCCACCCCTGCCCCATCATCTGAAACCGAAATCACTGTCTGGTTCCCTTGATGAAAAGCGCGAATGGTAATGCGACCTGTTGGAGACTTACCTGTTGCCCGCCGCACATCTGGAGTTTCAATCCCGTGGGTGATCGCATTGTTAACCAGATGAGTCATCGGATCGTACAAATGCTCCAGGATCATTTTGTCGATCAGCGTGTCGCGGCCCTCGATCACAAGTTCTGCTTGTTTGCCACACTTCATGGCAATATCTCGGACGGCACGAGGCATTCGATCGGCTGTCTGAGCAAAGGGCACCATGCGCGATCGCGTCAGCCCTTCCTGAAGTTGGGTCGTCACCTGCCGGAACATTCGCGTCA
This sequence comes from Phormidesmis sp. 146-20, assembly GCF_052939475.1. Taxonomy (NCBI): domain Bacteria; kingdom Bacillati; phylum Cyanobacteriota; class Cyanophyceae; order Leptolyngbyales; family Leptolyngbyaceae; genus Phormidesmis; species Phormidesmis sp. 146-20. The sequence continues at coordinate 120,378 of NZ_JBJPHT010000011.1, forward strand.
CTTGATCCGTTTCATCCACGATGAACTCAATGTCAGACGCAGACTCCCGAACTCGGACAATTAGCTCGATCATCTCCTGCGAGAGCGAGTGAAAGCCTGTGAAGCGATCCATTTCTAGAGGATCGTACTCCATTGAGTTGCTGCTCGTAGAAGTGGCGTGGTTGTCCCGTGCCAAGCTGCCCAAGTTAGTAGGAGTCCGGTGGTGTTGACGGCTGGCCAGCAAAGAACTTTCGAGGAGCGATCGCTCGTACAGGTCTTGCATCCGCTGTCCCACGTCGCTGAGTTGCTGAACTTGATAAAGCAGGTTGTCTAGCGACTGTCGCAGTCTTTCCTGATCTTGTTCAAGGCTGTTGCGATTAACGACAAGTTCCCCGACCAAGTTGCTGAGGTTGTCCAGATGTTTGACGGGCACCCGCATCGTCTGTTCGCTGAAGACTTTTCCGGGACGGTTGGCTCTACGTCCTGTTTGAGTGACACCCAGACTCTTGACAGACGGAGTACCTCCCATCGTTTTATCGGCATCCTCCAGCATCTTCTCTAGATCGTCAAACTCAGTGTCTGCGTCCCCGGTAGAGAAAGCATTTTGAGGGTCGGCTCCGGGAGCGTCTGCTAATAAGGACTCTAGATCGTCGAAGTTTTCACCGATTGGGGCTTGTTGTGAGAAGTTAGGTTCTTCACCAAGCAGACTACTTAGATTGTCAAATTCATCGGAGGCTGCTTGATCGGCGGGTTCTTGTAGAAGATTGCTTGAAGGGTCGGATAGGGTTTCTGTGGAGTCTTCGCCAAACAGTGCGTCGAGATCGCTAAATTCGTTGGCTCTGGTGAAGGTTGAGGGTGAGTCGGTTCCCAGCAAGTCATCCAGGTCGTCAAGTTGAGAAGGGCTGTCTGCAAGGTCAGGAGAGTCGCTGCCAAAGAGCAGGTCGAGATCGTCATCTTCGTTCTCAACATTACGTTCAACCGATGAGCGATCGTCTCCGCGAGAGGCTGCAAACAAGCCCGCTCCCAGGGATGCTGCCGCAATTCCTGCACCCAACAGAGGGTCAAATCCACCACCTTCTGAGGAATCAGAGGGGTCAACACTCGCTAAATCATCTAAATCGCTCTCAGCTTCCAGATCAGAAAATGCCAGGTCAAAATCAGAGGCTGCATCAGAGTCGGTAACTTCAGGCAGGTCTAGCTCGTTTAGAAGGCTGTCATCTGGAGACTCTGCAAGACCAAAATCGAGGCCAAACTCTGAATCGGCGGTCGGTTGGGCGGGTTCTTCATCGTCATCCAGGTTTAACCCCTCAAACAGCGCGTCGTCGGCTGTCTCTGAAGTGGGCGTGTCGAGGTCAGCAAAGGACAAATCAAAGTCATCAGAATCGGCGACCCCCTGGATGTAACTCGAAGAGATCGCTGGCTCAGATTCACCCTCTGCGGCGAAGTCAAGACTATTGGAGCAATCGTCTGTGACGGGTTCGTTTTCTTCAAACAGAGAAGTCGTCTCAAGGTCAAGCGAATCGATGAGGAAAAAGTCTAGAGATTCCTCGATCGCTTCTTCCTGCGGGGCAAGTCCGTTTAGGCTGTCAGGGGTTTCGGTGTCCTCAATTGTGGAGAAGCCAAACAATTCGTCCTCTAAATTCAGACTCGCTTCAGACGTTGGGGTTTCTTCCGGTTCTAGCGTCAGGTCTTCGCTTGAGAGAACACTAGATTCTGAAGTTTCTAGCGAGTCCAGGTTGAGTAAATCATCGATGTCAGGGGTGTCCTCACTGCTTGAGAATGCCTCATCCAGACCAAGGGCAGGTTCTTCAGTTGTGGAGAAGCCAAACAGTTCGTCTTCTAGGCTGAAGGCAGCTTCAGACGTTGGGGTTTCTTCCAGTTCTAGCGTCAGATCTTCGCTCAAGAGGGCATCCAATTCTGGGGTTTGTGGTGTGAACCCATTCAGGTCATCCGTTGTCGCACTGCTTGAGAATGCTTGATCCAGGTCAAAAGCTGGTTCGTCGTCAGCATTCAAATCTAGAAGGCTATCCAGATCGTCTGTGGAAGTTTCACTGTCGCCAAAGTCGAGATCAAAATCGTCAGGACTTGAAGCAGCGATCAACTCTTCAACTTCAACTTCTGCAACCTTCGATTCCTCTAGCAGGTCAAGGCTCAGAGTTGCCTCTTCAGCAAATAGATTTAATGGATCAGTGGGTTCCTCAAACAGGTTGTCTAGCTCAACGTCCGCAGTCTCGCTCAGGTCAAAATTTAGGGAGTTTTCAGACTCAAAGAGTCCAGCCATATCTCCTAAATTTGCCTCAAAACCTGACGTGGAGTTTGTTTCTAAGTCTGTTGAGGTGATGTTTTCCAGGAGACTATCCAAACTTTCTTCAGTCTCTTCCAGGTTCAGGAAGTCTGCCTCAAGGGAGTCTAGCTCCAGGTTCAGGTCATTTTGACTAGACTCAGTTTCTAAAAGCTCGTCAAGATCAGATTGTTCACTTGAGGAGAGGTCGAAAGAAGAATCCAGCCGCTCTAATGATTCGTCGGATGGCGTAGAGACCACGGAAGGATCGATCGCTAAGGTTTCTCCCAGTTCAGCAAACTCAATCGGTTGAGACAAATCCTGGTTGAGGAGATCGTCAAAGCTGCGATCGTCGCTCTCTAACGAAGATTCAAAGCCAAATAGGGCGGCATCCGCTGAGATGGGGTCTGCTGGGTTGTCAGTCTCGGCAAACAGATCATCCAGAGGCTCAACAGACTCCTCTGAAAACATGAGATCAGGCAATTCAAGGTTTAGATCGGTCTCCAATCTTGAGGTTGCAGAGGCTTCCAGTTCTCCCCAAGGGTCACCCACTTCTTCGATCGACAAAATAGATTCAGGTGATTGAATTGGCTCATCCAAAAGGCTTGGGGTTGTATCGGTCAAGTCGGTCAGGTCAAACAGAGCGTCTTCTGTCGAGTCACCTGATCCAGTTTGCGCTTGTTCTGCCTCGGACGCTGAGAGAGAGTCACCCAGATCGCCCCAAGGTTCGTCAGCGAGAGATTCGGGGACGGTTGCAGTCTCCAGACTGGCATCAAGGTCAAAACCCTCAAACGGAGACGCTGACGATCGTGCATCCAGGGCATCTGTCGAGGCGGTTGAAAACTGCGTAAAGTTTAGATCGGTTTCATCCAACCCTGCGAACAGTTCGCCCAGGTCATCCAGTGGGGCAGTTGAGGACTCAGCAGTGCGATCGAACAGACTATCCACAGATGCGGTGTCAAGGTCTCCCAGGTCTTCCAAGTTGAGGTCAGCAAAGGGGTCAGCAGCCGTTAACCCTGGGATAGAAGCGTCTGGCGGTTCAGAAAGGTTGGCATCAAAGTCAGGCAAGCCAAAATCGTCAGCTTCTGCCTCCACAGCCCCGGAAGCGTCGCCTGGTATACCCCCCGACAAGCCATTGAAATCAACCGTGCTATCCGCAGAGATAGAGTTGGATGCTTCAAACAACAAGTCTGAGAAATCGCTGCTGTCTTCTGCGTCAAATAGTCCATCCAGGCTAGACGTTGAGGTCGTCTGGTTGATGACTTCTTCTTCTTGCCAGGTGGAACCTAGATCGGGCATTTCACCTTCAAACAGATCAGCCAGACTGTTGAGTTCTGCCATGCCAACTTCAGGGCCATTTCGGTCTGCTTCAGCAGAAATCTCGTTGAGATCGATCGCCCCAACTCGCTCGTTTTCCCCAGCTAGACTGTTTTCAGACTCAAATAAAGCAGTCTCAAAGCTCAGATCACTCAACTCCAAATCGCTCAAATCTAGTGAGTCTAGCCCAGGGTCGGATGTTGCAAGGTCGAATCCGCTCAGGTCGAGTGGCTCAGTCGGGTCAGGCTCGTCCGCGATTGCAAAGAAGTCTACCAGGTCGCCGTCTACTGCCAAATCGGGTAGCACTTCCACAGGAACCAGCGCTTGCAGTTGTTCACTCGGCCCAACGTCGGCTGCTCGCCCGGCAAGAATGGATTCCTGTCCTTGCTTGAGGTCTTTAATGATGATCGGAGCCAGGGATCGGTAGGAATTATTGGGATCGGCGATCGCCCGACTGGCTGTTTCAACCAATTCACACCATTGGGTCAGATCAAAGGCTTCTCCCAGTCCTTTTAAGCCACGACAGACTTCTTGGAGTCGATCGCGCCCATCTGAAAGCGCCTCTGCCTGACGAAATAGTTGCAGCATTTCTCGCAGTTGAGCAGGCACGTCGTTTTGGAAGATTAGCAGTAGAGCACTGTCTTGCGATGCGTTGATAGGCTGAGGTACGGGTGCAGCTTTGCCCCTCGAATTCGCGGCCACAACGGCCGCTCCTTGCCCTTCTAGCACGGTCATGTGCTGTTTGAGTTCTTCAAAGACAGGCTCGACTCCCGTCATCGTTGCATTGGCTGCCTCTTCGGTCAAACCAAAGGGCCCCTGTAGCTGCTCTAGTAGCTCCTGAAGGGTATCAAAAACCTGTAGCAGCAACGATTCTAGCTTTTGGTCGGGTCGGATGCCAGGAGTTTCCTTGAGGATCTTAAAGAAATCTTCCAGGCGGTGAGACGTTTTCTGAATGCTGCTCAACCCCAACATGGCAGCCCCGCCCTTGACTGAGTGAGCTGCCCGAAAGACTTCGTTGACCATTTCTGGGTCGTCGATCGTGCCTTGCAGATTCAGCAAACCCTGCTCAATCGTATTAAGGTGGTCTTTGGCCTCCTCAATGAAGTAGCCCATGATTCGCTGCTGTTGTTCCGGCTGCATCGCAATGTCCCTTTCCTTAATAGAGTGATCTCCGGCAAGACGCTTGGCTGGGATTAAGTCTTTGAGAAGATGTGTAACTTATCTGAAGTGATGAGTGAATCGTCGATCGTGGTGCCTGTCCTGAGTAGATGCTTTAATGAACCCTGCCTGCTGTCCGCGGTCTTTAGAAAAATTTAGCTATTTGCGCTCGACAGTCTCCACGCGGAACCGTTCTACCGAGGTCAACAAGTTTCGTGCAACACCCACCAGATTTTGCAGTGAACCAGAGACTCGTTGGGCCTCTTGAGAAGTTTCTTGGGCAGTGAGTTCGACGGACTGCATCACCTGAGCCACCGCGCGCGAGGTTTCGGTTTGTTCTACCGTGTCTGCTGTGATTGAGCGAACCAGCGTATCGATGCGATTAGACACCTGAATAATGTCTTCGAGCGATCGCTTGGCTTGTTCTGCCAGTCGAGTTCCTTCGATCACCTGCTGGGTGCCTTCCTCCATTGCAGTCATGACCGAGCCAGTTTCACTCTGAATTTGCAGCACAATTTGCTCAATTTCTTTGGAGGCTTTGGCGGCGCGATCAGCGAGTTGACGGACTTCATCGGCGACGATCGCAAATCCTCTTCCAGCTTCTCCAGCCCTTGCTGCTTCAATACTGGCGTTGAGAGCGAGCAGGTTGGTTCGAGAGGCGATTTGAGAAATCAAGGCGACAATCTTAGAAATTTCTTGAGACGATTCGGCGAGACGCTTGACCTTGCGGGTTGTCTCAGCCACCGTTTCGCGAATTTCTAAAATCCCGGCTACCGTCCGCTCTACGGCTTCCCCTCCCTTGAGAGCAGTTGCCGATGCAGAACGGGCAACTTCCTCAGCCTCACGAGCACTTTCGGCTACCCGTTGAATCGAGTCAGTCATCACCTGGACTGAATTGAGGGTCACTGCAAGTTCCTCAGCCTGACGGAGTGCGTCAGAAGACAAGCTGCGGGCAAACATTTCGTTTTCGGTCGAGCCTGTGCTGACTTGACGAGCCGCCGTCTTAACCTGCTGCACAATTTCTCGCAGGTTTTGAATTGTCAGGTTAAAGGAGTCAGCCACCGCTCCCAATACGTCTGCTGTCACTTCGGCCTGCACGGTCAAATCGCCTCTTGCCGCGCCTTCCACGTCGTCCAGGAGACGAATCACCTGACGCTGGAGGTCTTCTTTGGCCTGCTCTTGCTCCTCGGCCTTGCGCTGCGCTTCGCTCGTCGTCGTCAAAATCACCCGTGACATCTGGTTAAAGCTGGAAGACAATTGACCCAGTTCGTCAGCAGAATGAACGGTGGCACGAGCGCTCAGGTTACCCTGACAAACCGCATCAAACTGAGCTTGCAGGTCATCGGTCGATCGCTTCATCTGCTTTGCAACCACTTGCCCAACCGCAAAACTGGCTCCTGTCCCGGCAAGCAGGGCAGCTCCGGTCATCAGCCAGCCTACATTGCGAACCTCTGAAACGACTTCAGGGCTTTTTTGCTGGGCCGCCAGGTTAGAAGAAACAAAGCTGACCAGAGCAACGGCGACTGCTGAAGCGATTCCAGCGACCCCAGCCACAATTAGCTGCTTGGTTGGAAGGGTCGAGTTTTCGAGGGGAGCCAGCATTCCCTGCTCGATCGTCGGGGTCGCTTCTTCTGGCGGATTGTCTAGCTGGGTAAAGGTGGGAACTTGCTCAGAGGCACTGGAGATGCTGAACAGTTCGTCTTCTCGAATGGTCGAGCGATCGTCGTTAAACTCAATCGCGGAGGAGCGATCGGAGGCGGTGGCCATGCTATTGCCCGTCAGCCCAAAGGCACTCCCGACCGAGGGACTGGTAAACCCCGCAGAGTCCTCAGATAAGTCAAAGTCGGATAAATTGCCCAGATCGTCAAAGTCTTCAAAGTCATCCAGAAAATCGACGCTGCTTTGACTGCTAGAGGATGAGGAATTCATATCAGGCGGCGGAGCAGAACTGTTGTAGAGCGCATCAAACTGAGTTTGCTCAGGCGGTGGTGCAAACTCAGCATCTGACTGATAGAGATCGGGGCCACCCATAAACAGCGTATCTTCGCCCATGACGCGATTATTGAAGCTGGGGCGGACTGTATCTTCGTGATTGTTGGTGGGTAACTCTGGCTCAGTCGGGAATGCAGGGAAACGATCGGGATCGTCTAACTCTGCGGGTGGGTAGTCGTTGCTGTCGGTAAAGTCTGAGTTGGAGAAAACGCTGTCGAAGTCGTCCATCGCAGCTGGAAATTCATCCAGGCTGTTGGCGGCAAATCCAGAGTTGCGAGGCTCGATCGGCTCATCAAACGCAAACTGGTCTGCTGCAAAGGTCGCCGCATTGGGGTCGTGTGCCCCCCCGTTGGAGTCGTTCATTTCAAACGGGTCGGCATAGGCATCAATTCGACGTGAAGCAGCAGGCTCATTGACCTCCAGAGCCATGTCGTCCAGCAAAAAATCATCCGCCGGAAAGTCTAGATCAGGCTGCTGCTGCGTTACGGGTTGGTGGCTAAAACCAAGGTCGTCAGGACTGCTTTCTAGCGACAAGTCTTCGGTGTTGCCAATTCCCCCGTCAGATTCTCCAGCAAACTGACTGGCATAAGCAAGCCCGCTATTGGCGTAGTCTACAAATTCTGCATCAGAAGTCAGGTTGAGAACGGTCTGATACTGCTCCTGAGCAATGTCATACTGCTGCAAACCATAGCAATAGATGTGACCTCGCAAGAGTCGAGCGCTGGGGTCTTGTGGGTACTCGTTGACTAGGCGATCGACAATTCCAGCAGCTTCATCATACTTGCCCTGCATGTAGGCTCTTTCAGCCTGTTGATATTCTTGGGCGAAATCAGTCCCGCGTGCCATGTGCCTTCTCCTGCAAGTGCGTGTGTGCGCTAGAAGATCTGCTCTGATTGTCTGATCTTAAACTTAGAAAAAAGTGAGCAGTCGGTGTAAAGTGAGAATAATACACTTGATTGGGATCAATGCTTGTCGGGAAGGCAAAAGCGCTTCTCGATCGCTCCGTTAAATGTCGCTTCATGGCATTGATTGTACAGAGTGTTACCAGATTTAGATCATTCATTATGCTGCCCACCGTGCCGATCGTAGAATGGCTACCTGGTCGAGCAGTCTTAAGAATTGCTTCTCTGAGTCGTCTAACACCCACTCTCCGCGTAGAAACGGGGCAACGCTGTCTGGGATGGCTGTGGGCATCTGGACATGCTCAACGTCTAGCCATTCCATGCCAACGATTCGCTCAACTGCCAGCCCCAACATAATGTCTTGGTCTTCCACGGCTATCACTGATATTTCGGGCTTGTCTGTGTTGAGGGGTACAGAATCTCCCAGAAATTGTCCTAAATCTGCCACCCAAACGACGCGACCGCGCACATTGAGCGTCCCCAACAGCAGCGGAGAAACATTGGGAACTGGGGTAATCCGATCGGGCGATGGCGAAAGCACCTCTCGAATCCCAGTTGCAGGCAGCGCGAATTCATTCCCCGAAGAGATATAGAACCGCAAATGCAACTCACCTTCAGGGCTTTCTAGCTCTTGGAACTCAGGTGCCTGGTCTTGCCCCCGCCCTGTTAAAAAATCTGGATTCCCTACCATTACATCAATTCCTAGCCTCTCAACAGTTGTTTGACCGTCCCCACCAGCTCAGTCGGCTGAAACGGTTTTGCGATGTACGCATCTGCCCCTTGCTTCATCCCCCAATAGCGATCGAACTCCTCACCTTTTGAAGAACACATCACAACAGGAACCTTTTGCGTTTTGGGATCAGCTTTAAGTCTGCGGCAGACCTCGTATCCATTCATGCGGGGCATGACAATATCCAGCACTACCAGGTCAGGACAGTGACCCTGAATCTGCTCTAACGCTTCGACCCCATCACTGGCGACGGTGACACTCAGCCCACTCCCCTTGAGGAGATCCGTAATCATTTCCCGTTGAGTAACGCTGTCTTCGACGACCAGAACTGTACTCATAACCCCCTACCTGCTTGCTGGCTTAACCATTGACGGGAAAAACCCACGCTGTTTACCTTAAACCATGTATTAACTAAAGTACCCTCAATCATTGAAATAATCAGACTCTCGTTAAAAATAGCGGGTTTAGGTGCGGTTACTTTCTAATCCATCCGCGAGGGCATCTGCTAACAACGTGTCTGACTTGAGTTGGTCTGGCTGCCCCAACCCGACATATTTCTCTAGCAACATTAATAGCTCACTTTCTCCAAAGGGTTTTGTTAAGTAATCTGTCGAGCCGACCATTCGAGCTTTGACGCGATCGATAAATCCATCTTTACCTGTGAGCATGACGATCGGAGTTTGCCGAAAGGCGGTCGATTTGCGAAGCATGGCACAAATTTCGTAACCGTCCAGTTCGGGCATGGCGATGTCGCAGAGAATCAGGTCTGGCTTGAGTTGAAAGACGAGGCTGAGGGCTTTGAGGGGGTTATCGATCGCCGTTACTTGGTAACCGTGCTGGTTCAAAATATACTCGACGGTCTTGCGAACAGTAGCACTGTCTTCGATACACACAACTCTGGGGGTTTTGGTCGGTTGCCACAGCTCCAAGTCTCGGAGTCGAATTTTTGAGGTTGCCGTTTCCTCGGTGTAGGGTTGAGCGAGGTGTAGCCAGCCTTTTTGCACGTAGGGATAAATCGCTCTGGCCACCGTGAAAATATCGCGATTCAGATAGCGGGCGATTTGTCGAAGTGAGGTCTTGCCGTCTGCGTAGCGATCGAGTGTGCTAAACGTGGCTTCGGGTAGGGCTTCTTTGAGAGCCGCAGAATTGGCCACGATCGGACACTGATCCGGTGAGTGTAAATGAGTATGAAGCTGCTTCCACTCCTGCACTTGCTTGATGGTCTTAGCCATGAGTGGGGCGATTTCCATCGTCATCAACTGCGGTGACAAGGGGGTGCCAATCTCAAAAATAAACGAGCCTTGATGCAAACTCAGTAGGTCAAACAAAGTTTCGTGAACCATACTCTCAATGATGGTGCGCCCTTGGGCTGGGGTGAGAATGTGATTTTCGAGCAGTGCCCACAGGTAGCCGTATTCTGGAGCATTAAAAGCGGCGATCGACGGCAGAGCCACCCCTTCTAGCGAATCTTCTGCTTTGTAACGATGTAGATAGTCGCGTAGTCGAGACAGATTGCCTTCGGTTTCTCCAGCGTAGACGATTTGACCGTTGAGAAAAAAGACGAACCACGACTGACCGCTCAAGGATTTTGGAACACGAGACTCTTGTACAGATAGATATGAAGGATACGCTTCGACAAAAAGCTCGCCTGTGCGCTGACCGAGTTCGATCAGTTGCAGGATGCTGCGGATGTCTATTTCACTCAACTGTCCCTGCATCAACCCTCTCCTCGGCTACGATCGGTGCGCTCAGTTCAATTCTGCCCTTGGGTGTGGCGATCCTTTCAAGTTTTAGGGTCAGAGAGAACGGCGTGACTTCAAAGGTGCGGTCGCAAATACTTCAAAGTCTCGCTTGCTCAAAAAGTCTCGCTTGCTCAAACAGCAATTCTTTCTCTGGCAAATCTTTTTGCAGCAAGCTAGTGTCTGGTGTGCAAACATTGTATCTACTAACTCAACTGGAGTAACACGCCACGTTAAGATTCCATCTTTTGCAGGAAGCTTTATTGTCTAAGATAAGGCAGAGCGATCGCGGATGGCAGTGCTAGATTATAGAGCAGGGAACTCACTCAAAGCGGAACGCTCTGCAATTTATTGAATGACGTGACTTCTGCATCCAAGTGAGATAGCATCTTGTGCTAGAGCCTGCCTGTTTGCCCAATGAGGCGTAGATCAGAGGTTTTTTTGACTCTGGTGTTTGATTAAACTGATGCAGCTTGTGATGCAGCTTGAGTGCTTAGGGCAGCCTAAAACTCAAGGACAGATAACGGATTTAGGGTGTGACGAAGCTCGATCGTTCTCAGTATGATTCACTCATTAGCCAGATGAAACCGTTCAAACAACATCAGTACATTCAGCTTAAGCAGACGTGAGTTGAGCAGAATTAACCTTCGCAGTTCACCAGATTTGTCAGAAGATTTGTCAAAGCAAAAAAGAATAGAGATGGACTTGTCTCATTGGGGCAACTTACATCTTAGGATTGGGCGTAGACACGGAAGAGGGCTATCAGCGTGCTGTATCTAGCAGAAGTCATTCAAAAAAAGGGCGGAATTATCGGCGGCGGTAAGTCTGAACTCAAGTTGCTTGCTTGTCAGCGTACTGAGCAGAATTGGAGCGCTGTTGGTGAAGAATCGATTCAATCTGAGGAAGCCAGTCGCTTTACCTCTGGGACGCTTTTGTTAGTGGACTTGACTGCCAGCAAGCAGGTGCAGCGTGTCCAGGAAGCGGGTCGGCCACTGGTTAGCATCTTGCAAAACTTTTCTCGTCTGCAAGAGAAATTTAAGACTCAGGAAGAAGAGATCGAGCAATGGAAGCAGTCTCTTACCTACCAGAGTCAAGAGTTAAATCGGCGAGAAATGGAGATGGAAGCCCGTCGTGAGCAGCTTGAGCAGCTTGAGGCAGACTTTGAGCAGCTTGAGCAGCAGCGCCAGCAGTTTGAGATCACTCGCGATGAGGTGACGCGCCAAAACGAGGAGCTAGAGCGCAATCGTCAGGAAATGCAGGGCGCGTGGGAGCAGCTACAGGGGCAAAAGCGCCAGTTTGAAGAGCGGCAGACAGAAATGCAGTCGGCCTCTGTTTTGGATGATGAGCAGGCGCAGGCGATTCAACATCTGCTAAATCGGTTGAACGGCGCGGCCTTCTCGTCAGAGGCGATGCAGGAACAGGCTAATCAGGTGGCACAGTTGGTCACCCAAAAGCAGGCTATTCTCAGCCACCACTGGCAAAATTTGGAGCAGCAGCGATCGTCCCTTCAGCAGTCTCAAGATGCGATCGAGCACAGCGCTCAGGATCTCGATCGTCGCTGGCAAGAGTGGCATCAGGCACAAGATGCTTTAGAGCAGGCGAAAGCCGAGGTAAAACTTCAGCAGGCAGTTTTGCAGGTTAAAGAAGAGTACGCTCAGAAATTGAGGCTGCAAATTCAAAACCATGAAGACTTGCACCAGCAGCTTTTTCGTCTTGCAGAAGGCATGGATGCAAACATTAGTTCTGTCGATGTCGGCGCGTTGGAGAGGATGTCGATCGAGGAGCTTCAAGGGCGGATTCAAGAATTTTTGCGCGACTTTGAGATGTCTTCTGGGTTTGTCAATGGACAAGAGGAAGAGTTAGAGTTTAAGCAAAGAGAAATTGAGGAACTCAAAGTTAAAATTGGGCAGGCTGGCGACTACGAGCGCATCGCTCTGGAAGCCGAACTCGCTGACGAACAAGACGCTTATCAATTTCTCAATGAAACTTTGGTGGGTCAGCGTCGCAGTCTTAGGGAGAAGGAAGGAACCTTGCGGCAGCATCGATCGGTGTTAGCTCGCAGACAGGGCAAGAGTGACCCAGAAGCAGCCGAGGGCAACTTTGATTTGAGCCAGGTGTTTGAGCAGATCGATTTCTTGCGGCAGCAACAGGCAGATGAGCTACAAACGATCGAGCGTGAGCTTGAGCAAATTCGCAGTCGCATCCAGGAAACCCAGCAGATGGTGAACGGTCGATCAACCGAGCAAGAAGCTACCCGCAGCGAGCTAAAACACCTGGAAGAAACGCTGAGATCCCAGAGAGCGACTGCCGCGGAAATGATGGGTAAAGTCAATCTCTACCAAGACATGCTGCAACCGATTCAGGATGCGGCGGATGGTTTGAGATATCAGATCGAAGGACTACACGGAACGATCGCCCAACTCCACGAGGCAAAAAATAATCAGAATGGCGCGATCGCTGAAATCCAGCAAATTGTCACCAACCTCACCAACAAACCAGCGTTTGCCACCAGCTAAGTTGCCACCAGTTAAACAGTTCTGAAATGGAGTGAGCCTTGTAAACTTGGCACCTCAGCTACAAAATAACCATCTTCGCCAGAATAAATGAGAACTTCTTGCTGGGATGGAGTTTGGGGCTAGGCGACAGTCACGACTTCAAGACTCATCATTCTGTGCAGATGCTACACGCTCTGGAGAGAGTAATAATCGCTGCTTAAGTTTTGACCACGATCCAGTCGTCTTGGACTTCAGCGATCGCGCCGCCCGGAAAGGGATCAGTACGCGATCGATTGGGGGCCGTGATCAGTGCGGCGAATTTCTCAATTTGCTCAAAGTTTGGGTTAAATGTCAGCGTTTGTTGAAGATGTTGTCGAATGATGCGACGCTGTAGCGCGAGGGGAATGGATCGAAGGCGCGATCGATTTAGCCCTGACGAACTCGTAGCTTTTTCTCTCAGGTCAGCGGCTGTTTTTTCTAGATATTCAACCTCGGCGGTGAGGAGTTCGGCAGTTTGGGCGATATTTTGCTCTGCTTGCGGATTGAAGTGGGTTTGCAGATAAGGCAATAGCTCTTGACGAATCCGATTTCGGGCGTAGGTTAAGTCTTGATTGGTTTTGTCTTGCCAAATTTGAAGGTGGGCATTTTGACAAAATTGGGCAGTTTCAGCGCGCGTTGTGTCTAGCAGCGGACGGACAAGGTTGAGCGTGGGGGAGATGGTTCGCTTCCAACTCAATGCCTGTAACCCATCCGCACCGCTGCCTCGAATCAAATTGTAGAGCAGAGTTTCGGCTCGATCGCTGGCAGTATGTCCGGTGACGATCGCAGCATAATTCTCACGGGCGATCACTTGAAAGCACTGATAGCGCCATTCTCTCGCGTCTGCCTCACTCTTTGGAATTTGATCCGCCGTTTGCAGAAAGAACGGAAGTTGCCACGATCGCGCCAGTTTCTCCACAAAGCCCGCATTCTCCTCGGAGTCGGAGCGCCAGCGATGGTCACAGTGAACGATCGCCAGATTCCAATTCCATTTGGGCTGCAAATCCAGCAGTAACTTAATGAGACAGAGCGAGTCCTGACCTCCAGAAACCGCTACCAGCACAGACTGACTTTTTGTGAGTAGCCTGCGTTCTTTGAGCGTGCGGTGTAGTCGAGCGTGGAGCGGTGTCCAGAGGAGGCGAGTCATCTAGTAGCGATCGTCTTCAGGGTCTTGGTAAAACGTCTCGATCGGCTTGGCGCGAATTCTTTCTAGGGGCTGTTCTGAAGGACGGGAAGCGGACGATCGTTCAGGCAGTTTGTTGGGCACTTTTTCAGGAATAAATTCTAATCGAATCCTCACCCTGCCTCGCTGCCAGCCACCCGTCCCAAAGCGCAAGGCCTCGCAGGCTAGACCGTCACCAAACCAATCTTCTTTATCTTCTGACCAGTCTTCTTCGCGATCGCTAATAGCCTGAGCCAGCGCATCCAAAAACTCGATGACTTTGAACGTCGGATTGGTCATCAACACGCGACCGCGATCGACAAACAACACTTCATCATCTCTGAGGGGGGAGTATCCGTTATCCATGTGGGTTCTAATCGTGGAAAGGAGAGTAGGGTCGAGGCGGGATTAGAGGAACCAGCCGTAGCTATGAAGTCCCTTGCCTAGAAGGTTAACACCCAGATAGCATACCCAGACAACGACAAATCCGGTAGCGGCGAGAAGAGCGGGACGACGACCCTGCCAACCTTTGGTAATGCGCGAGTGCAGGTAAGCCGCAAAGACGAGCCAGGTGATCATCGCCCAGGTTTCTTTAGGATCCCAACTCCAGTAAGACCCCCAGGCTTCGTTTGCCCAGACTGCACCAGCGATGATGCCGATCGTCAGCAGCGGAAAGCCCAGCCCAATCACGCGGTAGCTGATGTTATCCAACGTATCTGCCAAACTGAGACGCTGAGGAGAGAGCGGAACGGCTTGAGTCGCAACAGATTCTAAAACAGCCGTGCCTCCGGTTTGCAGTGCCATTGTGGGTGATTGAGAATCCTCCGCCCGATTGAGTCGGTAAGATTTGTCGCGATAGCCACCCGTCCCCACTGAACTGCCGCGCAATTCAACATTTTGACCACGAGTGACGACGAGAAAGGCGATCGCCAGCAGCGCCCCGACCATCAGCGTCGCATAGCTCAACATCATGACGCTAACGTGCATCATCAGCCAGTTAGACTTTAATGCGGGAACCAGGGGGGCCGAAGCCTGCATCGTATCAGGAAGCGTCAAAGCTGCAAACGCAGTGATCGCCATCGCGACGGGAGCGGTCACGACCCCAACCAGACGGCTACTGCTGCGATTTTCAGCAAATAGGTGAATGGCCGTAATGCCCCAAGTCAAGAAAAACAGAGATTCATATAAGTTGCTAAGGGGAAAGTAGCCTGCTTCTAGCCAACGTGCGCCCAAAAGGGTAGCGATACAGAGGTTGGCGATCGCCATTCCCGCCGTCCCCCAAGCAGGTAAGACCGGAATCTGAGGAAATGCCGCGCCCGTCCAATAAATCAGCATTGTGGCAAACAGGACGGCAAACGAAACGTTATCTAATACGCCTTGCAGCGCGACTAAATCCATAAATTTTTCTCCCTCTCTACCTGGCGACACGGGTGCGCGGTGTCTGAAATCAATATGTCCATTGTAGGAGGTTCCTTCGCCGCTTTTTGATCTGAGGATGAAGAGAGCGGCGATCGACTGTCCATCCAAACAGGTTTAGACTCTATTGCCACCCAATTGGTATCGTGGAGCGCCAGACAACTTTTGAGACAAACGTCAGAATAGGAGGAATTACGAACATCATCAGAAGAGGTGCCTTGTGGCTTTATATGCAGAACTTCACCGTCACCTGGGCGGGTCAGTGGTTCCCAGAGTGCTTTGGCGGTACTTGCATCGCGAACAGTCAGAGTTAGCCGATCGCTTTCCTGACTATTCTGAATTTGAAGACTTTTACACGCGCCCTCGCAATACGTTAGACGAATATCTGGAGCTTCACACGCTGGTGGAAGGGGTACAAACGGCGAAGGCCCTGCCTTATTTCATTTATCGCTTAATGCGGGGGGCCTACATCTTTGAGAATCTGGCTTATCTAGAGTTGCGCTACACGCCATTTCTGAGAACCGATCATACGTTGACTCAGACCCAGCGAATTGATCAAATGGCTGAGATTGTCGAAATTGTGGGCAAAGCTAGCCAGGTTGTTGAGTACCCGATCGTCAGCAGCCAAATTCTCTGTATGCACTCGCGCCTGCCTTATGAAGTGAATCGAGCGATCGTCGATCTGGCGGCTCAGTCTGATTATGTGTGCGCCGTTGATGTGGCGGGGGGCGACAGTCACTATGCAGAACGGTTGGATGAGTGGGTGGAACTTTACGCCTATGCGCGATCGCTCAACCTCAAAACCACCGGGCATGTCTACGAAACCAAAGACGGCTGCTATCCCGAACTGCTGCCTTATCTGATGCGAATTGGACATGGCATTCAAATTCCTTTGCTGCATCCCAATCTGCTCAAAGAAGTGGCGCGACGAGGGCAATGTCTGGAAGTCTGTCCTACAACTTATCTCAAAACGGGGACGCTTCAGGACATTCAGCAACTCAAGGACGTGTTCGATCGCTGCTTTGATGCGGGAGTGGATATCGCCATCTGCACAGATAATGCTGGCTTGCATGATGTGAGGTTGCCCTTTGAATATGAAAGTTTGCTGACCCATGACATCATCGGATTTGAGCAACTGCAAGCCTGTCAAGATGCCGCCTTTCGTCACGCCTTTGCCTGGAATTACGAGCAGCGGCCCGTCTCTATGCTCAATCGCTTCATGAAAACAGAAGCGAGCGTTTAAAGAATTTCCACCTGTAGATTTTGGTGACTTGTAGAAACCGCTGCCTAGCAATTCTTAGGAACGGAGGCACTACATCCATCAAAGATCTACAGGTGGAAAAGCTTGAACGCTTGATTGTCTTTATTCGGCGTTTAGGGAAGTCTTAGACCCCGCGCTTTAAAGAAATCTCGATCTGCTGAAACTCTTGCTCAACGCGGCTTTTGAGCTTCTCAGGAACCGGGCGATTGGGATAGGAACTGTAGTGACCCGCCAGCGAATTTAACGCAGTTCGCATCGTTGTAAATGAGTTGAGTTTAATGACCGAAGTGTCGCGCTGATAGCGAGAGGCAAAGTCGTTGATTTTGGTACGGGCTTCTTTCTGAATTGCAATTTTATCAGGCGCATCCTGTGGAACTTCTAGGGCAGATCTGAGGCTGGCAATCAAGGAAAGGGTGTCTTCTCGGTAGTTTCCGGTCATGCCACCTGGCGAAGCAGAAGTGCAACCAGACAGCCCGATCGCCACTACCAACACCAGAGCCAGCAGGCGGGACAAATATCGCTTCATAAGCCGCTCCAGCAGTAAACAAAAATACAGTTTCCTCATCGTACCGTGATTAGGGTTGAGGGGATCACTGGGGAGCGATCGCGATGACATTTTCTACCCATCGTTGGATAGCGGCTGGACAACCCAAGACAAAAGACCTCAAACTCAATAGAATTCAAGGTCTTGGTTTTAGAGTCTCAAGTCCGGGGTCTAAGGTCTAAAAATTAGCCAAAACGACCGCTCACATAGTCTTGAGTCGTTTTCTTTTTGGGAGCCTGGAAGATGACTTCTGTCTGATCGTACTCTTCGATATATCCGGTTCGCTGACCTTTTTCGTTGGCGATCACGTTAAAGAAAGCGGTGCGATCGGCCGTACGAGAGGCTTGCTGCATGTTGTGAGTCACGATCAGGATCGTGTACTTTTCTTTGAGTTCTTGTAGGAGATCTTCAACTTTGAGGGTAGAAATTGGGTCGAGCGCAGAACAGGGTTCGTCCATCAAAATCACGTCAGGCTGGACGGCGACGGCACGCGCAATACAGAGACGCTGCTGTTGTCCGCCAGAGAGGTCAGTGCCCAGTGCTTTGAGCTTATCCTTCACGTCGTCCCAGAGGGCGGCTTGCTTGAGTGCGCGCTCCACCAATTCGTCCATGTCTCCCTTAAAGCCCAGCAGACGCGGCCCAAAGGTAATGTTGTCGTAAATTGTCTTGGGGAAAGGATTGGGCTTTTGGAACACCATACCAATCTGTCTTCGGACGGCTACCGGATCAATGTCCGCAGCGTAGAGATCAGAATCATGATAGAAAATCTTGCCGTCGATGTGAAAGCTCTTGATCAGATCATTCAGCCGATTAAAGCAGCGCAGAACGGTACTTTTGCCGCAGCCAGACGGTCCGATAAAAGCAGTAATTTGATTTTTGGGGATCTCGATCGACACATCTCTCACCGCCAAAAAGCTGCCGTAATAGATGTTGAGATTTTCGGTGCGAAACACTGTTTCGGTTTTGCGGGCGCTCTGAAGTTCGGAGGTCATAGATTCAGGTGGGATAGAGGATTGAAACTGTGAGAGGTGCCTAGAATCCAATCATTCTGGACGAGGCTACTTGCGTTTGATGATCCAACGAGAAAGAATGCTAGTGATCAACACTAATGCGACCAGTACCAGAGAGCCTGTCCAGGCTAGTTCTTGTTGATTGGGATAGGGGGCTGTCGCAAAGTCAAACACCAATCGCGACATGGTGGCGGTCGGCTCCCAGAGAGACTTGACCCAATATCCACTGTAAGAGGCCGTAAACAAAACGGGGGCTGTTTCTCCGGCCGCACGCGCGATCGCCAGCATCACGCCTGTAATAATCGCTGGAATGGCAGCAGGCAGCACCACCAATAAAGTCGTTTGAATGCGAGTTGCTCCCAGCCCGATCGCTGCTTGCCGAAAATCTCTGGGCACCGCTTCTAGGGATTCGGTCGCAGTCCGAACGATCGTCGGCAACATCAACACCGCCAGCGCAATCCCCCCGGCTACTGAGGAAAAGCTCTTGGTTGCCAAAACCACGGTCGAGTAAGCAAAGGCACCTACGACGATCGACGGAACGCCGCTGAGAACGTTGGTGAGAAAGGTGATCCAGTTTGCCAGCCGAGTATCTCGATAAAACTCAGACAGCGAAATTGCCGCCATGATGCCAAAGGGAATGCTGATCAGAGAGGCGATGCCCACTGTGTAGAGGGTGCCCACAAGGGCGTTGCCAAATCCTCCGCCAGATCTTCCGGGCGCAGGCGGCAACTGGGTAAAGGCTTCAAAGTTGAGGCGAGAGGTGCCTTTGATCAGAACGTAGGAGATGACAGCGACCAGTGGGATCAGTGCCAGAGCCGCACAAACAAAGGTGAGAATGGTCATTGCCGACGCGAATAAGGTACGAGGCGAGGTCGGCGATCGCTTCATATTTGGGATAGAACTTGCAAACTCTGGACTTGTCATCTTAAATTTTTTCCTCAATCCAATTCAGCAAACCAAAGCATCTTCATGATTAACTAGAGCTTTAGACTAAAGCGGCGCACAATCAGTTCTGCCAAAACGTTGACGACGAGGGTCAAGCCAAACAAAATCAAAGCGGCATACAGCAGAGAAGAAACCTGGAGTCCGCTGGCTTCAGCAAACTGGTTGGCCAACAGCGAGGAAACGGTTGAGCCTTGAGACAGCAGAGACGGATTGACCGTGTTGGAATTCCCAATGACCATCGTCACTGCCATTGTTTCGCCCATTGCCCGACCGAGTGCCAGCATGATACCTCCGACAATCCCTGAAAACGCGGCCGGCAGGATGACTTGAAAAATCGCTTCCCAGCGCGTCGCCCCTAATCCATAAGCGGCTTGACGCAACTCAGACGGCACAGCGACCAAAGCATCTCGTGAGATAGCAGCGATGATCGGCAGAATCATAATGGATAGAATGATCCCTGCTGCATAAATGCCCGGCCCAGCAGGAGCGGTGCTAAAGAGAGGAAACCAGCCAAAGGTGCTGTTGAGCCAGATGCCAAACGGTCTGAGTAGAGGAATCAGCACGAAGATGCCCCACAGCCCATAGACCACGCTAGGAATTGCTGCCAACAACTCGATCAAAAATACGATCGGCTGCTTGATGCGATCGGGCAGGTAGTCTTCGCTGAGAAATAGCGCCACGCCAACGCCGATCGGAATTGCAATCAGAAGGGCGATAAAGGAGGTGACGATCGTGCCGTAAATTTGGGTGAATGCACCAAAGACTTCATCGTTGACGCTCCAACGACTGGTGACTAAAAAACCCAAACCAAACTTCTGGATCGCTGGGATGGCTTCTTTGCCAACATTGAAGGCGATCGCCAACAACACTAAGCCGACCCCAACTGCAAAAACGCCAGTCACCCAGACAAAGCTATTGTCAATGAGCCGTGACGAATCAGATCGGGCGGTAGACATCGAAGCGGGATTGGTTGACAGAGCCATAAAATCTACCAAAAGGGAAGCAGTGTGGAGGTGAGGAGCAAGACCAGCGTGAAGGACAAACGTTATTTAGCCGCTACTTTGCCGCTACTTTGATAGTATCTAAGGCTGCGGCCACTTTTGTTGCCAGATCCTCTGGTAGCGGAAGATAACCCAGTTCGCTGGCGTATTGTCTACCGTCTTTCAATGCCCAGCGTAAGAACTCTGACAACGCCTTGGCTTTGACAGGATCTTTGGGATTTTCGTACAGCAAGACCCAGGTCAAGCTGACCATTGGATAAGCGTCTTTACCTTCAGGATCAGAGACTTGCAGCGCAAAATCAGCCGGGACAGTCGCCCCTTCGAGGGCTTTTGCTGCCGATTCAGGTGTCGGTGTGATAAATGAACCTGACTTGTTCGCCAGGGTTGCAGTCTTCAAATTAGTCTCTTTGGCGTAAGAGTATTCGGTGTAGCCGATCGCGCCCTTGGTTTGTTGAATTTGAGCGCTGACTCCTTCGTTACCCTTGGCACCTGTTCCAGTCGGCCATTCGACGGTCTTACCAGAACCAGCTTTCCAGTTGGGGCAGGCCTTGGCAATGTGTTTGGTGAAGATGTCAGTTGTTCCGCTGCCATCGGAGCGGTGAATAAAGGTGAGTGGATCACTCGGTAGGGTGACTCCTGCGTTGTCTTTAGCGATTTTAGGATCGTTCCAGGCTTTGATTGTCCCATCCACGATGCCGCAGAATGATTCACGAGAAAGCTTGAGGTTGTCTACGCCATCTAAGTTGTAGGCAAATACAACAAACAGACCGGTTGTGGGAAGTTGAATCGCTTGACCGCGATCGGCAGGCAGTGCCTTGCGCTCTTCTTCTTTGAGCGGGGCATCGGTTGCGCCAAAGTCAACAGTTTGATCAAGGAATCGCTTCACTCCTGCGCCACTTCCTACAGAGTCATAGCTGATCTGCACATTCGGATTGATCTTGTTATATTCTTGAAACCACCGCTGATAGAGCGGGTTAGGAGCCGTTGCGCCTGCTCCACTGATTGAGACCGATGCACCACCCGCTGCCGCAGGAGCCGCAGGACTCGCACCACCTGCCGCTGGGCTACCTGTTGCGGTAGGCGTGGTAGCAGTTTGAGAGGTGCAAGACGCTAGACCCAAGACCAGGGCAAGCACAGGGATAGACCGTCTCAAACGAGTTGCATTCAGGGAAAAATCCATAGAGTCTAGACAGTTATAGAGATAACCTCATCAGGGTACACCTAGACCTTAAAGACCAGGTTAAGACGTTCAAAAACTCGACTTTACTCTACGTAAGTATTGAGATAAAGTTAATTTTTGCTTAACCAGAACGACCGCTCAGACACCGTTTCACCTAATTCTAAAGAATTTCTAAATTTGTAGAAGTAAGCGGGTTAAAGGACGGTCATGTTTCTTTGATTACCTGTGTTAGAGCAATTATTTACAGAAAGAGCTATAAATTTTTGTGAAGTCTAACCTGCTGTTGTGGAGAGCGATCGACTCAAAGTCAAAGTTCATATTGCTCATCAGCAAAGCCGTTGCGGGCTTATAAGACTTCATCACATTTCTGATAAGAATTCCTGTTTTTATCGCTAGACTAAACGCCTTTGCTGTGCTTCTATTTTTAGGAAGATTCAGTTATAATCGTTGGCGAACAAGAGTTCGGTTACAGTTGCCCCGGAGGGTATGACTGACCGCTTCGATGCCCTGACCGAGTTCGCCCTCACAACTGGTTTGGAGAGAATCGTGACTATTTACGTAGGCAACCTGTCCTTTCAGGCGACTGAAGAGGATCTTCGGGAAGTGTTTGCTGAGTATGGCACTGTGAGTCGAGTCAGCCTTCCCACTGACCGAGAAACAGGCAGAAAGCGTGGCTTTGCCTTTGTCGAAATGGAAGACGAAGCCCAAGAAGACGCAGCGATCGCAGAGCTAGACGGCGCAGAATGGCTAGATCGTGAGCTAAAGGTCAATAAAGCAAAGCCTCGTGAACCCCGCAGCGGCAATGGGGCACCTGCTAAGACGTTCACAAAAGCTCGTTACTAAAGTCGGTTGCAGTCTGGGGAATCAAGCCTGTTACGAAAGATTCCCCACAGGTCGATCGTTAGCGCTGGCTGAGAAACTTGCCAGCCAAACCCATCACGTCACCGACATCCAAATTGCCGTCTTGATTTGAGTCTAGAAAGGCATTGAGGACAGGGTTTCCGGCTTGCGCGTTTTGTGTGTTTGCGCCGCTTTGCAGGAGATTGAGGACGATCGGAATCAGCACGGGCAGCATCGCTTGAATGGTTCCAGCGTTGAGTCCGGTTCTCTGGGCTACGTCGCTGGTGACTTGTTGCTGCTGGTCAGGAGAGAAGATCGCCTGCACGGATTGAGGGTTGCCGCCCAATCCACTAAATTGATTGACGAGTGACTGTACCTGGTCGCCGCCCATTGTCGATTGCTTTTCTTGAAGGGACGATCGTACATAGCCGCCGACAACTGAGAGAACGGTCTGGGTCATGGAGGGATCGATGCCGTGAGCGCTACCGAGTTGTTGGGCAACGTTGAGGATGCCGCCTAGCTGATCGGGGCTGGCTTGCTGTTGGGGATTGCTGACAGCGCTCAAAATTTGGTCAAAAAGGCTCATACGCTTGATCTCAACTAGGGTAGGACGTTCAGATTTGAGTCTGACATCTTGTTAACCTCTAGAAGATAGGAAATTCGTATTTTAAAGTCAACTACCTGGTGATTTAATGAGTCTGCTGTCTAAGCTGCCGTAGAACTGACACTTTTATAGATATAAAACAAGTGAAAATAGAAATCTCAATCAGTAGAGAACTCTAAATAAATTGCAATGCTCTACAGTTGCAACAAATGCGACAAGATTATTTGGCCCAGATGTTGTAATCAGTTAATTCACACTTGAGAGGTCTTGGCAAACATTCACTCAGCAGAATTCGCATATGCAATTAGCATCTCTTTGGCCAACTCTAGGGCTGCGATCGCCTGTTGGCGGCTCACGCTAGGAAAATGATCTAAAAATTGATCTAAAGAATCGCCTGCTTCAAGATAATCAAGCAAGTTCTTAACAGGCACGCGAGTCCCTACAAAGACAGGGGTTCCTCCCAATATGTCTCTATCGCTATGAACAACTGGTAGTAAAGGGGTCATAGAACATAACTCTAGGGGAAGGTCAACCAGTCCTAAACTAACATTTATTCCCGGCAAAGCGGTTAACCAGTTTGGTTAGATTACTGCTTGACGCTGTTGCCGCAGGAAGGTGAGAAAGTCTTCAATTGAGTCTTCTTCAGACCAAAATTCAAGAGTCAAATCTTTGAGGTTATGCACAGTGGTAGGGTTTTGAGTGACCAGTAGCTGGCTGAGTGAAGTGCCTTGCCGAAATTGAGCATTGAGCGTTTTGAGGTCGGTTAGAGAATCTGAAGCTGAATCGTTTTGAGTCAGGATTTGGAGCAGTTGTTCACGTTCTGTGAGTGAGAGCGATCGAATGGCAGCGATTAGCGCAAGGCGCAACTGCAAAGCAACCGCCGCTTCAAGTTGTGGAGTCATCGTAATCCCATAGATATTAGATATTTATTGCCAGATTATTTGAGCTTAGATGAGTTTTAGAAAAATCTCGTCAAATCTCCACAGCATGTAACCAGTCCAACCCTTGGTATAGCTTCGCCAGCCGCTCAACGCAAAGATATATTCTCTGGGCAAGCTACCTTTGACATTTTGAGCCTCGTAATTAAAAGCATCCCACGGAGACAGCCACATATTATTGACGTACCAGTACACGGCTTTGCCAAACCTATTCTCACTCATTGTCTGGACAGATACCTCTGGAGATGACTTACAACCTAGACTATGCCAAATCTTACTCTGAACACTAAACCCAAAATAGCCATCACTATGTTGAGTCCATAATCTATCAATTGCAAGGAGAGACTGTGGAGATAGATTTTTGATATCATCTGGCTGCAACCAGCCATCTTTTTCTCTATGCATCAACTCAAGCAGAAGTCGCTTTGTCTCAAGGTCAGCATCCTTCCATTTTTTTAATTCAAGTAGTTGCTGGAGTTTTTCACAATTTATACGTGGTTCAGCAGGCTGTTTATGTTTAGGCGCTGGTGCTGCCTCAGCCTGAGTGACTTGAGGTTGATGAGATTTTAGAAATTCATAGGCAGCATTAATCTTCTTGATTTTGACTTCTGCTTTTTGTTGTAGCCTGGGATTGTCGCAAAAACGATCGGGATGCCAAACTAGAATTAAGGCTCTATATGCTTGTTTAATTTCAGCTTGAGTTGCTTCTGGTTCAATCTCAAGGGTTTGGAAGTAATGCGCGATATTTCCCATTCAGGGTTTCCTTTTCAAATGAAGTTCAATTTGGCTCTAGATACAGCAATTAAATTACAGCAGCATTTATTCAAGAGTTTTCGATAATGTATTTTTCAAGTTGAAGAATTGCTTGGTCAATTGTCATAATAATTCCATCAACCCCATTCTTTTGTTCTTCTAGAGGTGCAAGTTGTTGAGCTAAAGCGCGGCGGTCAGCATCACGATTTATAGTTTGAACAGTTCGTACAAGGCGACCAATGCTACCACCACCTCTGACCTTAGATCCTTGTTGACGCACTTGGTCAGTGTATTCTGCGCGAATCACTTTTTGCTGTTGAGTCAATTCCCTTTTCACTAAAGCATATTCTTTTTTCTTGAGCTTCAACGCCTTGATCGCTATCTTGGCTTGTGCTGGTGACTGAGCCGAAATATTAATTCGACCATCATCTGCGATCATCACAAAGTTATTTGAGTTAGGTAACATACTTCCGAATTTAGCAACTCGGTTCAGTATAACTTCTGCTCAGTGTCTTGGCTTTCAACTTCAAGTTGCCATAAAGACTGACAGATAGCCTTTAAAGTCTCACCAACCCAATTAAGTTAAACGGAGCGATCGAACTACTGATCAGAGCGAAGAAGATAAAAATTAGCGCGCTCAAAAATCCCGTAGAAAATTATCCTTCAACTGAACCACGATCGATTTCACTCCTCAGCGTCTTTTTGATGGCGATCGATCACGCAAAATAGAGAAAGATTTCTATCGCCTCTTCGCTATGCCACTTCCTCGTCTTTTGACTTTGATTATTGGTCTGACGCTCATTTTGGGGCTGATGATTTGGCTAATTGATTCGCTGTCTCGATTGTCTTGGCAGTTGTCGTACTACCCATTTTTGGGGCCGATGTTGATCTTCTTGATCACGGTGCTGATGGCGGTCTTGATTGGTACGTTTGTCTATTACTTTTTTTGGCTACCAAGACAGGCAAAGAAGCGTCGCCGTCCCATTCCTACCGTTTCACCCATCAAGTCAGAGGCGGCAGAAGAAAATCTCAAAGCAGTGCGGCGACAGTTAAAGCAGATTCAAGACGAAGTGGTGCGGCGAGAACTGCTGAGTCGATCGCGAGAAATCGAGCAAAATCTGGCTCGTGGCGAAATCAGAGTTGTGGTTTTTGGTACAGGTTCGTCGGGCAAAACGTCGGTTGTGAATGCGCTGATCGGGCGAATAGTGGGCAAAGTGGGGGCACCAATGGGGACGACCGAAGTGGGCGAAACTTACCGATTGCCGCTTAAGGGAGTCGATCGCGAGATCCTAATCACTGACACTCCAGGAATCTTGGAAGCGGGGGCGCGAGGCAGCGATCGCGAAAAGTTAGCCCGTCGCTGGGCTGCTGAAGCCGACTTGTTAGTGTTTGTTTTAGACAACGATTTGCGTCAGTCAGAATACGATCCGTTGAAGTTGTTGGCGGAGATTGGCAAGCGATCGATGATTGTCTTGAATAAAGCAGATCTGTTTCCTGAAGAAGATTTAGAAGCGATTTTGGCGCGGTTGCGGGAGCGAGTTCGAGGCATCGTTCCTTCTGGGGATGTAATGGCGATCGCTGCGAATCCTCAACCGATCCGACTGGTGACAGGGGAAACGGTGCAGATGGATCAGGAGATCATGCCGTTGATTCGGCGGATGGCGGAGATTTTGCGATCGGAGGGCGATGATCTGTTAGCAGATAACATCCTCTTGCAGTCTCAGCGGCTCGGAGAAGATGCACGAGATCTTATCGATGAGCAACGACGAAAACAGGCGGACAAAATCGTCGATCGCTTCCAGTGGGTTGGGGCGGGCGTGGTTGCCGTCACGCCGTTGCCTGTGGTGGATTTGTTGGCGACGGCGGCCGTTCATGCTCAGATGGTGGTCGAGATTGGCAAGGTGTATGGCTGTGAAATTAATCTAGAACGAGGACGAGAGTTGGCGTTTTCTCTCGCAAAGACGCTGGTGAGTTTGGGTGTGGTGAGAGGGGCGATCGAGCTAGTCTCCAGAGCGTTGCAGTTGAGTGTGGGCGGCTTTTTGGTGGGTCGGGCGATCCAGGGTGTGAGTGCGGCTTATCTGACGCGAATTGCGGGCAAAAGCTTTATTGAATACTTTCGGCAAAATCAGGACTGGGGCGACGGGGGCATTACTGAAGTGGTGCAGCGGCAGTTTCAACTCAATCGGCGGGATGAGTTTATCAAATCGTTTGTGCAAGATGCGATCGCTAAAGTGGTTCGACCGCTGCAACTGGATGCCCACCTTGACGACGAGCCACAGCCATTAGAACTGGAGTCCGTCGCCGAAGAGTTGCACAAGCGACCCTTTGAGGAAACCGTGGACGATTGGCGTTAGTTCGACGATCGGGGCAGGCAACATTTCACCGCGAAAATCGAGCAGTTGTACGAGAACGAGATAGCCGATGCCCAAAAAAAGGGCGATCGCCCCTGTGAGATAGGCGACAAACTTCGATCGATCCATTGGTGTCACTACTAAAAAAGGAACACTCAAAGTTTAAGCAAAATTAGTGAGCCAGCGCATCCAGATTTATGGATTGTAGATTAACGGCTAAAGTAACCTCAACCGCTAAACTAAAAGCAGCACTATTGGAGCCTACCGCAATGGTTCGTCTCGATGCTACTCCTATCCAACCGCCTATCCAGGATATGTCTCAGCCTCTTTTGGAGGACACCACGCCTGAACTTCAGGCGGAGATGGATTGGCCCGACGATGTTACTTTTCCTCCTACCAACCTCTACAGCGATGAGCCGCCCTTGGAAACCGACTTTCACCGCCGCCAAATTGACCTGCTGATTCGACTATTAGAATTCTGGTGGGGCGATCGTTCCGACTTCTACATTTCTGGCAACTTGACGGTCTACTACAACGAGCAGCAGCTCAAAAAACGGGACTTTCGCGGCCCCGATGTGTTTGTGGTGTTGGGAGCAGAGAAGCGCGATCGACGCAGTTGGGCAATTTGGGAAGAAGGCGGCAAGTATCCGAATGTGGTGATTGAGCTATTGTCGAGTTCGACGGCCACGGTGGATCGGGGCAAAAAGAAAGACTTGTATCAAGACGTGTGGCGGGTGCCAGAGTATTACTGGTTTCATCCCCAGACAATGGAGTTTGCAGGGTTTCGGTTGTTTGGCGGCACTTATGTGGAAATTACTCCAACCGAGAGCGGCAGACTGCCCAGTGAGCAATTGGGATTAGAACTGGGTATTCACGACCAAAAGTTGCGCTGGTTCACCGCAGAAGGAGACTTGATTCCGCTGCCCGAAGAGGCAGAAGGACAACGAGCAGATCAGGAACGTCAGGCGAAAGAGCGATTGGAGAACTATTTGCGATCGCAGGGCATCGACCCCAACCAACTGCCAGAGTAGACGATCGCCCCTGTGAGATGAGATAGGAACTTCGCGCCATTTTTCGCGCCATTTCTGGGTGTACTGCTCAAAGAACTGGATACTTAGATTCCAGACAAATGCGTCATCCCTCAACCGCTAAACTAAAAGCAGCGCTATTGGAGCCTACCGCGATGGTTCGTCTCGATGCTACTCCCATCCAACCGTCTATCCAGGACATGTCTCAGCCTCCTTTGGAGGACACCACGCTTGAACTTCAGGCGGAGATGGATTGGCCCGACGATGTGACCCTTCCGCCCACCAACCTCTACAGCGATGAGCCGCCCTTGGAAACCGACTTTCACCGCCGCCAAATTGACCTGCTGATTCGACTATTAGAATTCTGGTGGGGCGATCGTTCCGACTTCTACATTTCTGGCAACTTGACGGTCTACTACAACGAGCAGCAGCTCAAAAAACGGGACTTTCGCGGCCCCGATGTGTTTGTGGTGTTGGGAGCAGAGAAGCGCGATCGACGCAGTTGGGCAATTTGGGAAGAAGGCGGCAAGTATCCGAATGTGGTGATTGAGCTATTGTCGAGTTCGACGGCCACGGTGGATCGGGGCAAAAAGAAAGACTTGTATCAAGACGTGTGGCGGGTGCCAGAGTATTACTGGTTTCATCCCCAGACAATGGAGTTTGCAGGGTTTCGGTTGTTTGGCGGCACTTATGTGGAAATTACTCCAACCGAGAGCGGCAGACTGCCCAGTGAGCAATTGGGATTAGAACTGGGTATTCACGACCAAAAGTTGCGCTGGTTCACCGCAGAAGGAGACTTGATTCCGCTGCCCGAAGAGGCAGAGCGCCAGCAGGCAGACCAGGAACGTCAACGAGCAGACCAGGAACGTCAACGAGCAGACCAGGAACGTCAGGCGAAAGAGCGATTGGAGAACTATCTGCGATCGCAGGGCATCGACCCCAACCAACTACCAGAGTAAATGCTCAGAACTCAGTTTCCTAACTTAGAAGACTGCAAAAAAGACTGCAAAATCTAGTGAGAAGGACATCCGATAAAGTGTTTTAATATCACCTAGCCAATGAGACGAGAGACGATGGATACTGCTGTGGATTTACTGAGCGAACCTGCTGAAAACGATCGGGCGATCGTGATTCAGACGTTTGAGTTGAGCAAGGTCTATCGCACAGGGTTTTGGCTCAACCAGAAGATCGGATCGCTCAAGAAAGTGAGTCTGACAATCTATCAAGGCGAAACGTTTGGATTGCTCGGTCAAAATGGGGCTGGAAAAACCACGCTCTTGAAAACGCTGCTGGGGATTGTTAGACCGACATCGGGACGAGCCACCTTGCTGGGCGCATCTTTGGGCAATCGATCCGTCAAACAACGAGTGGGCTATCTGCCCGAAAATCCTTATTTCTACGATTATTTGACGGGATGGGAGATTCTCAAATTTACGGCGGGACTGTTTGGAGTGCCGCGATCGATTCAAAAAAAACGCATTCCCGAACTGCTGGATCTGGTCGGACTCGCGCAATCTGCCGCCAAAAAAAAGCAACTCCGTCAATATTCCAAAGGAATGCTGCAACGAATTGGCATGGCGCAGGCGTTGATTAATGATCCTGAACTGGTGTTTTTGGATGAGCCAATGTCAGGACTCGATCCGCTCGGACGCTACCAAATTCGCGAAATTATTCTGTCGCTCAAGGCGCAGGGCAAAACGATTTTTTTTAACAGTCATGTGCTGTCGGATGTTGAGAAGGTGTGCGATCGCGTGGCGATTTTAGCTCAGGGTGAATTGATCTCGATCGGGTCGCTCCAAGATCTGTTGGGAACTGCTGATACTTACCAAGTCGTCGTCAAAGGCGGAAATCCCGATATTCTCAAGCAGCGATTGGCAAATCTAGAATTTCAAGAAGGCAACTGGGTGGGGCATTTGCGCGGCGAGCCTCAAGATTTTATTGCTAGTTTACGACTAATGAAGGCGCAGTTAATTTCAATTCATGTAGCCCGGCCTTCGTTAGAGGAATACTTTGTGCAGCAGTTAAAAGAAAGAGGCATTCATTCAAGTAGTTAGACAAGAAATTGAGACAATAATTAAATTAGGAAGTGGTAGTCCTGGATATCTACTTCTTTAATAAACTTTTCTATTGAATATGGAAATCATCACCAAAAGGTTTCTGTTACGTGACTTTTCTCTAGAAGATGAGCCTAACTTTCTCGCCTATCATGCTGATCCGCAGTATGCACAATTCTGTGCGCCTACAGAAGTAGAACCTGATTATACAAGAGCGTTACTTCGTCTGTTTATTCAGTGGTCAGAAGAACAACCTCGCCGTAATTATCAACTTGCGATCGCTTCTCTCAAAAATCGGCAGGAGTTAGTTGGCTGCTGTGGTTTGCGTCAGGTGGGCGATGATGAGACAAAAGCAGAATTGGGCATTGAGTTAGCACCCCAATATTGGGGACGTTATCGTTATGCTATTGAAGTTGCCAGTCGTTTGATTGAGTTTGGTTTCTGTCATTTAGAGCTGCAAGAGATTGTAGGCTTTTCTATCGATGCCAATGTGCGAGTAACCCGTTTGGCACGTCGATATGGATTTGTAGCAGTCAAATCACATCCAGGCGCAGATTGGATGCACGAGAAAGAATGGCACCAAATCGAGTGGCAACTTTTGCGGAAGCGATGGGAAGATCTGTCAGCCGAGGAAATGGCATAGTTTGAATTGGAACTGGACTTCTCTCCTTTGAATGATGTGCGATCGCTCCCATTCCTTCTATTTCTTAACAAAGTAGGAATTCACAGGACGAAACACACCATGCTTGATTTACCTAATTTATTAGAGACTGCTAAAAGTGCTGGAAAGTTCAAAACGTTGGTTGCGGCCGTCGAAAAAACAGGATTTGCACCCCTGCTGGAAAGCGATGAGTTTTTTACGGTGTTAGCTCCTGCGGACGAAGCGTTTGAGAAATTGCCAGAAGGAACTTTGGAATCACTTGATTTGCACACGCTTAAGCAAATTGTGGGCTATCACATCTTGTTTGGAGACGTGCGATCGGATGACCTGGTTCAAATCGAAGAAGCCGAAACGATGGAAGGATCAATTGTGGCGATCGAGCATGACGACACTGGTGTGACCGTCAACGACACAAAAGTTTTGCAAACCGATATTCTCAGCCACAACGGAACGATTCATGTGATTGATGGCGTATTGATGCCTGCGATCATGTCGAGGAAGTAGGAAGTAGGAAGTAGGGATGAGGGATGAGGGATGAGGGATGAATCGTTGATTGGTTTTGTTTCTGGAGGCTTCTGGAGTTGAGAGGTGATTTGATGACATCGTTCAGCAACCCGAAGATAACACGATGTATCGGAAGTAAATTTCTGAGCAACTACAACCAAACCCTTTCATCCCTCATCCCTCACCCTTCATCCCTCCAAACTTGTTATCCTAAACTCTTGCAGCTATCACAAGGACTGGAGCATTGAATACGATCGCAACTCTCGGCATGCAGACCAAGCGTAATCTGGGAGGGATGTTTACGGCGGGGCTGCTGTTTTGGGCGAGTTTGGCGAGTTTGTTGCCTGTTTTGCCGCCTTATGTGAAGTCGATCGGAGCTTCTAATCAACAGCTTGGACTGGTCATGGGAGCGTTTGCTGTCGGGTTGCTGGTGTTTCGGCCGATGTTGGGCAAGATGTCTGACACTCGTGGCCGTAAGGTTGTGCTGCTGATTGGGATTTCGGCGGCGGCGATCGCGCCCGTTTGCCATTTATTCACTCAGTCGCTCTTGTTGCTGATGGTGATTCGCGTCTTTCATGGCATCAGTATTGCAGCGTTTACGACGGCTTATAGTGCGCTGGTGGTGGATATCTCTCCGCCGCAAAATCGAGGTGAACTGATTGGCTACATGAGTTTGGTGAACCCGATCGGAATGGCGCTAGGCCCAGCAATGGGAGGGTATTTGCAGACTTGGCAGGGATTTGCGCCTGTGTTTTTGGTTTCTTCTGCTTTGGGTCTGATTAGTTTGATTTGTGCGGTTCAAATTGTCAGTCCTCCTTTGGCGGTGCGTTCTCAATTGGATGTTGGAGAAAAAGAAGCTTCGTTTTGGCAGGTGTTGTTGAGCGATCGCATTCGCATTCCTGCTCTTACGATGCTGCTAATCGGGTTAGCGTTTGGCACAATTGTCACTTTCATTCCTCTTTATATTGACGCGGCTGATGTTGATCTAAATTCGGGATTGTTTTATACGGCGGCAGCGGTGACGAGTTTTGTGGTGCGATTTGTCACGGGTCGAGCGTCCGATCGTTATGGGCGAGGCATTTTTATTACGATCGGGCTGTCTTGTTATGGAGTCGCAATGTTGTTGTTGTGGCTGGCTCAAGATCGCACTTCATTTTTGTTAGCTGGGGCACTCGAAGGCATGGGGGGCGGAGCGTTTTTGCCGATTATGATTGCGCTGGTTGCCGATCGCTGTCAGCCTCACGAGCGGGGACGAATCTTTGGTCTGTTTATGGGCGGCTTTGATTTGGGGATTGCGTTGGCTGGGCCGATTTTGGGCATTGTGGCGGATCAGATGGGCTATCGCGGCTTGTTTGGAATGGGTACGATTTTGACGTTCGCGGCACTGATGGTTTTTACGACGATGTGTAGCAAAACGGTGGGGCAGTCGGTTCGATTTGCGATCGGGCAAGGCAAAGATGTCTATGCAATTCCTCGATCGACGCTCACGGATTTGTAGGGCGATCTTCTAGGTCTCTGAATTTTCTAAACGCTTCGATCAAACTTTTTCGCTGCGGTGTTGAAGTCTTCTGCCCCCCAACCGCCCAATTCTGGCGGACTTTAAGACCAATTTGCGGTTCAAAGTCCCTCGTGGGGGATTTGGGGGGCTTCCCAAGGACTCCCTAAAGTTGAATTGTCTTTTTGTTGTGCAATTCCTCCAAATGTATGAGTGAACCAGCCCCCATGACAATATCGAACTTCATTAAAGACCGTTGCACTTGATAGCCCGCCAATACGCGAATCACTTGATATTCAGTGGTCAAATCGCTCGTGCCATCCCATTTGAGATAGGCTAATTGATTTGAAGCAACTTCACTCAATTGTTCAACAAACTCTTCAATACAATTCCTGACATCCGAGAGAATGCCAGAGGGCATAAAAATCAATCGCTCTTGCAAATCCATGGTAACGGTAACTTGGTATCGTCTCACTAACGAGCATTGCAACTCAAAGCTAAACGAAACCGAGTCAGGAAGGTGTCTCCTAACGGCCATGTTGTTTTGTCCTCTCTGTTTAGTGCAAAGAGGATGGGAACGCTGACGGCTCAAACGTTCCCCAGAGGTGTGAAGGGTATGCAGGATCTTGATTCCAACCTTTCAAGATCCCATCGCAAAGCAGACGTAGTACAATCATGAACGCCTCCGAAGTTACTAACGATAACTTAGGTGGAAGTCCTCGGAGTCTGATTGTCCAGATCAGATTTCCGGGGCGTGATCTCCACCTGCGGAATATCTTACACAGATTTTTGATTTTTTGGAATACCCAATTTTTTGGAGAAACGTTAA